>NZ_JBKBEX010000016.1:0-116867 GCF_047303325.1 Polaromonas sp. CT11-55 | reverse complement strand
ATTGAGCCACCCAGGCCCTTGCATGGGCATTAGCCCATGCGGCGGTCCCGGTCGGCCCACTCATCCCGATTGCACCCCAACGCGGCCCCGTTTAGGCCGTGAACAGGTTCTTAGGCGGGTTTCCAGAAAATGTAATCGGCCTGGTAGGAGTTGGTGAGCTTGTCGCCGATATCGGCCTGGGTGCAGGCCTTGCTGAGATCCTGGCCGCCCTTGGTCTTGATGCGCTGGATGTAGGTGACGTTCTGCAGCACGCCGGGTGCGGCGCCGGGTGCGCCGGTGGACAGCTGCTGCGGCAGGTTGGTGGCGCCCACGCGCGGGGCCAGCGCGACCTGGGTGCCGACGACGCTGGAGCCGTCGATATGGGTCCAGGTGGCGGGCGGGCCGGAGTAGCGGGCGACGGTCTTGCCTGTGCGGTCCAGCAGCTCGGCTTCGGGGCGCACCAGCACCCAGCCTATGGTGCCGGCGGTGGTGGCATTGGCCTGGCACTCGTAGTGCAGCAGGCCGCTGGCGGTGGTTTCGAGCGCGACGACGTTGCCGGGCGGGACCGTGATGGTGGCGTCAAGCTGATCCTGGGTGTATTCCTTGGGCAGGGGCGCGACGCCGGAACATGCGACCATGAGCGCGGCGGTGCCGGTGACCATGGCCACGGTGACGGCTGCGCTTTTGCTATAGGCCCACAGGATGTTGTGCGTGCTTTTCATGAAAATCCTCCGCTTGTTTGTGTCGTTGTCGCTTGCCAGTAAAACGCGGGGTGCAGGCAAGTGCTGTAGGACGCCGCGCAGGCTTGTTGCCAGCGCGTTTCCGCAGGGCCTGACGGCGCGGTGGAAGCGGCCCGGGCAGGCGCAAAAAAGCCCACAGGGCAAGCCTGTGGGACTGAAAAAACCAGCCCCGCCTGACGTTCAGGGCCGGCTGCTTACGCACGCATTGGGGGGACGTCCTCCTTACATCGCCTTGTAGAAGATGTAGTCGGCCTGGTACTGCACTACCTGTCTGGCGCCCGCGTTGCCGGCGGTGCAGGCCATGGCAGGGGCGACGCCGCCGCGGGTGTCCACGCGCTGGATGTAGCTGACGCCGCTCATGGCACCGCTGCCCATGGCCGGGTTGGCCTTGACGAGCTGGGTGGGAATGTTGCCGGCGCCGTTGGGGGCCACGGCGAGCTGGGTGGCGGTGATTTTCGAGCCGTCCATGCTTTCCCAGGTGGCGGGCGGGCCGTAGTACTTGCCGACCTGCTTGCCGCCGCGGTCGTTCAGTTTGGCGTCGGGGCCGACAAACACCCATTCAAACTGGCCGGCCGTGTCTTTTTTGGGGCTGCACTGGTAGGTGATCTCGCCCACGCCCACGGTTTCCATGGCAACCGTGTGGCCGGCCGGCACCTGGACGGCGGCGGGCAGCTGGGCCTGCGAATACATGGGCTTCATGGGCGACATGCTGCCGCAGGCGGCGAGCACGGAAACGGCAAGCAGGGACGCGAAAGCAGTAAAGGGACGCGGCATCATGGTGAAACTCCTCGGTGGTGGTGGACCGGCCAAGGGGCCGGCGTGGCAAGACGCACCGGCCTATGTTGTGAAGCCATGGCGCGGCGCGTCCTGCTGCTGGTACGCGGCCAGGCTGGCGCTGGATTCAAAAAAGTGGCGTAACCACCGGAAGGCATCTCACCAGTGGGGGCCGTGGAACCGGCTTTGCCGGGCCACAGGCGCCCGTCCCCCTGGGGGGAGAACGGGCTACGCGAAGTGAGCCCGGACAGGGGGGAGCGTGCTACTGCCCGAAGCGCGGGCCTCTTTGTAAAAAGTCCTGTTCCTCAGGCGTATCAGCGCGCCCCAGGACCGCATTGCGATAAGGAAAACGGCCGAAGAGCTTGATGATGTCGCGGTGCTGGTGGGCGTAGTCCAGGTTGCCTTGCAGGCGCTGCTTGAGCGCCTCGGGCGCATCGGCGACCAGCCGGGTAAAACGCGCCACACATTCGTCCTGCAGCGCCGGGCTTTCGGCGTGCATCAGCGGCATGTAAAGAAAGAGCCGCGCCGCCCAGGGTAGTTGCTGGTCTTCACCGGCGGCAACGGCCTGCCGCACCAGCTGCTGGGCGCGGTCATCGCCGGCAAAGGCGCGGGCCGTGCCGCGAAAGATGTTGCGCGTGAACTGGTCGAGCAGGATGACCAGCGCCAGGCGGTGCAGGGGCGGCTGCTCCCAGTCCCGCAGGCCGCCGGCCAGAGCCTCATCCACGGCGGCGCCGAAGCGCGTGTGTATCTCGGCATCAAGCTCGGCGCCACCACTGAACCAGCGTTTGCCGAGGTCCTGCGTGGGCCAGTCTTTTTCAATGCCGTCGCCCAGCCAGTAATCAAGGACCTGGCTGGGTGTGGTGGCGCTGGAAGTGGCCGTGGAAATGGAAGAAGGGGCGGATTCAGTCATGTGGATGGTGAGCTTGGCCAGGTGGATTTAGCAGGGGTTTCAGGGCAGCAGGTGCTTGCGCAGAAAAGTGCTGATCTTGCGGTCCAGGGCCGGGAGCTGGCTGCGGTCAAAGCCGGGCGGGTCCAGCAGCAGGTCTTTGGCCAGATCCGACATGCCGTCGGCCGGCGGCGGTGGCGACAGCAGCGCGCCGTGGCCGCCGTCAGGCAGGTCGGCCAGCAGCTCGCAGCGCGGCTGGCAGGCCGCGAGCACCACGTCGCCGTGAAAACGCGGCACCAGCCAGCGGTCTTGCCGCGCGGTGACGAGGCCCAGCGGCACCGCCGGCGAGGCCAGCGAGGCCATGTCGAAATCGGCGGCCAGCGGCACGCCGGCGACCACGGCCTGGATGCGCGCATCGTGATGGCTTTGCCAGGTGGCGTCGCTGAATCGCTGGCGAATGACGGCCAGCACCACGGTTTTTTTCAGGCCGTCCAGCATGCCGCCCGTGAGCCGGGTGGTCAGCCCGGCGCAGGTCTGGAAGTCCTCGGCGATATGGGCTTCGCAATGCCGGGTGAGCAGGGCGGGTGACCAGCGCCCGCCGGCCAGGGTCAGCGCGGTATGGCCGCCGGCCGACATGCCGTACATGCCGACCTTGTCCAGCGACAGCAGTGGTGCGAAACGCGGCTCGCGCGCGAGGGCGTCGATGGCGCGCGACACCTCGGCGGGCCGCTGCTTCCAGCTATCGGGGCCGGGAGAAGAAGGATCCCTGGCGTTGTCGCCGCGGTGCAGGGGAAAGGCAACGACAAAGCCGTCCTCGACCAGGCGGCGCGCCAGGTCGGTGTAAGTCCAGGGTGAGCCGCCCGAGCCGTGCGAGATGACGACCAGGCGGGTGTTGCCGCGTACGGGCTGGCCGTCTTTGTCGACTTTGAGGGAATAGGCGCCGACCTGCATGGGGCGGTCTTCGCCGGCCGAAGGATAAAAAACGCTGATGGCGCTGTCGTCCTGCAGGCCCGGCACTTGGGTAAAGCCCATGCCGGCCTGCGCGCTCGCGGTTGTGAGCAGCAAGGGCAGCAGCAGGCCGCTCAGAAAATAGCGATGCATGGGTGTATTCTCCTTTTTTCTTTTGGCGGTCAGGCTGCGTGCCGGGGCGGCGCATGTAAGTTATCAGGGCATTTTCACCGGATTCGCGCGGCGGCCCTTCACCTTGCCCGGTGATAATCACCGCTAAATTTCTGGAGCCAGCGTGGATATAGCACTGTTGATCAAAGCCGCCATCATGGGCATCGTCGAGGGCCTGACCGAATTCCTTCCCATCTCCTCGACAGGCCACCTTATTCTTGCGGGCTCGCTGCTCGGTTTTGACGACGATAAGGCCAAGGTCTTTGACATCGCGATCCAGACCGGCGCCATCTTCGCGGTGATCCTGGTCTACTGGCAGAAGATTCGCGCGACCGTGGTGGCGCTGCCGACCGAGAAACAGGCGCAACAGTTTGTGCTCAATGTGCTGGTGGCTTTTGTGCCGGCCGTGGTGCTGGGCCTGCTGTTCGGCAAGGCCATCAAGGCCCATCTGTTCACGCCGGTCGTGGTGGCCAGCACCTTCATCATCGGCGGCTTCATCATCCTCTGGGCTGAAAAGCGCCAGCAGAACAACCCGGCCGCCGCGCGCATCCAGGAAGTGGAGGCCATGACCGTGATGGACGCGGTCAAGGTCGGCCTGGTGCAGTGCCTGGCGATGATCCCGGGCACCAGCCGCAGCGGCGCGACCATCATTGGCGGCATGCTGCTGGGGCTGTCGCGCAAGGCGGCCACCGATTTTTCTTTCTTCCTGGCCATGCCCACGCTGATAGGCGCGGGTGTCTACAGCCTCTACAAGGAGCGCGCGCTGCTGTCCATGGCGGACCTGCCGTTGTTCGGGGTGGGCCTGGTGTTTTCTTTCCTGAGCGCCTGGCTGTGCGTGCGCTGGCTGCTGCGGTATATCTCGAGCAACAGCTTTGTGCCTTTCGCCTGGTACCGCATCGCTTTCGGCATCGTGGTGCTGGCCACGGCCTGGAGCGGCCTGGTGGTCTGGGCGGAATAAGGCGGGCCGCGCGCATGGGCTGGGCTTTCCGTTTTTTTTCGCTGCTCACGGGCCTGCTGCTGGCGGCCCAGATCTCGCACGCGGCCGGCCCGGTGAGCATCCCCTCGCTGGACGGCAAGCTGGAGATCCCGGCCTACTGGTTTGACGTCGGCGACGGCGAGCCCAGGCCCGTCATCATCGGCTTGCACGGCTGCGGCGGCGGGCTGGACAGCAAGGGCAATTTTGCCGAGCGCTTTTTCCGCTACGCGGGTTATTTCAACGCGGAGCGCATCCACTTCCTGCCGCTGGACAGCTTCACGCCGCGCGGGCAGAAGTCGATCTGCGAAACACCGAACAAGCTTCGCACCATCCATGAGGCCGAGCGCCGGGAAGACGTGTTCGCCGCCATCGCCTGGCTGGTGAAGCAGCCCTCGGTGGATGCCTCGCGCATTGTGGTCATGGGCTGGTCGCACGGCGCGCAGACCGTGCTCAGCACGGTGGACGCCACGGACGCCTACGTGCAGGCGCAGAAGGTGCGGCCGCGCGCCGCCGTGGCTTTTTACCCCGGCTGCCTGGTGAACAACAAGATGTGGAACTATGAAGTCCACACGCCGCTGCTGATCATGATCGGCGAGCTCGACGACTGGACGCTGGCGCATGAATGCGTCACGCTGCAGGAGCGGCTGCGCAAGAACAAGGCCAACGCGACGGTGGAGCTGGAGGTCTACCCAGGCAGCTACCATGGCTTTGACGGCCCCGGCCCCGTCAAGCAGATGGTAGGCCTGGGCAACACCAAGAGCGGCACGGCCATGGTGGGCGGCAACCCGGCGGCGCGTGAGGCCTCGCATGCGCGCATGTTCGAGTTCCTGTCGGCGCAGCTGGGCCAGCCTTTGCTGCTGTCGCACGCGCAGCGCTTCAAGGGCCATCACTACGTTGTGCCGCCGGCCTCGGGTTTCGCGGCGGCCGACGATATGAACGCCGTGCCGCTCAGCGATGCCGGCAAGGCGCGCTATGCCCACTTTCGCAGCCTGCCGCCGCCCAAGGCCTTTGCCGTGACGGAAAAAGGCGGCTGGTATTTCAATGCCGGCGAGCCCGAAGCCATGGCCACGACCTTCCAGCAGTGCGCGCGGGCGAAATCAAAATGCTGGCTTTATGCCGTGGACGACCAGGTGGTGTGGCAGCCCGATGTGGCGGCCCGTGCCGGCGCGGCCGGCCTGCAGCGCCTGGGCGCCAAGGCCGCCGGCCAGTAGGCCAGTAGGGGGTCAACCGGCCCTGAGCTTCTCGACCAGGGCCGCGTAGCCGGCCATGGCCGCCTCGCGGGCCATGCCCTTGCGCTGGGCCCAGGCGTCGAATTTGGCGCGGCCGGTCACGTCCATGATGCCGGGGCGCTCTCCCGTCGCGTCGCCCACCGTGGCCTGTTTGTACAGGGCATAGAGCGCCAGCAGCTCGTCGTTGCCGGGCGGCTTGGCCAGCGTCTTGACGGCAATGCCCGCGGCTTCGAAGGCGCGTTCGGCCTCGCTGGGGCCGGCGGGCGCCGGCGGCGCGCCGAAGTGGGCGTCTTCGAGCGCCACGTCATCGGGAAACCAGCGCGCGTCCAGCAGCCGGCCCGAACGCACGGCAAAGGCCAGCACACCCTGCGACATCAGGCCTGCAGCCGTGAGCGTGGCGGGCAGCACCGCGATGCCGGCATTGAACACCGGCTGGCCGAAGGCGGTGAATTTGATGCCGCCGGCCCAGGGCAGCATGGCCTGCAAGCCCTTGTTGCCGCGGTAGATGCCGCTGGCGCGGTTGCTGCCGGGCTGGAACCAGCCCATGTCGGAAGCGCCCCGGGCGAAGACGCCGCTGAAGTCGCCGGCCTCCAGCGCCGCGCGCAGCGATTGCGCAAAAGCCTGCAGGGCGTCGGCGCTCATCTTGGGGTCGTCCACCGCCATGCCCAGCGAGGCGGCGCTGCTGGCGCCGAAGAATTCGAGCACGTTGCGCGCCACCTGCTCGCGGTCGTTGTCGACGCAGATCATGTGGTAGCTGTTCTCCAGCACCACCATGCGCGCCTTGGCGCCGCCTATCTGTTCGACCAGGTAGTTGGCCGAGGCCAGGCTCGTGAGTTCGTCTTCGCGCGCATGGATCACCAAGGTTTCGCTGGCCATGTTTTTAAGGTCCGTCATGACCCAGCGGCGCAGGCGATCCACCTGCCGTATGCAGGCCAGCGGCACCCAGCGGTAGTGGAAGTTCTCGCCGCGCGCGAACTTGGCCTTGACGATGGCGCGCAGCTGCTCGTTCTTGATGCCGAAGGGGTCTTCCTCTTCCACCCGCATGCGCGCCGGAACGCCGGGCACGTAATACATCAGGTGGCGCGCCGGTGTGTACCAGGCGGTGGCCCAGCCGTCGATGTAAATCGGCGGGGCCAGCGCGATCAGCTTGCCGCGTGTGTGCTTCTGGCGCTTGGCCAGCTCGGTGGCCAGCAGCGCGCCCATGCACATGCCCATGATGTGGAAGTTGTCGTGCTGCGCGGCCACCTCGTGGTACTTGGCCGTGACGGCTTCCATCCACTGCTCGGCCGTGACGTGGACCAGGTCTTCGGGTGTGGTGCCGTGGCCGGGCAGGGTCAGCGAATGGGTGACGAAGCCGGCATTTTTGAGCCGCTTGTGCATGGAGCCCAGGTCGTATTGCGTGCCGCCCAGGCCGTGGATCAGGAAGACGGCGGGCGTGCTTTTGTCCACGGCCGCTTCGGAAGGCGGCGTGATAGGGGTGACGGGCGCATCCGCTGCCACGTCAGGCCTCGACTTCCAGCAGCACGGCCACCTGTTCGACCTGGCCGTCGGCGCCGCGCACGCCCGAGAGGCGCGCGTTCACGGCGGCCACGCGGCCGTCGCTCCAGCGCAAGGTGTTCTTCCACAGCACATGCTCACGCTGGCCCTGCGTGAGGTCGCGCCAGTCGGCCTGCAGCGCGGGCTGCTCCTGCGGGTCGGCGTGGGTGATGAAGTCCTGCACCGTCAGCAGGGCGGCCGCATCGGTGCGCAGCAGTTCGCTGGCGCCTTCCCCCCATTCGGCCGCACCGGTCCTGGCGTCGAAATTGGCGACCACCGTGCGGTTCGATTCCAGCACCTGGCGGTAGCGGGTGCGCCAGTCCTGCGCCAGCGCGAGCGCCTGCGCGGCGGTGGCGCCCAGCGCGTTGACCACGCCCACCAGAAGCGCCATCACGGCCACATAACCCTGGACCTCGATCACCGCCTCGCCGGGAAAGCCCTCGACCTCGGCGAAAGGCCCGCCGCCGCTGTTGGTCCAGGCGATCAGCGCCAGCGCGCCCAGCAGCGTGGCCAGTGTGGCGCCGCGTTCCTTCCAGAGGATGGCAGTGACCACGATAAAAGGCAGCGGCAGGTAGGCCAGCGTGGGGCCCAGCGAAGCGCCGAAGCGGTCGGACACGTCGCTTGAAAAGATCAGCGCGGCCACCACAAAGAACAGCACAAAAGTGCCGGCGCCCGCGAGGAACTGACTGCTGGCCATGCCGCCCGAGCGCTTGACCTTGAAGCCCGCGAAGGAAGTGATGAGCGGCGCGACCAGCAGGATGCCGACGAAGGTCGTGCAGGCCCAGACGCGCCACTCGGTCAGCAGGGGGATGGGCTGGGGCAGGGCCCAGCTCCAGAGCACGATGGCGATGCTGGCGCCCAGCGCGGAAGTCAGCAGCGCACCGACCAGCAAGCCGGCATAGGCCTTGCCCGGCTCGATGCGGCCGTCGGGACGGGGTGCGCGCAGCAGGCGCGCCACCCAGGCGCCCAGGCCGGCCGCCAGCGCCTCGTTGGCGCCAAAGGCCAGCGCCGGCAACAGCGCCAGGCCGTCCAGCAGCGACAGCAGGGCGGCCGCCAGCGCGGCGCCTGCCAGCACGGCGGCCCGCTTGGCCGGCTTGACCACCAGCAGCGCGCCAAAGGTCACCCCCGTGGCCAGCCAGACGGAAGCGCTCAGCGTCATCGCGTCGCCCATGCTCTGGGACACGATGGCCGCGACGGCCCAGGCAAGAAAGGTCACGGCAAGGGTGACGATAAAAGGCAGGGCCATGGGGGTTCTCCTCGGAGAGTCGTGTTATTGCTCGGCGTTGGCGCCGGATGGTCTGGCGTAGTTTATCTAGTCTGTTGCAAATGCCGGCCTGCGCGCTTAGGGGTAAATCCCCGCGCTTTCGAAGTCATTGTTTTCTACAATATGGACACATATCCACAATATGGACAAATCCCATGCCCGTAGACACCCCTGACCAGACGCCGCTGATGCCTTACCAGTACCCCAACCCGCCCGATGCCAGGCCGGAAATCGTGGTGCAGCACGCCATCCCCACCGACGAGCGGCTCTGGGTGCCGCAGGCCGAGAACGTCTGGTTCCGCCCGCTGTGCCTGAACGCCAGCCAGGGTTACTGGATGAATCTGCTGCGCGTGCGCAAGTCCGGCGTGCTGAGCCGGCACCGCCATCCGCAGGCGGTGCACGGCTTTGTGCTCAAGGGCCGCTGGCGCTACCTGGAGCACGACTGGGAGGCCACCGAGGGCAGCTATGTGTTCGAGCCGCCCGGTGAAACCCACACGCTGTATGTGCCGGAAGACGTCGAGGAAATGATCACCTACTTCCAGGTCAACGGTGTCATGTACTACACCGACCCGTATGGCAAGGGCATGGGCTACGAGGACGTGTTCACCAAGATAGAGATGTGCAACAAGCACTTCGAGGCGGTCGGCCTGGGCGCCGACTACACAAAACAATTTATCCGCTGAGCGCGGCCGCATCTTTCAGGAATTACCCATGACCTACCAGGCCGGACTCTTCAAAGGCAAACGCGCGCTGGTCGCCGGCGCCACCCAGGGCATAGGCGCCGTCATCGCGAATCACCTCGCTGCGCTGGGCGCCGAAGTGACGGCCCTGGGGCTGGGCGGCGGCGACGGCACCCTCGATCCCGCCGTCGAGGTGCGCCAAGCTGACGTGACCTCGGCGACCAGCCTGGACGCGGCGCTGGCCGGCATGGACCGGCTGGACATCGTCTTCAACTGCGCCGGCATCATCCAGCGCGGCGCCGAGCACGACATCGAGGTGTTTGAAAAAGTGCTGGCCGTCAATCTGACTGGCACCATGAGGGTGTGCACCGCCGTGCGCGAGCGCCTCAAGGCCAGCCGCGGCTGCATCGTCAACACGGCTTCCATGCTGAGCTTTTTCGGTGGCGGCCTGGTGCCCGGTTATGCGGCCAGCAAGGGCGGCGTCGCCCAGCTCACCAAGTCACTGGCGATTGCCTATGCGCCCGACGGCATACGCGTGAACGCCATCGCCCCCGGCTGGATCGCCACGCCGCTCACGAAAGCGCTGCAGGACGACCCGGTGCGCGCCGGCCCCATCCTGGCGCGCACGCCCATGGGCCGCTGGGGAACACCCAAGGACGTGGCCGAGGCTGCGATGTTTCTTTGCACGCCGGCGGCTGCCTTTATGACCGGCGTGATCCTGCCGGTGGACGGCGGCTACATGGTGTCGTGATGGACCAGCCCATTGTCAGGTCATCCAAGGCCTCGCAGGTGGCCGGCACGGCCGCGTTCTCGAAATTCATGCACGTGCTGCAACTGGTGGCCGACTCGGAGCAGCCGCCCAACGTCGGTGCACTGGTCAAGGCCAGCGGCTACCCCAGACCTACGGTGCACCGCATCGTCGCGGCCCTGGTGGCCGAGCGCCTGCTGGTCGAAAACGAGCGCGGCGCACTGCTGGCCCTGGGCCCGCGCCTGATCCAGCTAGCCAGCCGCAGCTGGGGCCGCTCAGACCTGCGCCTCGCCGCTGTCGACGAACTCAAGCGCCTGCGCGACATCACCGGCGAGACCGTGCACCTGGCCGTGCCCAATGGCAGCGCCATGGTCTATATCGAAAAACTCGAAAGCCCGAGCGCGGTGCGCATGGCCTCGCGTATAGGTACCAGCGTGGCGCTGCATGCGACGGCGGTCGGCAAGGCGTATATGGCGGCGCTGGAGCCCGCCGCGCTGGAGCCGTTGCTGGCGGGGCTGCCCTTGCAGCGCTACACCGGCAACACGCTGGTAAAGCTGCCCGACTTGCGTAAGCAGCTGCAGATCACGCGCGAACGCGGCTGGTCTGTGGATGGCGAGGAGCACGAGGCCGGCATTTTTTGTTACGGC
This sequence comes from Polaromonas sp. CT11-55, assembly GCF_047303325.1. Taxonomy (NCBI): domain Bacteria; kingdom Pseudomonadati; phylum Pseudomonadota; class Betaproteobacteria; order Burkholderiales; family Comamonadaceae; genus Polaromonas; species Polaromonas sp. CT11-55. Next base: position 106,289 of record NZ_JBKBEX010000016.1, on the reverse strand, counting down.
GCCGTGATACGCGGCGGCGGTGGCACGCCTGTTGCCGCTATCAGCGTCAGTACCTTGATGTTCCGGCAGAAAGAAAACCCCGAGCAGGCCTATGTGGCGCCTTTGCTGGAGGCCTGCCGGGCCATCTCGGCGCGGATTGCCGAGACGCCGGCCTTGTCGTCGGCGGAGCTTTTGTAGGCGCCTGGGTCAGTCCAGGAAATTCCGCAGGGCCGCTTCGATGGCCGCTGCCGTCATCAAAGGCTTCTCCATGGGAAACAGGTGGCTGCCATCCAGCATCATGATCCGTCCCTTGGTCACCTTCTCGGTCATGGCCATCCCGACCTGCTTCATCTCCACCGACTGGCGTCCGCCGATAAAGGCGACGGGGCATTTCAAGGGGTGGCGCTTGATCAGGCCTTCGAGGTTGTCGGGCAGGGTGTTGTAGATCGCGGTTTCCACGTCGCGGTCAAAGCTCAGCAACCGCTTGCCTTCGTCCTCACCGGTGCCTTCGTAGGTGCCGTGCGCGATGTAGTCGCGCAGCACCTGCTCGTCCCAGGCGGCAAAGGCTTTTTTGCTTCGGAAGTGCTCGAACACCTCGTCCTTGCCCAGCCACTGGTTTTTGCGTTTGCGGCTGATGGCGCCGGGCGAGATGGCGCCGACCAGCTGGGCGCGTTTGGCGACGCTGAGGGCGCGGGCGCGCCAGCCGCCCAGGATGGGGGAATCGACCAGCACCACGCCCTTGACGGGCTGGCCGCCCAGCTGTGGGTTGCGCGCGGCGCACATCAGGCTTAAAAAGCCGCCCAGCGAATGGCCGACCAAAAAGGCCGGCTGACCGGCTTTTTCGACCTCGCGCGCGGTGAAGTCGGCCAACTGCTGCACCAGGTGGGGCCAGTTGCTGGTGACCGGGTAGCGCGGGTCGTGGCCGAATTTGTCAACCGCCTTGACCTGGAAGCCGCGGGCTTTCAGGCTATTGAAAACCGCGCTGTAAGTGCCGGCCGGGAAGCTGTTGCCGTGGGAAAAAATGACCAGCGGTTTTAACGAAGTGGGCACGGTTTAAATCAGCACCTGTTAAATCAACTTCTCGTCGGGCGTGCTGATTTTCTTGAGCGGCTCGTGGCGCGTGGCCGGCATCTTCAGCGGGATGTCGGTGTGCGCGTCGTCCCAGACCGGGTCCTCGATGCTGTCGAAGACCTCGCGCAGCTTCTGGCCCCAGCTGCTGTGCATCATGCGGTAGTAGGGGTTGTCGTTGTCGATGCAGACGATCTTGTCGCTCTTGTAGGTGTCGGCCTCGTAGACCACCAGGTCCAGCGGCAGGCCCACCGAGAGGTTGGACTTCATGGTCGAGTCCATGGACACCAGCACGCATTTGGCGGCCTCGGCCAGTGGCGTGGCGGGGGTCAGCACGCGGTCCAGCACGGGCTTGCCGTATTTGGACTCGCCGACCTGGAAGTAGGGCGTCTCGTCGGTGGCCTCGATGAAGTTGCCGGCCGAATACATCTGGAACAGGCGCATGTTCTCGCCGCGGATCTGGCCGCCGAAAACCAGCGAGACGTTGAAGTCCACATCGGCGTTTTTGAGCGCCTCGGCATCGCGGTCATAGACGCGACGGATCGCCGAGCCCAGCACACGGGCGGCGTCGAACATGCTTTTGGCGTTCCAGATGGTGATGGGCTCGCCGCCTTCATGGTCCTTGAGCTGCTCTACCTGCAGGATCTCGCGTATCGACTGCGAGATCGACAGGTTGCCGGCCGACAGCAGCACCATGAAGCGGTCGCCCGCTTTTTCGTACACGATCATCTTGCGGAAGGTGCTGATGTGGTCCAGGCCCGCGTTGGTGCGGGAGTCTGACAAAAACACCAGCCCGGCGTTGAGTTTGGCGGCGACGCAGTAGGTCATGAGATGGCTTTGGGGTGTGGGGGAGGTCGGGTTGCGCTGGGTCACGGCGAGGCAGACATCTTTTTGAGGCGGTACAGGGCGTCCAGCGCCTCGCGCGGCGTCAGTGCGTCAGGGTCTATGGTACCCAATGCCTTGTCCACTGCGCTTTGTTCGGGCGCGGCGGCTTCGGGCGGGGCGGCGAACAGGTCGACCTGGGCGCGCGCTTCGTTCTGGTGGGCCTCCAGCGCATTGAGCGCATGGCGGGCGTGGTTGACCACCGCGGCGGGCACGCCGGCCAGCTTGGCCACGGCAATCCCGTAGCTCTTGCTGGCGGGGCCGGGCTCGATATGGTGCAGGAACACGATGTCGGCGCCGGACTCGACCGCGCTCACATGCACATTGATCGCGCCGTGGTGCTGGGCCGGGAATTCGGTCAGCTCGAAGTAGTGCGTGGCAAACAGCGTGAAGGCCTGCGTCTTGTTGTGCAAATAGGCAGCGATGCCGCCGGCCAGCGCCAGGCCGTCGAAGGTGGAGGTGCCGCGGCCTATCTCGTCCATCAACACCAGAGAGTGCGGCGTGGCGGCGTGCAGGATCTGCGCGGCCTCGGTCATCTCGAGCATGAAGGTCGACTGCGCATTGGCCACGTCGTCGGCCGCGCCTATGCGGGTGTGGATGGCGTCTATGGGCCCGAGCCGGCAGCTGGCCGCCGGCACATAGGAGCCCACGCTGGCCAGCAGCACGATCAGGGCCACCTGGCGCATATAGGTCGATTTACCGCCCATGTTGGGGCCGGTGATGACCTGCATGCGGTGTTTGCCGCTCATGGCGCAGTCGTTGGCGATGAAGGAACCCCCGCCGGTTTCGGCCAGGCGCGCCTCCACCACCGGATGCCGGCCCTGGACGATGTCTATGCAGGGCTCGCGCACAAACACCGGCGCTGCCCAGTTCAGCGTGAGCGAGCGCTCGGCCAGCGCGCACAGCGCATCCAGCGAGGCCAGGGCGCGCGCCAGCCGGCTCAGCGCGGGGATGAAATCCTGCAACTGGTCCAGCAGTTGTTCGTACAGCCATTTTTCGCGCGCCAGCGCGCGCTCCTGCGCCGACAGGGCCTTGTCTTCAAAGGCCTTGAGTTCGGGCGTGATGTAGCGCTCGGCATTCTTGAGCGTCTGGCGGCGGCGGTAGTCGTCGGGCACCTTGTCGACCTGGCCCTGCGTGACCTCGATGTAAAAGCCGTGCACCTTGTTGAACTGCACGCGCAGGTTGGCGATGCCGGTGCGGGCTTTTTCGCGCACTTCCAGGTCGAGCAAAAAGCTGTCGCAATTGGTCTGGATGGCGCGCAGCTCGTCGAGGTCGGCGTCGCAGCCGTGGTTGATGACGCCGCCGTCGCGTATCAGCGCGGCCGGCTCGTCCAGCACATAGCGGCCCAGCAGCGCGGCGCAGCCGGCCGGCGGCTGCAGGTCTTCGAAGATGCGGGTCAGCAGCTCCGGAAAATCGCTGCCCGCGGGCGCGGCCAGTTCGGCTTTTTGCAGCGTGTCCTTGAGGGCGACCAGCTCGCGCGGCCGCACCTGGCGCAGCGCGATGCGGGCGGTGATGCGTTCCACGTCGCTGCAGCCCTTGAGTCTGGCGCGCAGCGTTTGCTGCGAGCCGCCGCGCAAGTGCGTAATGGCATCCAGCCGCGCGGCAGCCTGGGCGCGGTCGCGGCGTGGCGTGAGCAGCCAGCTCTTGAGTGCGCGGCTGCCCATGCCGGTGGTGCAGGTGTCCAGCAGCGAAAACAGCGTGGGCGAGTCCTCGCCGCGCAGGGTTTGCGTGAGTTCGAGGTTGCGCCGCGTGCTTTGCGGCAGCTCGATCAGTTCGCCGGAGCGCACCACCTGCAGGCCCTGCACATGCGACAGCGCCCGGCCCTGTGTGTGTTCGGCATAACCGAGCAGCGCCGAGGCGGCGGCATGGGCTTCGTTCAAGGCCTCGGCGTTCCAGGAAGCCAGCGAGGCGACCTTGAGCTGGTCCAGCAGCCGGCGCGCGCCCAGGGCGGCGTCGAATTGCCAGGCCGGGCGTGCGGTGGAGGCGCAGCGCTGGGCCTTGATGCGCTGCTCGAAGGCCGGCGTCACGTCGATGTTGTAGAGCAGCTCGCTGGGCGCCACGCGCGCCAGCCAGGCCTCGAGTTCGTCGCCGGCGCAATGCGCCAGATGGATTTCGCCTTGCGTCACGCTGAGCCAGGCCAGGCCGCAGGTGTTGCGCGCGCCCTGGTGCACGGCCAGCAGGATGGATTCGGTCTTGTCGCTGAGCAGCTCGGTGTCGGTCAGCGTGCCTGGTGTCACCACTCTCACGACTTTTCTCTCGACCGGCCCCTTGCTGGTGGCGACGTCGCCGACCTGCTCGCAGATCGCGACCGATTCGCCGAGCTTGATGAGCTTGGCAAGGTAGCCTTCGAGCGAATGGAAGGGCACGCCGGCCATGACCACCGGCTCGCCGGCCGACTGGCCGCGCCGCGTCAGCGTGATGTCGAGCAGGCGTGAGGCTTTCTCCGCGTCGGCGAAGAACACTTCATAGAAGTCGCCCATGCGGTAAAAAACCAGTGTGTCGGGATAGTCCGCCTTGATGCGCTTGTACTGCGTCATCATGGGCGTGTCTTCAGCCCCTGTTGCGGAATTTTTGCCCCGAATTGTTTCCTTTTGCATCAATGAACCGGCGCCCCGGCGCCCCCTTCTTTTGCCATTTTTTTCACCCAATCCGCTATCTTAGGTGGAGCCTGGGCTCCCCCCGTACGCCCCGATTGTCCTTTACTCCAGGGCAATCCCGGGCACTTGCGGCTTTCGGCCGGCTTCCGCCCGAAAAGCCCGGCGGGCAGCCACCGGACGGCGTGAAACCTGACGCTGCAAACCGGCAATCGGCCGGGAAACGGCAGTCGCGCAGAGGTAGACTCGCTGGAATTCATCCATTCCAGCACCATCCTGCCGGCAGGCACCCGCCCGCGCCGGGCTCCACAACCCTTCGCAAGGCCAATATCCGGGTCGCCGAGAGCAGCACAACCACCGCAAGCCAAAAACCAAAAGCCACCCTGCGAAACCGCTCCATGGACAACAAATCCGACGCCTTGCTTGCCGAAGCGCCCGTGCTGAACACGGGCCGCAGGGCCTTGCATGAAACGGCCCGGCTGGGCCTGGGTTATGCGCTGCTGGTGCTCCTCTGCCTCGGCGTCTCGGTGATGGCCATCGCCATGCGCGCGCTGCTGCCGAGGGCGCTGAGCCGGCGCTGGGGGCGCAAGCTCGCGGCGGGGAGCTTTCGCGGCTACCTGCGCCTGCTGGAGCTCATGGGCGCCTGCCGTTTCGACCTGGCGGCGCTGGACGTGCTGCGGGACGGCCCGCCGCTGATCATCGCGCCCAACCACCCGTCGCTGCTGGACGCCATCATGATCCTGTCCCGCCTGCCGGACGCCACCTGCATCATGAAGGCCGACATCGTCAACAGCGTTTTCTTCGGCGCCGGCGCGCGCCTGGTCGGCTATATCCGCAACATGCCGCTGCGCACCATGGTGCAGCTGTCGGTGGCCGACCTGCGCCAGGGCAGCAGCCTGCTGCTGTTTCCCGAAGGCACCCGTACCCGGCGCTTTCCCGTCGGGCGCATGCAGGGCACGACCGGCCTGATTTCCAAACATGCGGGCGTTCCGGTGCAGGCCGTCTTCATCGAAACCGATTCGGCTTTCCTGGGCAAGGGCTGGTCCCTGCTGTGGACGCCGAAAATGCCCGTCACCTACCGGGTGCGCCTGGGCAAGCGCTTTGAACCCGCCGGCGACACCGCGCTGTTCACGGCGGAGCTGGAGCGTTACTTCGAGGCCGAATTGCAACGTTTCCAGCCGTTGCCCTCCATCGCCGCGGCGCCGCCGGCCTAGGGCGGGTGCAAGCTTCGCGACCCGCTTTCCGCCTCCCTGATCCCCCCATCTTCCAGCCGATGAACAATCCCCCCCGCGCCGCCTCCACCACGCACCTGGTCCTGATTCCCAGCTACAACCCCGGCGTGAAGGTTGACGAAACCGTGCGCGGCGCGCTGGCGCAGTGGGCGCCGGTCTGGGTGGTGATCGACGGCAGCACCGACGGCAGCGCCGCACGCCTGCAGGCGATGGCCGAGGGCGACGACCGGCTGCGCGTGCTGGTGTTGCCGCGCAATGTCGGCAAGGGCGCGGCCGTGCTGCACGGCATCGAGCTGGCCGCGGCGCAGGGCTTCACGCACGTGCTGGCCATGGATTCGGACGGCCAGCACCCGGCCCACCTGATCCCGGACTTCATGGCCGTTTCGCAGGCCCAGCCCGACGCCATGGTGCTGGGCGTGCCCGTGTTTGCCGCGGACGCGCCGCGCCTGCGCGTCAACGGGCGCAAGCTGTCCAACGGCTGGGCCGACCTGGAAACCCTGTGGGCCGGCATAGGCGATTCGCTGTTCGGCTTTCGTGTCTACCCGATCGCGCCGCTGCGCGAAGTCATGGCCGGGCAACGCTGGATGCGCCGCTTTGATTTCGACCCGGAGGCGGTGGTGCGCATGTGCTGGCTTGGCGTCAAGCCTATCAACCTGCCGGCCACCGTCCGGTATTTCCGCCCCGACGAGGGCGGCGTCTCGCACTTCAACTACCTGCGCGACAACCTGCTGCTCAGCTGGATGCACGGCCGCCTGCTGCTGGGCTTTTTGCTGCGCCTGCCTTTGCTGCTGGCGCGCAGGATCCGTGGGACTTAGATCATTCCACCGTTGATCGAAATCACCTGCCCGCTGATGTAGGCCGCACGTTCGGAGGCCAGGAAACTCACGAGGTCGGCGACTTCCTGGGGCTGGCCGGCCCGCTTCATGGGCACCAGCCGGGCAATCTCGGTCGCATCAAAACTGTCCTGGCTCATGGGCGTGGCGATGATGCCGGGCGCGACCGCATTGACGGTGATGCCGCGGCTGGCCACCTCCAGCGACAGCGATTTGGTGGCCGAGTGCAGCGCGCCCTTGGCCGCCGCGTAGTTCACCTGGCCACGATTGCCGGCCACGGCGGCCACCGAGGTGATGTTGATGATGCGTCCCCAGCGCGTGCGGATCATGGGCATCATCAGGGGCTGGGTCACATGGAAGAAGCCGTTGAGCGAGACGTCGATCACCTGCTGCCATTGCCGCAGCTGCATGCCCGGAAAGACCGCGTCGTCATGGATGCCCGCATTGTTCACGACCACCTGCACCGGCCCCTGCAAGAGCAGCGCCTCCAGGGCCGCGCCGGTCGCCGCGGCGTCGGTGACGTCGAAGGCCACGGCCTCGGCCTGGCCGCCCGCGGCCCGTATGGCCGCCACCACGGCAGATGCGGCATCCAGGCTGCGGTTGCCGTGCACCAGGACATGAAAGCCGTCGGCGGCTAGCTGGCGGCAAATGGCCGAACCGATGGCACCGCTGCCGCCTGTGACCAGCGCGCGTTTGGGTGAAGGGGAGGTCATGGGGTCTCCTTGGGGTTTGTGGGCGCCATGGCCGCGTCCAGCATCACGACAGCGCGGCCTGAGAGCAGCAGCGCATCTCCCGCATGCACGGTGAAATCGTAGAGGACGCTTCCGGCGTTGCCGCTGCGGCGTTCGGCGCGCACGGCCATCGCCGTGCCCAGGTCGTCCAGCCGCGCGACATGCAGGCTCACGCCGCGCACGCTGACCAGGTATCCGGCTTTGGGCGCTTCATCCGGTGCGGCTGCCTGCATTTCGGCGACCAGCGCCCCGTGCACGGCCATAGCTTGCGCCGCGTATTCAATGCCGCAGGCTGCGCCCAGCCGTCCGTGGGCGCGCAGCGGGTTGCCGGGGTCCAGGTGGCTGGTGGCTTCGCAACTGATTCGCTCGCTGTCCCAGGCGCTCACGCGATCGAGCAGGCACATGCTGCCCTGATGCGGAATGCGGCGCGCGATTTCCTCGTGGTCCAGGCTTGCAGGCGGGGTAAAGGCAAGGGTCATGGCGAAGGCTCGCAAGGCTTAGGGCGCCACCTGCAGGGCCAGCTGCGAGCCCTCCAGGTAGTCGAGCACGACGCGGCCCGAGTGCCGGCCCGCGACGCCGCGCAGCAGGGGCAGGCAGCGAGCCGCCGGAATGTCCTGGCGCAGTTTTTCGAGCGCAGGGTCGTCCAGCCGGTCCGCGGGCACGCGGCTCAGGCAGCCGGCCGGCTCCAGCGTCCATTGCGCCAGGCTGCGTTCGCTGCGGCTTGGCGCCAGCACCAGGGCTACGCCGAAGCTGTCGGGAATGGCGCGCGCGCTGTACAGTGGTTCAGGGTAGTTGGTGTCATAGGCGACCAGCAGCACGGGCACCTGCTCCACCGCCACCTGTGTCATGGCCTCGAGCAGGCCGGCCGCAAAACTGGCATCGCGCGCGCACAGCACCGACGAGGTCGCCATGGCGCCGCTGGAGATGCTCCAGTAGCCGGCCGCGGCGTTGTGCACCGAGTTGTGAAAGCGCGTGGGAGAGATCAGCCTGTCGCTGGAGGCCAGCGTGCTGCATATCTCGTGGCAATTGACGGCGTCGCCGCTGGAGGACGAAAACACCGAGGCCAGCGTGGCCGCCCGCAGGCCCGAAGCCGCCACGGCTTCCTCACCGACCGCCAGCGACACCTTGACCACCGCGCCAGCGCGGCGGCGCTCGGCCTGCGGCAAGGCCATGGGCGGCGGCAGCACGCAGCGCGCGGACTGGTAGGGCGCGGCGCCCATCAGGCATTCGCGGCCGTGCGCCCAGTTCGCGAGGCCGGGGCCCAGCAGGCCTATGCCTTGCACAAACACGGTGAGGACCGGGGCGGGAGGTGGGGATGTCTGCGTCATGTTGGGTTTCAGCCGGCGCAGCCCAGCAGCAGGCTGCAGTTGGTGCCGCCGAAGCCGAAGGAATTGCTGAGCACATGGCGCGGGGCCGCTTGCTGGTTGTCCACCAGGTAGTGGACCGGCAGCGCCGGGTCGAGCGCGCGGGTGTTGAGGCCGCCGGGCAGCAGGCCGTGCTGCAGCGCCAGCGCGCAGACCACGGCCTCCAGGCCGCCGGCGGCGCCCAGGGTGTGGCCGGTCGCGCCCTTGGTGGAGCTGCAGGGGACGCTCGTGCCGAACAGTGCCGCCACCGCCTTGGCTTCGGCGGCGTCGTTGCTCTGTGTCGCGGTGCCGTGCAGGTTGATGTAGTCGATGTCGGCCGCGCCCAGGCCGGCCATGGCCAGGGCCTGCTCCATGGCCAGGCGCGCGCCCAGGCCCTCGGGGTGCGGCGAAGACATGTGGTACGCGTCGCTGGATTCGCCCACGCCCAGCAGCAGCACGTCGCCGGGCCGGGGCCGCGCCGGCGCGCGTTCAAGCAGCGCAAAGGCGGCGGCCTCGCCGATGGAGATGCCGTCGCGCTCGGCGTCGAAGGGGCGGCAGGCCTGCCCGGAAGTCAGGCCCAGCGAATTGAAGCCGTACAAAGTGGTCAGGCACAACGAATCCACACCGCCCACCACCGCGGCGTCGATCAGGCCCGCGCGCATCATTCTTTGCGCCGAGGCAAAGACCTTGGCGCTGGACGAGCAGGCCGACGAAACCACGACGGCCGGGCCGGCCAGGCCCAGGTACTGGCGCGTGAAGTCGGCCACCGAGAAGGTGTTGTGGGTGGTGTTGTAGTGGAAGTCCGCGGGCAGCGCGCCGCTGTGCGGATCGCGCCGGCGGTAGGCGAGCTCGGTTTGCAGGATGCCCGACGTGCTGGTGCCGATAAAGACGCCCACGCGCTGCGCGCCGTGGCGCTGGACGGCGGCGGCCGCGGCGGCCTCAAAGCCGTCCTGCCTCAGCCCCAGCAGGGCGAGCCGGTTGTTGCGGCAATCGAAAGCGGCCAAGGGCTCGGGAAGCACGACCTGGTCCACGCCTTGCACCTCGCCGACAAAGGTCTGCAGGTCGACCGTGTCGAAACCGCAGGGCGCCAGCCCGCCGCGTCGCGCGCGCAGCGCGTCCAGGGTCTGTGCCAGGCCGCGTCCCATGCTGCTGGTCGCGGTGAAATGGGAAAGCCAAAGGGGGTACAGGGGAGAGGGCCTCTCTGAAGAAAAAGACACTTTAGCAAACCGCCAGCAGGGGCGGCCGCATGCCGCGCCGCGGGCCGGTGCTCACGCGCGTCCCCCGCGTTGCCGGTGCAGGCGCAGGGACAGCCAGGCCGCGAGCCCGCCCAAGGCGATGCCGGCGGCGACGTCCACCGCGACGTGCTGGCGCGTGGCCAGTGTCGAGTAGGCGATGCCGGCGCACCACAGGGCGTTCAGCCACAGCAGCCAGGACGGTGCGGAAAATCCGCGCAACAGGCGGTGCAGCCACAGGCCCGAGAAAACGGCCGTCGCCACATGCAGCGAAGGGCAGGCGTTGCCCGCCGCGTCGATGTTTTTCAGGAACTGCATATCGGGGTATTTCAGCCAGTCGACGTCGGCCGGCGGGGCGGCCGTGGGCCAGACAAAAAACACCGCCAGGCCGAAGAGGCAGGTCAGTGCGATCGCCAGGCCGTAATGCAGCAGTTCGCGCCTGTCGCTGAAGAACAGCGGCGGCAGCGACACATAGACCCACAGCGACAGGTAGACCGGCAGGGCCAGCGGCGCAAAGCCGACCAGATGGTCGGCCCAGGTCCGCGGCATCACGGTGAGGGGAAAGACCGGGTACTTGAGCAGGTAGAAATAGGCGCCGAAAAACAGGGCGATGAACAGCATCGTCCCCACGCCCTTGAGGAAGAAGTGCCGCGAAACAGCTTCGGCCATGCGGGACCACGCGGTGGGTTGGGCTTGCGGCGGCTTCATGCGAGGGCCTGACGCAGGGTCACGGTGCGCAGCCCGGCCGCGCTGATCGATTCGAGCAGGGGCGGCAGCACCTCGAGCACGACAGGAATACCTTGCGGCGTGCGCGCCGCGTTGCCGTCGTGCAGCAGCACGATGGCGCCGGGACGCAGCCCGGCCTGAAGCCTGCGCAGCACGCGCGCGGCGTCGCCGGTGCGCGTGTCGAAACCGCGCACCGACCAGCTGGCGAGCTTCAGGCCCAGCCGGGCCAGCACCGGGTCGAGGAAGGGGTTGCGCAGGCCGGCCGGCGCGCGAAAGAACAGCGGGCGCTGGCCGCTGGCCCGGGCCAGCGTGTCCTGCGCGGCCTGCAGCTCGCGCAGCATGCTGCGCGGGCCGGTCACGGAAAAATGATGGCGGTGGTGCTGGCTGTGGTTTTCAACGGCATGGCCGCGCCGCACCATCTCGCGGCACAGCTCGGGGTGGCGCGCGGCTTTTTCGCCGACGCAAAAAAACGTGGCGCGGACCGCGTGGCGATCCAGCAGGTCCAGCACCAGGGGGGTCACGGCGGGGTCGGGCCCGTCGTCGATGGTCAGCGCGATTTCGCGTCGGGCCTCGGCCGCGGCGGGCAGGCGCGTCCAGTTCGGGCCCAGCCAATGGCTGCGCGGCCAGAGGCCGGCAAAGGCGATCAGCCCGTGATTGAGCACCACGGCCGCGAGGGCCCAGGGCCAGAGGCCCATCTTCACAATGACGGCCACCAGCGCCAGCAGGTGCACGCCGGCGCTGGCGCGCAGCAGGGCGCCGGGTTTCCACACTGTGCCGGGCTCAGGCATGGGCCCTCCGCGCAAAGATCGCCGCATACAGCAGCGCCAGGATGACGCCGGGCGCGACCGTGGCGCCCATGGCCTGCAGGATGGAGACCTTGGAAAATGCCAGCAGCCCAAAGCCCGCCACCGTGGTCAGGTTGGCCAGCAGCATGGAGGCCAGGGTGCGCGGCGCGATCGGCGTGGCCGGGTCGGGCCGGTCAAAGAACAGCGCGTAGTTGGAGCCGACGGCCACGACGAGCAGCAGGCCGACCAGGTGCAGGATGATCAGCTGCTGGCCCAGCAGCGCCAGGCCGGCCGTGACTGTGACGACCGCGGCGGCCAGCGGCGCGAGGGTGCGCAGCACCCGGGCCGGCGAGCGGAACACCGCCAGCAGCAGCACCACGATGAGGGCCAGCCCGCCCAGCGACAGCATGATGGCCTCGTGCAGGTAGCCCGCGTACAGGCGGTCCGATTCGGTTTTCAGATCGACAAACAGCACGCCGGGCAGGGAGGCGGCCGCCAGGGCGGCGTGGATGTCGGCGGCCTGGATGTTCGCGCCCTTGGGCGCGGTCAGCGGCAGCAAGGCGTTCCAGCGTCCGGCTTTGCCGAGCAGCAGGGCGTCCAGGCCCATGGCCATGGATGTTTTTTCCAGGTCGGCCGCTTGCAGCGGGGGCCGGCCGCGGGCTGCGGCGACGTCGGCCAGAAAGGGCGCGAAGACCTCCGCACGCACCGGCAGGCCCTGCACCGCCCGGGCCAGCCGCGGCTGCAGCTGCTCGGGCGGCGGCAGGCTGGTCTGGCGGGCGCTTTGCGTGGCCAGGCTGGGAAGGTAGCGGCTGGGGCTGTCAAAGCCGGCGATCTGGCCGCGCTCGACCTGCGCCTGGAGCACGCCGGACACCCGCTCGGCGGTTTGCAGCGCCGCTTCCTGGCTGCCGGCGGAGACCACCACCACATAACGCACATCCGGCGCGCCCATGTCGGCGCGCAGGCTTTCGTCGAGCGCCACATCGGCTTGCGACACCGGGCTCAGCGAGGAGATCTTGTCGTTGAACAGGCTGGCATGGTGGCCGGCCAGGACGGCGCAGGCGGCCAGCAGCAGGGCCGCGGCTGGCCAGCGCAGGGCCGGGGCGCGCGCCGCCAGCGCCTGCAGCACATGCCCGATGGCCGAGACGTCATGGATGCGAAAGCCCGCCGGCAGCAGGTGCGGCAGCACATAGCGGGTGACCGCGGCGGCCGTGACCAGGCCGGCGATTGCATACAGGCCCAGTTGCGCCAGGCCCGGAAAGCCGGACAGCAGCAGCGAGGCAAAACCGGCGATGGAGGTCAGCACGCCCAGCCGTACCGTGGGCCAGAAGCGCCTGACCCAATGCTGCGGGTCCGCGCCGGCATCCTCGGACTGCACGAACAGGTAGATGGAATAGTCCACCGCCTCGCCGATCAGGGCCGTGCCGAAACCCAGCGTGATGCCGTGCACCGAGCCGAAGCCCAGGCTCACTGCGGCAATGCCCGCCAGCGCGCCGGTGATGACGGGCAGGAAACCCAGGACCAGCGCGCCGACGGAGCGATAGACCAGCAGCAGCAGGCCCGCGATCAGCGCCACGCTGATCATCGAAAGAAGGCTGACCTGGCTCTGGATGGCCTCGCGCGAGGTGACGGAAAACACGCCGGGGCCGGTCATGACGAGCGAGGCGCCGCTCTGGCCGGCGGCCGCGTCGAAGGCCTTGCGGACCGCGGCCATGGCCTGTTGCTGGGCATCGGTGTCGGAGCCCGCCGCGCGGGTTTGCAGCAGCATCAGCGCGCGCCGGCCATCGCGCGAGGCCCAGGCGCCGTCGACCTGCCTCGGCTGGCTGCCGGCATTGAACTGTCCCAGCAACTGCACCATTTCACCGGTCGGGTCGCGCGGCAGCAGGGCCTTGGCCATCAGGCCCGCGGGCGAGGCGAGCAGGTCTATGCTTTCGCCCAGGGCCGCGTGCAGGCCGGCTTCGCTGAAGCGCTCGGGCGTGACGGCGGGGCTCAGCACATAGCGGTTGGCCAGCAGGAAGTCGCGGTCGCGCGCGCTGTTGACGGGCTCGCCGTTGGACACGCTGGCGAAGGCGGGATCGGCGCGCAACTGCTGGGCGAGCTGCCGCGACAGCCGGGCCCGGGTCGGGGCATCGGTGCCCTCTATGCCCACCAGCACCAGGCGTGAGGCCAGGCCCTCGGTGATCTGGTCCTTGAGCAGCTGCTGCTCGGGCGTGGGCGTGCGCGGCAAAAAGGCCGAGAGGTCGGTGGTGAAATGGGTGCGGCTGATGACCAGCGCGCAGCCGGCCAGGAACACCAGCCACAGCGCGATGGCGGCCATGCGGCCGCGCGTCGCGGCTGCCGTCACGGCGCCGCCTGTTCGATGGCCATGCTGGAGCTGTCGCCGTCGGCCTGGGCGATGTCTATGCCGCGCACCTGGTTGCGCACGCCGCTGATGCGGATGCGCTGGATCACCGCCTGCATCTTGGGGTCCAGCGGCTGCAATTGCAGGGTCCAGCGTTCGGCGCTGCCTTCCAGGCTGAGCCGGTAGCTGCGCTCTAGCGCGCCGCGGTCGCCGGCCAGCGTGCCGCGAATGCTGTCGATGAAGGCGGCCAACTCGGGGTAGGCCTGCAGCTGCAGCTGGTATTTTTGCCGGCCGCGTTCTATCACCAGTTCGCCGCCGTTGACGACCATGGATTCGGGCTTGGGCTTGAGTGTGCGTTTTTCGAGCCGGTCGGGTGCGGTATAGAGCAGTTCCCCGGACGATTCCACCGGCCGGTCGAGCAGTGCGATATGTTTTTTCTCGATGAAAGTGGCGCGGCCCGACTTGGTTTGCGCCAAGGTGTCCATCAACTGCTGCAAGTCCCAGGCGGCCAGCGCGCCGGGACTCCACACGGCCAGGGCCAGGCCCGCCAGGACGGCTGCCAGCCGGGCTGTCCGTGAGAACGCCGCGGCCGGTGCAGTGTGCGAAGGAAGGTGTGTCATGCGCTGCTCAAGGCTGTTGTCCGGGACGGCTGGCCTGCGGCGGCGCGGCGTGCCAGAAATCGAAAAAATTGAACCAGTTGTAGGGTGCGCTGCGGCAATACCGCGCCAGCAGTGCAGCATAGCGCGTCACGGCCTCGTGCACCGCCTGCGTGCGGCCGCGCGGCGGCAGCGCGGAGAAGTCCGCGAGCGCCTCGAAGTGGACGTCGTAGCGGTTGCCGCCGCGGTAGAGCCCCGCCATGAACAGCACCGGGCGTTTGAGCACGGCGGCCATGCGAAAAGGCCCCAGCGGCAATTCGGCGGGGGCACCCAGGAAGTCGACGGGATAGGTGTCGTCAGTGCCCAGCGTGCGGTCGCCCAGCATGCCGACCACGGCGCCCTGGTCCAGCAGGGCGTGCACGCGGATCATGGAATCGATGTGGCCCAGCGCGATCACGTCCATCTGCGCCTGGGGATTGATGGCGCCCATCGCGGCGTTGATCTTGCGCGCGTTCTCCTCGTACATCGCCATGGCGACGCGCAGCCCGGGCTGGCGGCGCCCGATGGCGCGCAGCACTTCAAAACTCCCCAGGTGGGCGCCTATGAGAAAGACACCCTTGCCGCCGGCCACCGCCTCGTCGATCAGCGCCTGGTTGTGCACCCGGATGTCGAACAGGTCGAAGCGGTCGTTGAGCAGGAAGACCCGGTCGTGGACGGCCGAGGCGAAACTCAGGAAATGCCGGAACAGGTGGCGCCAGCCGACGGCGGCGGGCGAGGGCAGCTCGAGCACGCGGCGCAGGTAGTTGCGCGACATGCGGCGTGCCGTGGGCGCGAAGGCCAGGAAGTAGGCCGCGATGCCGTACAGGATGGCGCGGCTGGCGCGGCGGCCCAGGCTCAGGGAAATCAGGGTCATCACGCGCAGCATGAAGACGCTGCTGCGCTCGGGCTGTTGCCGCCATTCGGCTGCCGAGCCGTCTTTCACCCGCTGCGGCGCGCTCATGGCGAGGGCGGCAGCACGAGGGTGCCGGTGGCCGCTTGCCGCGCGCCGCTGCGGATCTCGAAGTGGATGCCGCGGGCACCGGGGCTGCAGGATATCGTGAGGGTTTCGCCGGGCCCCACGGGACTGAGGAACTTGGCGGCGCTGATTTCGCAGGGCCGGGTCGCGGCGCCTGCGGCTTCGAGGGCTTGCAGCACCGCGTGCACGGCTGCATCGAGCAGCAGCACGCCGGGCACGATGGGGTTGCCGGGGAAATGCCCGGCAAACGCTGGGTGGTCCGGCGCCACGACAAACCGGGTTTCAAGCAGCATGGCCGGGCCTTTTGCGAAGATGTTCGCGCGCCAGTGCCAGCAGCGCCTCGCGTGGCAGCTTCCCGGTGCTGTTGCGCGGCAGGGCCTCCAGCAGCACCAGCGGCCTGGGAATGAAGATGGCGTCTATGCGCTCCCTCAGTGCCGCCAGCAGGGCGGGCGCCGCCAGGCCAGGCGCCACCACAAAAGCCATCAGCCGCACCACGCTGTCGCCCTCTTGTTCGTCCGGCATGAAGAAGGCGCCGTCGAGCACGCCCGGTATGGCGGCCAATTGGTGGTTCAGGTAGCCCAGAGAGCTTCGCTTGCCGGCGATGTTGACCAGGTCGGCGGTGCGGCCGTGCAGCAGGAAGCGGCCTTCGGGCAGCACCTCGAGTTCATCGGCCAGGGGCGTGGCTTGCTCGACATGGCCGCCCGCCGCCCAGGCCTGGCCCTCGCTGGTATTGAGGCCGACGTCCGGCAGCAGCGTCCAGGCCTGCCCCTGGCTCAGGTGCCGGGTGGCGATCTGCCCGGTTTCGGTCGATCCATAGATTTCAAGCAGCGGGGCCTGCAGCCGGGTTTCGGCGGCCAGCGCCAGCTGCGGTGGCAGGGCGGCGGTGGCGGACAGCAGCAGGTCTATGGGCGGGATGTCGAGGCCCGAAGCGAGCAAGGCTTTCAGGTGCACCGGCGTGGTCACCAGCATGCGCGGGCGCGCCGCCTCGGCCAGCGCGGCGCAGATGTCGGCCGGGTAAAACGGATGGCCCGCGCCCAGCACGCCGCCGCCCTGCAGGGGCAGCAGCACGGTGGATTCGAAGCCGTACATGTGCTGGGGCGGCACGGTGGCCACAATGCTGTGCCGCTGATCGCCGAGCAGCCCGAGGCGGCCGGCTTCGGCCTGGGCGCCGCGCACCAGGCTGCCCCAGCTTTTGCGGTGCGCCACCGGCACGCCGGTGGAGCCGGAGGTGAACATGATGGCCGCGACACGCGAGGCGGGAATTTGCGGGACCTCCCATGCGCCGCCCCGCCGGCTTTGCAGCTTCGGTGGGGCTCCCGCCATCGCGTCGGCCCAGGCCAGTTGCGGCAGCGCCAGGGACTGGGCCTGGTCCGACAGGCAGAAGACGTCGGGCGCAAAGGCCTGGATTTGCCTGACCATTTCCGGCGTCAGCGTGGGCGGCAGCAGGCTGAGCTTGTCGGCCAGCAGCGCGGCCGCCATGCCGACGGCGAAACGGTAGCGGTCCGCGCAGGCGTTCAGCACATGCCGGCCCGCCGGCAAGGCCGCGGCCAGCCGCCTGGCGTCGGCCAGGAATTGCCCGGCGCTGACGGGCTGGCCGTGGCGCAGGGCCAGCAGGTCTTGCTCGCGGGTGTGGGCCAGCAGCGGCAGGCTGCTCATGGCCGGGACGCGTGGCGCTGTGAAGCCTGCCGGTAGGCCTGGATCGCCTCCAGCGGGCCGGCGCGCTCCCCCGGGGGCAGGACGTAGCAGCGCGCCGCGTATTCCGCGGCAAACATCAGTCCCAGCAGGGGAATGCCCAGCAGGTAGGCAAAGGTGGACCAGACCGCCATGGGCGCGAACCAGAAGAGCAGCAGGGAAAGCCCCGCAATGCCGGCGAAATACAGGGTCCAGGCCCAGGTGGCGGAGCGGGTGTAGGCGCTGATCGCCGGTGTGAGCTCTCCGTGCACGATGCGGGCGAACTGCGAAATCATGGGGGTTTGGCCCGGCGCCAAGGTGCGGCCGAACGTGGCGCACAGCAGTGTGTAGGTGCCTGCGTGCTCCAGAAAAAAAATCCAGCTGTAGTGCGAGAGCAGCCAGTTCCTCGCAGCGTAAAACCCAAGGCAGGCCAGCGCGCACAGGGCCAGCATGGCCGGCCGCCGCGGTGAGCGCCAGGCCAGAAGGAGGGCCAGCGCCAGCAGCGGCAGCACAGCGACCGATGCCTGCAGCAGGCCCGGCGCGTCCGATGTGGCGGCCAGGTGGGAGACAAGGGCGTAGCCTATGCCCAGGGCCAGCGCGCCGCCCCAGCGCCAGGCCTGGCCGAACCGCGCCGCCCCGCTGTTGTTCACTGGGTTCGCCAGGCGGCGATATGGTCGCCCAGGCTGCGCAGCGAGTGGAAGATGGCGTGGTTGTCTTCGTGGTCGGCCTTGAGCTGAAGGCCATAGTGTTTGGAAACCACCAGCGCGATCTCCAGGATGTCGATGGAATCCAGTCCCAAGCCGTCGCCGTACAGGGGCTCGTCGGGCTGGATCTCGTCGGCGCTGACTTCCAGGTTCAAGGCGCTCACCACCAGTTCCGCGACTTCGCGCAGCAGGGCCGCGTCGGCCGACGCTACAGAAGCTTTGACAATGGATTCAGGCATGGTGCTCGCTAGGTATGGGGAAGAGTTCTGAGGACAGGATTTGCCGCGCACGCGCAACCCTGCTTGAACCAGAAATTTTAGCCGAGGCGACAGGGGCGAAGCCCTCTTCGCGGCTTGTCGCGGCCTTTGCCTACAGCACCTGGCGCTGGATGGGCGCTTGCGCCGTGGCCGCGGAGCCCGAGCCCCAGGTCAGCACGCGGGCCTGGGTCAAGCGCAGCTCCCGCGCCATGGCGCAGGCCAGGTCCAGCCGGCGCAGCAGCCAGGGCGTGAGATCCAGTGTCATCAGTGGATCGGGCCGGGGCTGGAAGGGCTGGCCGGCGACGGCCGGGCCGATTTCGGGCGCGGCGGCCCCGGTGCCCGAGAGTTCTGCCTCTATACAGCCGGCGGCCCGCGCCAGCGCGGGCCTGACCACCGCGAGGTTGAGCTGGGCGCGATGCAGCAATAGCAGCGATTTGACGGCCGTGAGCTGGGCCAGCAGCTGGTAGCTGCGCGCCTGCAGGGCCTCGAGCGGCTCCAGCGCCGGGCGCACCTTGTGGGGCTCGGCCAGACTGCGCTGGGCGGCCAGGGTGAGGTCGGACAGGCTGTTGTAGGCCTCGCGCCGGGCCAGCCGCCAGGGCAGGTCGGAAGCCCGGGCCTCGTCGAGCAGCGCGAGCGCCAGCTGCGCGTGCCTGGCCTGGGCGCCGGTGCTGCGCAGCACCAGCGCCGGAAGCTGTTTGCGCTCCCAGGCCGGCAGCACGTAGCTGAACAGCCAGGCGATCAGCGCGCCCAGCAGGGTGTCGGCCAGGCGCTCGGCCATGGCGAAACCGGGTTCCACGCCGGCCAGCAGCAAATGCGCCTGCAGCAGGCCGGCCACGGTGGCCGCGATGGAGGTGAAAAGGTAGCGCCGCAGCGCGAAGGCGTGGGCCAGGCCCATGCTGAGCGCGATCACGCCGAAGATGGTGCGGGCGCCCGGGTGCGGCGCCAGCACGGCCATGACCAGCGCGCAGCCCAGCAACGTGCCGGCCACGCGCGCATTGCGGCGCTGCACGGTTTGCGCCAGGTTGCCGCGCATCACCACCACGATGGTCAGCAGGATCCAGTATTCATGCGCTACCCAGGGCAGGCGCAGCGCCACCGCGTAGCCGGCCGCCACCGCCAGCGTGCAGCGCAGCGCGTAGCGCAGGATGGGGGCGCTCCAGCTCAGTTGGCCCAGCAAGGGCTTCCAGGACCAGTGCACGGTGCTGACGAAGAGCTGCCACTGGGTGCGCACGGCCGACAGCCCTGGCGGGATGTCGCCGCGCGCCAGCGCCGCCATCTTCACGGCCTCGTCGTTGATGTGGCCTATGCGGTCAGCCATGTTGTGCAACAGCGCCAGCGGGTCCGTGGTATCGACCAGCAGCGGGTCGGGCGCCAGCGGGTCGGCGCGTTTGGTGCGCGGCGGCAGCGCGCCGGCGAGTTCCGGCCGCAGGTCGGTGATGGCGGCGACCGCCGTGCCGCGCCGGCCCAGCAGCAGGTCCATGCCCAGGGTTTCGAGCCGCGCGGCGGTGCTGTCCAGCGCCAGCTGCAGGGCGGGCAGCACGGCCACGGTGGCGCTGTGCTCCAGCAAAAAATCCAGGTCCAGGTCGCAGGCGAGCTGATGGTCGCGCGCCTCCAGCAGGCTCAGCAGCATGGCCGCCAGGCGTTGGCGATCGGGCGTGGTGGGCGACTCCAGCACCAGGTCGCGCGTGTTCTGCAGATGGTCGGCCAGCGCGGCCTGTTGCTGCAGCATGCGCGCCAGCAGCGCGTTGTGGTCGGGCCGCGGGCCGAAGCGCTGGGACTGGGTGCGCAAGATCTGCGCGAAGCTGTGCAGGCATTCGGCCAGCAGCTGCGCGCGAAAGCGCCGGTTCAGCAAATGGGTGGTGAACACGGCCCACAGCAGGTAAAGCCCGGCGCCGGCCACAAACCAGGCGCCGTGCAGCGCGATCTGCTGCAGCGAGGCGACCGGCGGTGCGGCCATGGAAAACAGCGTGGAAAACAGCAGCGAAAAACAGATGGGCCCGCCGCGCTTGCCCCAGGCCATCATCATCACGGCCAGGAAAGTGGCGGCCGCGACCACGATGCCCAACAGCAGCTCGTCGTGGCGCACCAACTGCACCAGCATGAAGAGCGGCGCGCCCAGCATCGGCGCGGGCAGCATCTGCATGATCTTGCGCCGGCGCGGCGCCGGCACGTCGGGCAGGCTGGTGATCATCACGCCGACGGCGGCGGTGGAGGCGGCGGCCAGCCCGGCGGCCTCGAAAATCGCCAGCATGATGAGCACCAGGCCCAGCGACACCGTCAGGCCGTTGGCGACGTACTGGCTCAGCAGCACGTGCAGGCTTTTGTGCAGCCAGTCCTGCGCCCGGCGCAGCGATCGGGTCGCCAGCGCGGCTGGGGGAGAGGGGTCGGACCGGTTCATGGTGTGCCAGAGCACACTTTAACGAAACGCATGGACCTTTCCCAAAAGAAAAAGCCCGCGAGGCGGGCTTTGCTTAGAAAGGAGCGTCCGGTGCCTTGGGGGCCGCGCTTTCGCCGGCCTTGATGCGCTTGGCCTTGAGCGTGGGCTTCTCGGCCGGGGCGGCGGGCGCCGCACTTTCTTCGGCGCCTTCTTCAGCTTCCTGCGCCGCAGGCGTGTCCTGCAGGGCCTGGCGCACCACGGCTTTGTCGCCGGCGCCGGCGAATTTGCTGTATTTGCCCAGGGTGGCCACCAGCTGGCCGTAGACGCGCGGGTTGCCGGCCACGCATTCACCGTGGTCCATGAAGTCGGCTTCGCCGGTGAAGTTGCCGATCAGCCCGCCGGCCTCGGTCACCAGCAGCGAGCCTGCCGCCACGTCCCAGGGTTTGAGGTTGGCTTCAAAAAAGCCGTCGCTGAAGCCGGCGGCCACATAGGCCAGGTCCAGCGCCGCGGCGCCGGGGCGGCGCACGCCGGCGGTCTGGCTCATGACTTCGCCCAGCATGTTGAGGTAGGCCTTGAGCTTGTCGCCGGGACGGTAGGGAAAGCCGGTGGAGATCAGGCACTCCTGCAGCCGGGTGCGCTTGGCCACGCGGATGCGGCGGTCGTTCATGTAGGCGCCGCGGCCTTTGGTGGCGCAGAAGATGTCGTTGCGGGTGGGGTCGTAGACCACGGCCTGCTCGACCTTGCCCTTGACGGCCAGCGCGATGCTGACGCAATAGACAGGAAAGCCGTGGATGAAGTTGGTGGTGCCGTCCAGCGGATCGATGATCCAGACGTAGTCGGAGTCCTTGGCGCCATGCTCGCTGCCCGATTCCTCGGCCAGGATGCCGTGGCCGGGGTAGGCGCTCAGCAGGGTTTCGATGATGGCCGCCTCGGCGGCCTGGTCGACCTCGGTGACGAAATCGTTGGTCTGCTTGACCGAGACGCGGACCGCTTCGACGTCAAGCGCCGCGCGGTTGATGATGGCGCCGGCAGCGCGCGCAGCCTTGATGGCCACGTTGAGCATGGGATGGAGATTGCTGGACATAACTTGTAGGGAAGAACGGGATAAACCGGCGCCGGCGATGCGGGCGGCGGGCAATGGCGGTATTTTCCCATAAACGCGATACGGCCCCCTCCTGAGGTCTCCTGAGAGCCATATCGCGCCTGAACAGGCCTAAGCGCCTTGCGCGATCAGGAAATCCGCGTCCGCGTATTGCTGGCGTATGGCCCGCGCCGCCTGGTATTCGGGGCTGGCGTAACAGGCCTGGGCGGTCGCCATGTCGGCGAACTCCACAACGACATTGCGCTCGCGCGAGCTGCCCTCCATGCTCTCGTAAGCGCCACCGCGCACGAGGAAGTTGGCCCCGAACTTCTCGAAGGCGGGCCGCGCCGCCGTGAGATAGCGGGGATATTCGTCGATGTTGCGCACCGAGACGCGCACGATCCAGTAAGCCTTTGGCATGTTGTTCCTTGGGTGTTGTGAAGTGGTCAAGGGCTGGACGATACGCGTGACAATGCATTCTGAAAAATGAATAATAAAGATAATTTATATCTTTAATGGAGATGTATGGAGCTCAGTGACCTGGCGATTTTTCGGGCGGTGGTGGAGGCCGGCGGCGTGACACGCGCGGCCGAGCGGCTGCACCGGGTGCAGTCCAACATCACGACGCGCATACGCCAGCTGGAGGAGAAACTCGGAACGCCGCTGTTTATCCGCGAGGGCAAGCGCCTGCATTTGTCGCCGGCCGGGCAGGTGTTGCTGGACTATGCCCATCGCCTGCTGGACCTGGCCGACGAGGCGCGCGATGCGGTGCGCGACGGCAGCCCGCGCGGTGCGCTGGCGCTCGGCGCCATGGAAAGCACCTCGGCCGTGCGCCTGCCCGGTCCACTCAGTGATTTTGTGCGTCTTTACCCGGAAGTGAAGCTGGCGCTCAAGACCGGTAATCCACAGCAACTGGCGGCGGCAGTGCTGGCCGGCGCCATGGACGCCGCTCTGGTGACCGGCCCCATCGTCGAGGGGCCTTTCGAGCGCGAACCGGTGTTCAGCGAGGAACTGGTGATCGTGGCAAGCGCAGGGCACGCCGCCATCACCTCCGCAGGCGCCGAGCCCCCGCGCAGCATCGTCGCCTTTGAACAGGGCTGCCCGCACCGGGCCCGGCTCGAGCAGTGGTACGCCGGCAAAAACAGCATGCCGGTGCAGACCATAGAAATCACGTCTTATCACGCGATGCTGGGCTGCGTGGTGGTGGGCATGGGTATTTCGCTGGTGCCGCTCAGCGTGCTGGCGACGTTTCCCGAGCGCGCGCGCCTGAGCGTGCATGCGCTGCCGCCCGGAAGCGACCGGGCGCAAACCGAGCTGATCTGGCGCAAAGGCGCGATGTCGCCCAAGATCAGGGCCCTGATCAAGGTCCTGAAGCCATCCGCATAGGACAATCCTGTCCCATGCATACGCGATTCATCCTGATCAACACCAGCCATGCCGGCAATGTCGGCGCCACCGCCCGCGCCATGAAAACCATGGGTTTTGACGACCTGGTGCTGGTCGCGCCGCGCTGGGCCAATGTGCTGAACCGCGAGGAAACCATACAGCGCGCCAGCGGCGCGCTCGATGTGCTCAAAAATGCCCGCATCGTCGCCACGCTGGACGAGGCCCTGGACGGCATGGCCCACCTCTGCGCCACCGCCATGACGCCGCGCGACTTCGGCCCGCCCACGCGTGCGCCGCGTGAGCATTTCGCGGCCCTGCTGGGTGATAGCCAGCCCCTGGGTGCGGCCCCCGCGAAGCCTGAATCGGTGGCTTTTTTGTTCGGCTCCGAGCGCTTCGGCATGCAGAACGAGGATGTCTACCGCTGCCATGTGGCGCTCAGCATTCCGACCGACCCGAAATTCGGCTCGCTGAACCTGGGTGCGGCCGTGCAACTGATCGCCTACGACTGGCGCCAGGCACTGGGCGGCTTCAGCGTGCAGCCGGCGACGGCCGAACCGGTGCAGGCCGACGCGGCGGCGGTGGCCGGCATGCTCAAACATTGGGAAGAGGCGCTGACCGGCATAGGCTTTCTGGACCCGGCCTCGCCCAAAAAGCTGATGCCCCGGCTCAACCAGCTGTTCAACCGCGCTCAGCTGAGCCCCGAGGAAATCCACATCCTGCGCGGCGTGGCCAAGGCCATGCTGCAAAACGCTGCCATAGTCGCCCAAATGCCACCTAAAGACAGCACGCCAGCACGGTCTGTGGACGGCCACTAAACTCCCACCATGTTTTCCCGACTCCGCTCCGACATCCAGTGCATCCTCGACCGCGATCCCGCCGCCCGCACGGCCTGGGAGGCTCTGACCTGCTATCCGGGGCTGCATGCCCTGGTGCTGCACCGCCGCGCGCACTGGTGCTGGAACCACGGCTTCAAATGGATGGGCCGCTTTATCTCTCATGTTTCGCGCTGGATGACGGGCATTGAAATCCACCCCGGCGCCAAAATCGGCGAGCGGGTGTTTTTTGACCACGCCATGGGGGTTGTCGTCGGCGAGACCGCCGAGATCGGCGACGGCTGCACGATTTACCAGGGCGTCACGCTGGGTGGCACCTCGCTCTACAAGGGCACCAAGCGGCACCCGACTTTGGGCAAGGACGTGGTGGTCAGTGCCGGTGCCAAGGTGCTGGGCGGTTTCCTGGTCGGCGACGGCGCCAAGATAGGCAGCAACGCGGTGGTGATCAAGCCCGTGCCGGCGGGGGCCACGGCCGTGGGCATTCCGGCGCGCATCATTCCGTCCAAGACCGGTGAAAGCGCCGACGTCACGACCACGCCGTTTTCGGCCTACGGCATCACGCTGGAAGACGACCCGCTGTCCCAGGCCATGCACGGCCTGATCGACAACGCGGCCGGCCAGGAGCACCAGATCGCCTTGCTGTGGCAGGCGATTGAAAAGCTCTCCGGCCCGCAAACTGCCATGAGCAAGGACTGCGTGCCCAAGGACGCGGCGCTCACCGAGACCTTCGAGGCCGACAAGCTCAACCAGCTTGTCGGCAAGTAAACAGGAAGCAGGGCGGCCAAAAAAAAGGAAGGATGGCCCTTCCTTTTTTACTTTTCGCCTGGGGCGATCAGCGCATCAGTTGATCAGGCGCAGCGCGAAGGGCACGCGAAAGGTCTTGCCGTTGGAGGCGCCTATCGCGCCCATGACGCAGAACACCAGGTGGCAAATGCCCAGCGCCACAAACACCAGGAAGCCGATCAGCACAAAGGTGAGGATCATCCCCGCCACATAGCCTATGGCCGCCGTGATGGACCAGTTCAGCGCCTCCTTGGACTGGTCCAGGATATAGGCGTCGTCCTTTTTCACCAGGTAAACGATCAGGCCCGGGATAAAGCCCAGGAACAGGGTTCCTATCCAGATCAGCACGGCGGTGTTTTTCGAGTCCTTGCCCGGCGTTTCAATCAGCTCGTCCATCTCAGCTCCTCGAGTTGTAAAGCCCGAATACTACGTGAGAAAACCGGCCGGTCCAAACCGGCGGGTGGCAAGGCTCAGCGCGGCGGGCGCTGGGCGCTTTTGGGCCGGAAGGCCTGGCACACGGCTTCGTCGGTTTCCAGGTAAGGGCCGCCTATCAGGTCTATGCAATAAGGTACGGCGGCAAAAATACCCGCCACCGCCTGCGAACCGTCGGGGTTTTTCAGCCCTTCCAGTGTTTCGGCGATCGATTTGGGCTGCCCGGGAAGGTTCAGGATCAGGCTTTTGCCCCGTATCACCGCGCACTGGCGCGACAGGATGGCCGTGGGCACAAATTTCAGGCTGATCTGCCGCATCTGTTCGCCGAAACCGGGCATTTCCTTGTGGGCCACGGCCAGCGTGGCTTCGGGCGTCACATCGCGCGGCGCGGGGCCTGTGCCGCCCGTGGTCAGCACCAGCGAGCAGCCGGCGTCGACCAGCGCGATCAGCGCGGCGCTGATGCCGGCCTGCTCGTCGGGAATCAGGCGTTCTTCAAAGGTGATGGGGTTGCGCAGCGCGCGCGTGAGCCACTCTTTAAGCGCCGGCAGGCCCTTGTCGACGTAGACGCCGGCCGAGGCCCGATCGCTGACCGAGACGATGCCGATTTTGACGGCGTCAAAGGCCTCGCTCATGCCTGGGGTTCCTCGGGCTCTCCAGGCCCCTGGGCCATGGCATGGCGCACCAGCTGGAATATCTCGCGGTAGGACTTGCCGTGGCGCGGCGCTTCGCCGGGCTTTTCGGGCTTGGCGTCCTTGCGGGCCTGGCGCACCAGCGCGCGCAGCTGCTGGGAATCGGTGCCGGGGTATTCGCGCAACCAGTCGCCCAGCGCGGCGTCGTCGGCGATCAGCTTGTCGCGCCATTGCTCGGCCAGGTGCAGGGCCAGCGTCAGGTCGGCCGAGCCGTTGAGCTGTTCGTTGATGGCTTCGCGAATGGGCTCAGGGTCCAGCGGGCGCATCAGCTTGCCGATGAATTGCATCTGGCGGCGCTTGCCCTCGAAATTGGTGATTTTTTTGGCGTCGGCGATCGCGTCGCGCAGTTTGTCGGGCAGGTCCAGGCGCGCCATCAGGTCGGCGCGCAGGGTCAGCAGCGCTTCACCGAGCGCCTGTTTTTCGTCGGCCTCGGCCTTGAGCTGGGTTTTGCTGGGCGGGCCGACTTCCTCGAGCGCGATTTCCTCGGGTTTGACGAAGCGGCCGTTGGACCAGTAGCCCTTGATGGCCTTGGGAGTCTTGTTGTTCATGGCAGTCAGTATCATAGCTACCCATATGACCCAAAAAGCTTCCTCTCGCGCCAGCGGCGCAAAACGCGGCGCATCCCGGCCCTCCCACCAGCCTGAAAGCGGCTTCAGTTACCACCGCGATTTCTTCGAGGACCTTGTCGACACCGCCCTGGGGCACGCCAAAAAACTGGGCGCCACCGATGCCGCGGCCGAGGCGTCCGAAGGCTGCGGCCTGTCAGTCAGTGTGCGCAAGGGCGAACTGGAAAACGTCGAGCGCAACCGCGACAAGTCCCTGGGCATCACCGTCTACATCGGCAAAAAGCGCGGCAATGCCGCGACCAGCGATTTCTCCAAGGCGGCCATAGAGCAGACCGTGAAAGCGGCCTACGACATCGCGCGCTTCACCGCCGAAGACGAAACATCGGGCCTGCCCGACGAGCGCGACATCGCGCGCGTGCACCCGGAGCTCGATTTGTTCCACCCCTGGGCCATAGATTCCGAACAGGCCGCGCAACTGGCCCTTCAATGCGAGGCCGCGGCCCTGGGCACCAGCCGACTGATCACCAACAGCGAAGGCGCGGGCGTGTCGGCCCAGCAAAGCCATTTTTTCAGCGCCCACACCAAGGGCTTTCGCGGCGGTTATGCCAGTTCGCGCCACAGCATCTCGGTGGCGCCCATCGCCGGCAAGGGCGACCAGATGCAGCGCGATGCCTGGTACAGCTCCATGCGCGATGCGGCTGAACTGGCTCGCCCCGAGGCCGTGGGCCGTTATGCCGCCGAGCGTGCGCTGGCGCGCCTGAAAAGCCGCAAGATCCCGACCACGCAGTGCCCGGTGCTGTTCGAGTCGCCACTTGCCGCAGGTTTACTGGGCGGTTTTGTGCAGGCCGTGAGCGGCGGTGCGCTGTACCGCAAAAGCACCTTCCTGGCTGACAGCCTGGGCAAGCCGGCTTTTCCCAAACACATCGACGTCGCCGAAGACCCGCACCTGCGCAAAGGCAAGGGTAGCGCGCCTTTTGACGAAGAGGGCGTGAAAACCCAGGCGCGCAAGGTGGTGGCCGGCGGCCGCGTCGAGGGTTATTTCCTGAGCACCTATTCGGCCCGCAAGCTGGGCATGCGCACCACCGGCAACGCCGGCGGCTCGCACAACCTGATCCTGACCAGCCGGCACACGCGCCCGGGCGACGACCTGGACGCGATGCTGCGCAAGCTGGGGCGCGGCCTTTTTGTGACCGAGCTGATGGGCCAGGGCGTGAACTACGTGACCGGCGATTACTCGCGCGGCGCCTCGGGCTTCTGGGTCGAAAACGGCCGTATCGTCTTCCCGGTCGAGGAAATCACCATCGCCGGCAATCTCAAGGACATGCTCATGGGCATTGAGGCTGTGGGTGCGGACGCCTACAACTACGGCGCCAAAACCGTGGGCTCCATCCTGGTCAACCGCATGAAGGTGGCGGGCAGCTAGCCTTCCCGATGATCCTGCCCGCCGAGACCCTGGCGCTGGCCGCAGCGGCCACCTGGGCCTGCTCCAGCCTGTTGTCGGCTTCCGCCGTTGCCCGCATGGGGGCTTTTTCCTTCAGCCGCTGGCGCCTGGCGTTTGCCTGCGCGATGCTCTGGGCCCTGGCCTTCGCCACCGGAAGCTGGCGCAGCCTGCGGCTGGACGGCGCGGGCGTGCTGGCCCTGTCGGGCGTGATCGGCATATTTGTCGGTGACACGGCGCTGTTCGCTTGCATGGGGCGACTGGGGCCGCGGCGCTCCGGCATTTTGTTTGCCACGCATGCGCTGTTTTCCGCGGTGTTGGCCTGGCTTTTCCTCGGTGAGACTTTGTCGGGATGGGGTTTGCTGGGCAGCGCCTTGCTGGTTGCCGGTGTGATGACGGCGATTGCCTTCGGCCGGCGCGAAACCGAGCTGCACCACTGGGAGTCCACCAAAGGGCGGTTGGCCGTGGGCATCGCCCTGGGTTTGGTGGCGGCGCTGGGCCAGTCGGTGGCCACGCTGATGCTCAAGCCGCTGATGCAAAGCGGCATGGACCCGGTGGCGGCCTCGGCGGTGCGCATGAGCAGCGGCCTGGCGGCGCACGCTGTGCTGCTGTTCAGCGGCTGGCGTGTGGTGCAGGCCACGCAGTCGCCGCGCTGGGTGGACCTGGGCTACACCTGTGCCAGCGCCGCGCTGGGCATGACCCTGGGCATGACGCTGATCCTCAAGGCCCTGCAAAACGGCAGCGCCGGCATGGTGGGCATGCTGTCGTCCGTGACGCCGGTGCTGCTGTTGCCGCTGCTGTGGTGGGTGTACCGCCGCCGGCCCGCCCTGGGCGGCTGGTGCGGCGCCTTGCTGACGGCCGCGGGCTGCGCGCTGATTTTGCTGCGCCACTGAGGCGCAAACAGGACTTAACCGGCCAGTGCGGCCTTGACGGCGGCCGAGACCTGGCCCATGTCGGCCTTGCCGGCCAGTTTGGCTTTCACCGCGCCCATGACCTTGCCCATGTCGCCGGGGCCGCTGGCGCCCAGTTCGGCCACGATGGCCTTGACGGCGGCCGCCACTTCGTCGGCGCTCAGGCGCGCTGGCAGGTAAGCCTGCAGCACGGTCAGCTCGGCGGCTTCCTTGTCGGCCAGGTCCTTGCGCTCGGCCTTCTGGAAGGCTTCGAGTGAATCCTTGCGCTGCTTGATCAGCTTGTCGACGATGGCGACCACGGCCGCGTCGTCCAGCACCACGCGCTCATCGACCTCTTTTTGCTTGAGGGCCGCCAGCAGCAGGCGTATGGTGCCCAGGCGCTCGCTGTCCTTGGCGCGCATGGCGGTCTTCATGTCTTCGGTGATTTTTTCTTTGAGGGCTGACATTCGGGGCTCCTGAGGGGCGGGAATAAGGGGGAGAGGATCGATTGGCGCGGGCCAAAAAGCACAAAAGCCCGCAGAGCGTCCTCGTGCGGGCTTTTTGTTGCCGTGAGGCGGTACTAAAGGATTAGTACAGCTTCTTGGGCAACTGCATCGAGCGGATGCGCTTGTAGTTGCGTTTGACGGCGGCTGCCTTCTTGCGCTTGCGCTCTGCCGTTGGCTTTTCGTAAAACTCGCGGGCGCGCAGGTCGGTCAGCAGGCCGAGTTTTTCAATGGTGCGCTTGAAACGGCGCAGAGCCACGTCGAAGGGCTCATTGTCTTTTACACGGATGGTGGTCATTGTTCAGTTGATCCAAAAGGTGCGCCTTAATTGATCTGATCAGGATCAGGCCAGGCGCGGGTTTGCTAGCAAAGCCTGAGATTATAGCACCCCCACGGTCGTTCACTGCGTGTAACTCCCTGCCCCCCGAGGGGGCCGCCCGCCTGCGGCCCGGCGAAGCCGGTTCCGCGGCTCATGCTGGCCTGAAAAGAGGGGCACAACAACCAGCGGGGGCCGCGGGACTGGCTTTGCCAGACCGCAGGCGCCGCCCCCTTGAGGGGGGAACAAGCTACA
Organism: Polaromonas sp. CT11-55; assembly: GCF_047303325.1. Taxonomy (NCBI): domain Bacteria; kingdom Pseudomonadati; phylum Pseudomonadota; class Betaproteobacteria; order Burkholderiales; family Comamonadaceae; genus Polaromonas; species Polaromonas sp. CT11-55. The sequence continues at coordinate 76,754 of NZ_JBKBEX010000016.1, read as the reverse complement.
CGCAGTGAGCTTGGACAGGGGTGTACCAATTCTTGGGGGAACAGGCTACACGCAGTGAGCCTGGACGGGGGTGGGCCTATTCACTGATGAAATTCAGCAAATCCTGGTTGAGCCGGTCTTTGTGGGTATCGGTCAGGCCGTGCGGCGCGCCGGGATAGACGATCAGTTTGGCGTTTTTCACGAGTTTCGCGGCGGCGCGGCCGGAGGCGTCTATGGGCACGATCTGGTCGTCGTCGCCGTGGATCACCAGGGTCGGCACGTTAAAGCGCTTGAGGTCCTCGGTGAAATCGGTGGCCGAGAAAGCCGCGATCGAGTCATAGGTGTTCTTGTGGCCCGCCTGCATGCCCTGCACCCAGAACGACTGGATCAAACCTTGCGAGACCTTGGCGCCGGGGCGGTTGAAGCCGAAAAACGGGCCCGAGGCGATATCCAGGTAAAGCTGCGAACGATTGGACAGTTCGCCCTGGCGAATGCCGTCGAACACCTCGATCGGCAGGCCGCCCGGGTTGGCCGCCGTCTTCAGCATCAGGGGCGGCACGGCGCTGACTAGCACCGCTTTTTTGACCTTCGCGGTGCCGTAACGGCCGATGTAACGCGCCACCTCGCCGCCACCGGTCGAAAAACCCACCAGCGTCACGTCTTTCACGCCCAGCGTGTCGATCACCGCCGCGAGGTCGGCGGCGTAGTGGTCCATGTCGTTGCCGTCCCAGGGCTGGCTGGAACGCCCGTGGCCGCGCCGGTCATGGGCGATGACGCGGTAACCTTTTGAGGCCAGGAAAATCATTTGCGATTCCCAGCTGTCCGAGTTGAGCGGCCAGCCGTGGCTGAAGCTCACCACGGGGCCATTCTTCGGGCCCCAGTCCTTGTAATAAATCTGCACGCCGTCGGAGGTGGTGATGTAACTGGCGCTGCGCGCCGCGGAGGCGGGCTGCTGCGGTTCGCCAGCGGCCATGGCCGGGCTGGCGGTGAGGGCGGCGGTGGCCAATGCTGCTGCGGCGGCGATGCGGGTAAGAGCGTTCATGTCTGTCCTTTGCGGTGGTTGAAGTCAAGTCGGAATCGACAGTACGAACTTTACGCTTTGAAAAATACGATAAGTATTTAATAATCTTAAAAAATTGATCGAAAGTATCAAATGGAGAATTTCATTGGTTGATCGACTTGAGACTTTGTTGAGGCATTTCTCGGTGAGCGCGAACGTTTTTCATTCGGGCGCGCTCTGCGGCGTGAACGAACTCGGCGAGGAGGAGGGCGCTGGGCAGCTGCATCTGGTACGCAGCGGGGAAGTTGGCGTCAGCCACGGCGGCGCTGAAGTCGTGCGCGTCAGCGGCCCCTGCCTGCTGCTTTACCCCAGGCCATTGGCGCACCGGTTTATCACCGATGCGGCCCATGGCGCTGATTTCGTGTGCGCACACTTGCGCTTTGAGGGCGGGGCGGCCAATCCGATCGCGGCCGCTTTGCCGGCCTTTGTGCATCTGCCGCTGGCGCAGGTCGAAGGCGCCGCCGGCGTGCTGCAACTGCTGTTCGAAGAGGCATTCGAGCAGCGCTGCGGGCGGCAGGCGCTGCTGGACCGGCTGTTTGACGTGGTGCTGATCCAGGTGTTGCGCCACCTCATGGAAAACGGCGAAACGCGCTCCGGCATGCTGGCGGGGCTTTCGCATCCGCGCCTTCGCAACGCCATTGTCGCGATGCACCAGCACCCCGCGCAGGAATGGAGCCTGGAGGCCCTGGCTGATCGCGCGGGCATGTCTCGCAGCGTATTTGCCAACCAGTTTCGCGACGCGGTCGGCTGTACGCCGGGGGTGTACCTGCAACGCTGGCGGGTGGGCCTGGCGCAGCAGGCATTGCGGCGGGGACAGCCGCTCAAGCTCATCGCCGCAGACGTCGGCTACGGCAGCGAAGCGGCGCTTTCGCGCGCCTTCAAGGCGCAATGCGGCCAGACACCGCGCGAGTGGAAGCTGGCCCAGCCGGGCTAGTGCGCTGCCTGGCGAGCGGGCTGGTGCGCTGCACTGAGCGCCTCGGCACAGGCATGCGCCGAAGCCCACGCCCACTGGAAGTTGTAACCGCCCAGCCAGCCGGTGACGTCGACGACTTCGCCTATGAAATAGAGGCCCGGCTGCCTGGATTCCAGGGTCTGGGAGGACAGGTCGCGGGTGTCTACGCCGCCCACGGTGACTTCGGCTTTTTTGTAGCCTTCGGAGCCGTTGGGTGTGAGTTCCCAGTCGGCCAGGCGCTGGGCCAGGGCTAGCAAGGCCTTGTCGGTGGCTTCGCTGATGGGGCGCTGCAGGGCAGGGTCCTGGCTGACCCAGGCGTCGGCCAGGCGGCTGGGCACCAGGGCCGCGAGTTCGTTGGCGATGAGTTTTCTGGACGTGGCCTTGGCGCGCAGCAGCAGGGCCGGCAGGTCCACGCCGGGCGCAAGGTTGATGCGTATAGGCTGGCCTTCGCGCCAGAAGCTGGAGATCTGCAGCACGGCCGGACCGCTGAGGCCGCGATGGGTGAACAGCAGGTCTTCCGAGAACACCACGGCTTTTTTGCGCTGTTTGGGCGTGGCGTCGGCCGGGCTGGTTTCTATCAGCACCGGCAGCGCCAGGCCGGCCAGTTGGGCATAGGGCGCCCAGCCTTCACCGTCGAAGGTCAGCGGCACCAGAGCAGCGCGCGGCTCCACCAGGCGCAGGCCGAACTGTTTGGCGATGCGGTAGCCGAAATCGGTGGCGCCTATCTTGGGAATCGACAGGCCGCCGGTGGCGATCACCACCTGTGGCGCGGTGATGAGGCCGCGGTCGCTTTGAAGCTCGTAGTTTCCGCCCGGCTGCTGGGGGGCTTTGAGGCTCTGGACGCCACAGGGCTGCCAGCGCGTGACATTTCCGGTTTCGCATTCGGCCAGCAGCATGTTGATCACGTCTTCGGCCGAGCGGTCGCAAAACAGCTGGCCCTTGTGCTTTTCGTGAAAAGGGATGTTGTGGCGCTGCAGCAGTCCGATGAAGTCCTGCGGCGTATAGCGCGACAGCGCCGAGCGGCAAAAGTGCGGGTTCTCGCTCAGGAACTGCGCGGGCGTGGCGTCGCGGTTGGTGAAGTTGCAGCGCCCGCCGCCCGAGATGCGGATTTTTTCGGCGACTTTTTCGCTGTGGTCCAGCAGCAGCACCCTGAGGCCGCGCTGGCCCGCCTGGGCCGCGCAGAACAGGCCGGCGGCGCCTGCGCCTATCACCACGGCGTCAAATTGGTGCGTCAAGTCGGCCCCTGTCAATGCGTCATGCTCACGGTTTCCAGACGAACGGAAACTTGAGCTGTTTCAGGAAGCCGTTGGGCACATAGTCGCCCAGCACGCCGTAGCGCTCGGGCCAGAGCTTGGTGCTTTTGACGGCGGTGCCGAACAGGTAGTCGATGAAGGCGTAGTGCGCCGAGTAGTTGCGGTCCAGCGCCTCCTGGTCCTGGCTGTGGTGCCAGTGGTGGAAGTTGGGCGTGACGATGACATAGCGCAGCGGGCCCAGGCGCACGCTCACATTGGCATGATTGAACACCGCCTGGAAGCCGACGATCACGATGTAGGCGTCTATCACTTCCTTGGAAAAACCCAGCACATAGATGGGCGCCAGGATGAGCGTACGGGTCAGCAGCAGTTCCAGGATGTGCTGGCGCGAACCGGCCAGCCAGTCCATGCTTTTGGCACTGTGGTGCACCGCATGCAGGCGCCACAGCACGGGCACCTCATGGTAGGCCCGGTGCGTCCAGTACTGCACCAGGTCGGCCACCAGCACGATGAGCAGCACGCCGGCCCAGAAAGGCAGGCCTTGCACCCAGCCGCGTATGCCGTCGTTGGCGGCCCAGCCGAAGAACTTGTGCACCAGCAGGTTGGTGGCCAGCAACACAAAGCCCACGATCATGTGGTTGACGATGAAATGGTGGAAGTCGGTCTGCCACTCGGCGCGGAACACCGGTTGGTCCTTGCGCAGCGCGAACAGCTTTTCAATGAAGATGAAGATCAGCGAGGAGCCCAGCAGGTCCAGGATGAACCAGTCCAGGCCGATGTAGGGCGTGTTATCGGCGAAATCGTTGACCGGCACCTTGTGTCCGCCCAGCAGCGCGGTGGCCGCGACCAGCAAAAAGGCCGCGCCGGCCAGCCAGCGCGAGCGGTTGAAGATGATGTTGACCAGCGAGATGCCGCCGGCAATCACCAGCGATATGAACATCACGATGCGGATGACGTCGACGTTGTAGCTCTTGCGCAGCTCGGGTGTGGTCAGGTATTCGGGGAAATGAAAAGCCAGCACGCCCAGAAAGCACAGCACGCCCAGGCTCAGCGCGATCACGCCGCTCATGATGCCGCTGCCGGGGCGCAGCTCGCCGTGGCTTTCCGTCAGTTCGTTGAGTTTGTCGAGCATCGCGTCTTTCCCTCTGCTGTTGTTTTTGACTTCGGGAGTGTAGCCGCGCACGCCGGATCCGGGGCCGGCCCTTGCCGGCCGGCCGGCGGCCTCGTCACTGTTTCACGATGACAGGCTGGACCGTGAACACATTGGGGTTCCTGGGCTCCACGCTGACGCGCACCCAGTGGATCAGCGGGCTGCCGAAGGTCTGCAGGCGCGTGAGATTGGCCAGCAGTCTGGTGGGGCTGTAGAGCGGCTTGTCGACCTTGAAGAAATGCGTGTCGCCGTGCACCAGCAGCACCTGCCCGGTGAATTGTTCCGTTTCTGTGATGACATGGCTGATGAAGTTGCGGTAACCGCTGACCCCGGGCGCCTGGCTTTCGTCAATGCCCTCGGTTTCCGGCAGGTCAAAGCCCGGGTCGGCCTGGATCACCAGAACAAGGCCGCGCGCCTTGCGAGCCTTGGCGTCGGCGAAGGCCTCCTGCATCCAGCGCACATTGGCGGCGTCGCGCTCCAGGTATTCGGCGTTGGAGGCCTCGCACTGGGCCGCGGTACGCGCGCTTTTCTGGGTGCAATCTTTTTCGTCCAGGATTTTGTTGTTGTTGCTGCCCGGCACGTTCAGCGTCGCGAACACGATGCCCTGGTGGACAAATCGCGTGTTCTCCACGAATTTTTCGCCCAGCGGGGCCTGGTGGACCAGCGCCATGCTGCGCTTGCCCAGGCTGCGGGTGGTCGGGAACATGGTTTTGCGCAGGTAGGCCAGGCGCTCCAGGGCGTCATAGCCGCCGTTGTTGAGGCGGTGGCAGTCCGTCCATTCGTTGTCACCGGGCACGTAGACCACGGGCTTTTTCAGCGCACCGAACATGGCCAGCGCCGAGGCATAGATGTCCTCGGTGCATTTGGAGCTGCCGTCCTTGATGTCGCCGTCGTAGATCGAGAAGGCGATGTCCGACTGGTTGATGCTTTTGAGCAGCGCGGGGATTTTCGGGTCATCGCCGGCTTTTTGGTAGGGCATGTCGCCCCAGAGGCCGAATGAAAAACTTTGCGCCTGCGCGCAGGCCATGCCGAGCGCCAGCAGCGCGCCGGCCAGAAAACGGTGGGACATCTTTGCTCCAGTCGAAAGACCGGGAGCTTAGGCACCGCGCGTGACAGCGGTGTGACGTGGGGTCCGCCTTCAGGCCGCGCGGACTGCGTCGGGATGCGCGGCGGCTAGTGCTACGCCGCTGATCACGTCGCCCACGACGATGACGGAGGGGCTGGCCATGCCGGCTTCGCGGATGGCACTGGCCAACGCGCCCAGCGTGGTGGTGATGTGGCGTTGCGTGGGCAACGAGGCGCTCTGGATCACGGCGACCGGCGTGGCGGCCGGCAGGCCCGAGAGCAACTCGTCCTGGATGCGTTCGGCACCGCTGACGCCCATGTAGATCACCAGCGTGAGGCGCGCGTTGTGCGCGGTGGCGGCCAGGGCCTTCCAGTCGGTGCCGCTGTCGCCGGGCTTGGCATGGCCGGTGACGAAGACCACGCCGTGCGCATGCTCGCGGTGCGTGAGCGGCACGCCCAGCGAGGTGACGGCGGCCAGGCCCGCGGTGATGCCGTTGACCACCTCCACTTCAATGCCGGCATCGCGCAGGTGCTCGACCTCTTCGCCGCCGCGGCCAAAGATAAAGGGATCGCCGCCCTTGAGCCGGACCACGTCCTCGCCCTCGCGGGCGGCCATCAGCATGAGTTTTTCAATAAAGGCCTGGGGCGTGGACTTGCAGCCGCCGCGCTTGCCCACGTAGACGATGCGGGCTTCGGGCCGCGCGAAGGCCACGATTTCGTCGCTCACGAGGTCGTCCACCAGCAGCACGGTCGCTCGCTGTATGGCCTTCAGGGCCTTGAGGGTCAGCAGTTCCGGGTCGCCGGGGCCGGCGCCTACGAGGGTGACTTTTCCGTGGTTCATGGTGGTCATTTGATTTTGGGCAACAAGTGCAAGATGTGTTCCACCTGCCGCGCAATCGATGGCGGCACGGGTTTGTCGCCGGCCAGCACCGATTGAATATAGGCTGCGGTGGCGGCGGCGTCCACCGTCTTGGGCAGTTCGGGCAGGGTGGCCAGCGTGCCGGCCTGGGTCTCCTGCAGCAGCGAGCGCTTTCCGCCTATGAAGGCCTCCATCTGCGGCATGCGGCGCGCGTCGGCCACGCCTTCGCCCTCGGTGCCGCGCAGCAGCATGGCGTTTGCGCCTGTCAGCTCGAAGGTCTGCGCCATCGAGATGGCGTATTCCGGGTGCGTGTAGCTGCTCACCACCAGGCTTTTGCCCAGGCAGGGGCTCATGATCTTGACCAGGCTGTGCGCCGGGTTGCGCAGTCCCACGGCGCGGCGCACGTCGAGCAGGCGCTTCAGAGACGGCAGCAGCAGTTCGGTGGGCGCGAAGACGGCTTCGCCGTTTCCGATCTTTCGTACGGCCGCGAGCGCATGGATGCCCAGCGCCTGCAGCACTTCCGAGGCAAACACCCGGCTGGTTTCGGTGGGCGTGCCGTGCACCAGGACGGGCACCCCCTCGCGCGCCAGCAGCAGGGCCAGCAGGGGAGTGAGCACCGGCAGCTTGCGCGCGCCGTTGTAGCTGGGCAGCACCACGGTAGGGGTTTCGCCGGCGGGGAAATGCGCCAGGCGCTGCTGCAGCGCTTCGAGAAAACCCGCCATTTCTTCGGGCGTTTCACCCTTGATGCGCATGGCCAGGCAAAAGCCGCCGATTTCCAGGTCGGTCACGGTGCCGTCCAGCACCTGGCCCAGCAGGTCGGCGGCCTGCTCGCGCGTCAGTGCGCGGGCGCCATCCTTGCCGCGGCCGATTTCCTTGATGTATTGGCTAATGCCCATAAACCCGATTGTCCGCGAATGCAGATGACTTCTTGTTATGAGCTTAAGCCACTTGGCGGATCGGGATCACGGTGCGCGGTGCGTTGGCCTGCGCATCGCTGCGCGCCGAGCGCACGCGGCGCTTGAGTTCGGGCACACAGGAGCCGCAATTGGTGCCGCATTTGAGCGTGGCCTGCAGCGACGCCAGCCGCTCTTCATCGGTGTGGAGGTGGCCGCCGCCTCCCCCGCCGCCGGCTACCAGCGTCAGGTGTTCGTCAATGGCCGTGTCGCTGACGTTGAGGCAGGTGCAGACCAGCTTGCCGCGCGACTGCACCGCCACCGGCGGCTTGGCACCGGGCAGCAGCAGCAGGCGGCCGTAGGCCTGGGCCGGCAGCTCGTCCTGCAGCAGGGTTTTGATCCAGGCCTGGGCACTGGTGTCGCCGGCCAGCACAAAGCCGGCGAGCTCGGCCGCGTCGCCGTTGCGCACCAGCCGCACGGTGCGCCGCTGGCCTTTTTTACGGTCGGCGTAGCGCAGCACGTCGGTGCCGTCCAGGCCGAGGATGGCCTCCAGCCTGGCCAGCAATTCATCGGGCGGGGCTTCGTGGCCGGCCGCGCGAAACAGCAGGCCGGAGCGCTCGCGGCCGTGGTCGGCCAGCGCGGTGTTGTTGGAAAACGGCACACAGCTGGTGAAGGGAAAGGCCGTCATCAGCGGCTTGAGCAGCTCGCGCGCGGCCAGCACCTCGCCGCCCGGCAGCCAGGCCATGGCCAGCAGCGTCCAGGGCATGTCGGCCTTGAGAATCTTCACCGCGGCATGTTTGAGCTCGGGCTGCTTGGAAGTGGGGCAGTAGGCCGAGGTGGTGAGCGCATTGACGCCGGCCAGCGTGGCGCCGCTGGTGGACTGCCCGCTCAGGTACTCCTCTCCCCAGTGCATGGCAATAAAAGCCTGGCTCACCGCCACTTCGGGCGAAGCCTGCAGCGGCACGATGATCGAGCCGCGCTTGGAGGTCACGTGCACCAGGTCGCCGTCCTTGAGCAGGCGGCGCGCCATGTCCTGGGCATTCATCTGTACCGCCGGCTCGGCCACGTGGCCGAACAGCCGGCCCAGCGTCCCGGTGCGGCTCATGCCGTGCCACTGGTCGCGCAGCCGGCCGGTGGTCAGCGAAAACGGGAAGCGTGATTCGCGCGGCTCGGCCACGGGCTTGTAGACGGTGTTGGCAAAGCGCGCCTTGCCGTCGACTGTGGGAAACACGCCGTCTTCATAGAGCCGGGCCTTGCCCGCGCTGTCGCCGGGCTTGAAGGGCCACTGTTGCGGTCCATCCTCGAGCAGTGCGTAGCTCAGGCCGGTGATATCCAGGTCGCGGCCCCGGGTTGACTCGCGGTGTTCGTTCCAGATGGTTTCCACAGCGGAGGTTTCCGTTGCCAGGGAGTAGGGGAACAGGCTGGTGCCGGGGGTACTGCGGCCGGGCAGCAGCTTCTCCAGCCGCTGCGCAAAGTCCACCACGATCGCCCAGTCATGGCGCGTTTCCCCGGGCGCGGGCACGGCCGGGCGCACGCGGCTGATGCGGCGCTCGCTGTTGGTCACCGTGCCGGTTTTTTCGCCCCAGGTGGTGGCCGGCAGCAGCAGGTCGGCATAGTCGCAGCTCGAGGTGGTGGCAAAAGCTTCCTGCACGATCACCAGTTCGGCGCGCTCCAGCGCGCGGCGCACTGTGGCTTGGTCGGGCATGGACTGGGCGGGGTTGGTGCAGGCAATCCACAAGGCCTTGATCTCGCCGTCGGCGGCGGCCTGGAACATCTCGACGGCGGTCTTGCCGGGCTTCTCCGGCACCGAGGGCACGCCCCACAAAGCGGCGATTTCCGCGCGGTGTTCGGGATTGGCCAGGTCGCGGTGCGCGCTCAGCAGGTTGGCCAGGCCGCCCACTTCGCGCCCGCCCATGGCATTGGGCTGGCCCGTCAGTGAAAACGGCCCCGCGCCGGGCTTGCCGATCTGGCCGGTGGCCAGGTGCAGGTTGATCAGGGCAGCGTTCTTGGCCGTACCGCTGCTGGACTGGTTCAGGCCCTGGCAGTACAGGCTCAGCGTGGCGGCCGAGGTGGCGAACAATTTGGCCGCGGCGAGCAGGTCTTCCTTTTTGATGCCGCAGGTCTCGGCCACCAGGTCGGGCGTGTAGTCGCGCACCGTGGCCTTGAGCGCGTCAAAGCCCGTGGTGTGCGCGGCGATGTAGGCCGCGTCCGTCCAGCCTTCCCACAGCATGATGTGTAGCATGCCATTGAAGAGCGACACGTCGGTGCCCGGCTGTATGGGCAGGTAGAGGTCGGCGATCTCGGCCGTGTCGGTGCGGCGCGGATCGCAAAAAATGATCTTGAGCGCCGGGTTGGCGGCCTTGGCATCCTCGATGCGCCGGAACAGGATGGGATGCGCGTAGGCCGTGTTGCTGCCGACGATGAAGATGCACTGCGCATGGTTCACGTCGTCATAGCAGGCGGGCGGCGCGTCGGCGCCCAACGTTTGTTTGTAGCCGGCCACCGCGCTGCTCATGCACAGGCGCGAATTGGTGTCGACGTTATTGGTGCCTATCAGGCCCTTGGCCAGCTTGTTGAAGACGTAGTAGTCCTCGGTCAGCAACTGGCCTGAAATATAAAAACCCACCGCGTCGGGGCCGTGGTCGCGGATGATTTGCGCAAAACTTTCGCTGGCAAAACCGAGCGCGCTGTCCCAGGACACCGGCTTGGGCGCTTCATGCCGGTGCTCGCGCCGCATGGGCTGCAGCAGCCGCGTTTGCCGCGTGACGGCGGCGGAGGCGGTCAGCGCCAGCGTCGAGCCCTTGGTGCAGAGCCGGCCGAAGTTGGCCGGGTGGTCGGGGTCGCCCCGTACACCCGTGATCTCGTTGCCTTGTGACTCAATGATGACGCCGCAGCCGACGCCGCAATAAGGACAGGTTGACCGAGTCTCAACCATGGTGGACGAAGCCAAGGCTGCGGCCTTTGTCGTGCATCGCAAAGCGGTCAACAGCGCAAGCTGTTAGATCGCAGCCGACGCCGCAGTAAGGGCACGTTGATCGGGTTTCAGTCATGGAAGCGTTACCGGCCTTTTCACTTATGCCGTGTGGGGCGCCTGCACGGCGAAGCTTTCATCGCCCAAAGCGCCCGCAGAGGCGCCAGGGCCCGCGCGGGGCGGCTGCAAATCCAGCGCCAGCGTGGCCAGCTCGGTGGCGTCCAGGAAGACCTGACCCGTTTCCACCTTGCAGCTGAACTTGGGCGTGCAGCCCTCGTCGGGCTGCTTGGCGCAGCCGTCCGCCAGGCCTATGGTCCAGTTGTGCAGAGGGCAGGCCACGCTGGTGCCAAACACAATGCCCTGCGACAGCGGGCCGCCCTTGTGCGGGCAGCGGTCCAGCAGTGCAAACACCTGGTCCTGGTCATTGCGGAACACGGCCACATCAATACCTTTGGCGCGTGAGACACGGCGCGAGCCGAGCACCGGAATGTCGGTGACCAGGCAGATTTTTTTCCATTCAGACATAGTGATCTCTCAATTCAGGCTTGGACGGGAAACCGGTCAGGCGGGTGTGAGTTTTTCGAACTGGCGGGCGTCCACAGACGCTTCTTTCAGGTCGAACCAGGGATCCGGTTCGCCGTCGAGCGCGAACTGCAGCTGTTCCCACAGCGCCTTGCGGCCTTCGTGGTCTTCCAGGATGCGCTTTTTGACGTAATCCAGGCCCACGCGGTTCACGTAGTGCACCGTGCGCTCCAGGTACCAGCCTTCCTGGCGGTAGAGCTCGCAGAAGGCGCCGGTGTATTCAAGCACCTCCGCCGCGGTCTTCAGCTTGGTGAAGAAGTGGGCCACTTCCGTCTTGATGCCGCCGTTGCCGGCGATGTACATTTCCCATCCCGAATCGACGCCTATGATGCCGACGTCCTTGATGCCGGATTCAGCGCAGTTGCGCGGGCAGCCGCTGACGGCGAATTTCACCTTGTGCGGCGCGTACATGCGCCACATCGCGCGCTCCAGGTCCTTGCCCATCTGCGTGCTGTCCTGCGTGCCCATGCGGCACCATTCGCTGCCCACGCAGGTTTTCACTGTGCGCAGGGCCTTCGCATAGGCGTGACCGGAGGGCATGCCGATGTCCTTCCAGACGTTTTGCAGGTCCTCTTTCTTCACGCCCAGCAAATCGATGCGCTGGCCGCCGGTGACCTTGACGGTCGGTATCTTGTACTTGTCCACCGCGTCGGCAATGCGGCGCAGCTCGCTGGCCGTGGTCTCTCCGCCCCACATGCGCGGAATGACGCTGTAGGTGCCGTCCTTCTGGATGTTGGCGTGGCTGCGCTCGTTGATGAAGCGGCTTTGCGGGTCGTCCTTGGCCTGTTTGGGCCAGGTGCTGATCAGGTAATAGTTGATGGCCGGGCGGCAGCTGGCGCAGCCGTTGGGTGTCTTCCACTCCATGAATTTGAAGACGTCGGAAATGGACAGCAGCTTGTTGGCGCGTATCGCGTCGCGCACCGCCTGGTGGCCGTGGTCGGTGCAGCCGCACATGGCCTTGAGCTTGGGCGTGGCCGAGTAATCGCCGCCGGCCGTGAACATCAGGATCTGCTCGACCAGGCCGGTGCAGGAGCCGCAGGAGGCGCTGGCCTTGGTGTGCTTGCGCACTTCGTCGAGCGTGAACAGGCCTTTTTCCTTGATGGCCTTGCAGATCGTGCCCTTGTTGACGCCGTTGCAGCCGCAGACTTCCGCGTCGTCGGCCATCAGCGCGGCCTTGTTCTGGCCTTCGTGGCCCGCGTCTCCGAGGTTGGATTCGCCGAAGATCAGCTTGTCGCGGATGTCGCTGACGCTGCGGCCGTCGCGCAGCAGCTTGAAGTAGTAGCTGCCGTCCACCGTATCGCCGTAGAGGCAGGCACCGACCAGCTTGTCGTCTTTGATGACCAGCTTTTTGTAGACACCGCCGAAGGGGTCGCTCATCACGATTTCCTCGGTGCCCTCGCCGCCCATGAATTCGCCGGCGCTGAACAGGTCTATGCCCGTGACCTTGAGCTTGGTGGAGGTCAGCGAGCCCGAATAGCGACCTATGCCGAACTGCGCCAGGTGGTTGGCCGCGACCTTGGCCTGTTCAAACAGCGGCGCGACCAGGCCGTAGGCGATGCCGCGGTGCGCCGCGCACTCGCCCACCGAGTAGATGCGTGCGTCGGTGACGGTCTGCATGGTGTCGTTGACGACGATGCCCCTGTTGCAATGCAGGCGCATGGATTCGGCCAGCTGGGTGTTGGGGCGTATGCCCACCGCCATCACCACGAGGTCGGTGGCCACTTCGCTGCCGTCCTTGAACTTGATGGACTTCACGCGGCCTTCTTCGTTGCCGGTGAGCTCCTGGGTCTGCGCGCCGATCAGGAACTTGAGGCCGCGGTCTTCCAGCGATTTCTGCAGCAGCTTGCCCGCCACGTCGTCGAGCTGGCGCTCCATCAGCCAGGGCATGACGTGCACCACGGTGACCTCCATGCCGCGCAGCATCAGGCCGTTGGCCGCTTCCAGGCCCAGCAGGCCGCCGCCTATGACGACCGCCTTCTTGTATTTCTCGGAGGCTTCGATCATCGCGTTGGTGTCGGCGATGTCGCGGTAGGCGATCACGCCTTGCAGGTCCTTGCCCGGCACCGGCAGGATGAAGGGGTTGGAGCCGGTGCACATCAGCAGGCGGTCGTATTCCTCTTCGGTGCCGTCCTCGGCGCGCACGATGCGTTTGACGCGGTCGACTTCCACCACCTTTTTGCCGGCGTGCAGCGTGATGTGGTTGTCCTTGTACCAGTCCCAGGAGTTCAGCACGATCTCGTCCAGCGTTTGCTCCCCGGCCAGCACCGGCGACAGCAGGATGCGGTTGTAGTTGGGATGGGGTTCGGCGCCGAAGACCGTGATGTCATACAGGTCGGGGGCGACCTTGAGCAACTCTTCCAGGGTGCGCACGCCGGCCATGCCGTTTCCGACCATTACCAGTTTTGATTTTTTCATGGGGCTACTCCAGGGGATTCAATGTGTCTAGGTGCAAACGTCATGCCACGGCCGTGCCGCGCAGGTCGCGCATGCACGCGTCCACGCGGCTTGTCAGAGGGTGCAAGCCGGTCTGGCTTGGCGGAAACAGGGTGAAATTCATGATGCTCTCTCCCGGTCAACAGGGATCCGGGCTGTAGACCCGGTATGAGGCACACCATTACGCACGTCGTTGTGCGCAGGACCCGCAGTGCATTCGCTAAGGTCGGGCGCGTCGTTACGCCCGCGATAGCTGATGCAAAACTTGTGCCATATCATTGGCCTGCAAGCCGTGCCCGGAATCCGCAGCCTGCGCGTGGCGCGCGACTTGCATCCTGACCAGCCTTATTTCCCTCCCAAGCTATTGATTTGTATGACTTCCGCATTGGTAAACCTGAACGGCCCCGCCGGCGCCAACCCCCTGGTCTCCGACCTTGAAGCGGCCGGCATCCAGGTCCTGGGGGTGTTCCATGAGCGCAGCAAACTGGTGCAGGAAGTGCTGCGCCAGGCGCCCGACGTGCTGGTTTGCCACGATGCGCTGCCCGATGAGGCCCTGTTCAAGCTCTTGCAGGTGGTCAGCGAGACCGCGCCTTGCCCTGTCATGGTGTTCACCAGCGACAGCGATGCGGAAAAAATCACGCGCGCCACCGAGGTGGGTGTGCATGCCTATGTGGTCAACGGCTACAGCCCGCAGCGCCTGCGGCCGCTGATCCACCTGGCCCAGGCGCGCTTCAAGCGTGAGCAGGCCCTGCAGGGCGAGATGCGGGACATCGCCGGCCGCCTCGAAGAGCGCAAGGTGGTGGACCGAGCCAAAGGCATCCTGATGCGCGCTCGCCAGATGTCCGACGACGATGCCTTCCAGATTCTGCGCACCGCCTCCATGCACACCAACCAGCGTCTGGGCCAGGTGTCGCAGCACATCATCCATTCGGCGCGTTTTGCCGAAGACGTCAACCGCTCGGGCCAGCTGCGCATGCTGTCGCAGCGCCTGGTCAAGCTGGCGCTGCTGCGGCTGGCGGGCGTGCAGCCCGAGCGCGTGGCACAGTTGCTCGCGGAGTCGGTGCAGCGCATAGACGCCAATATCGCCGCCCTTGGCAAAAGCCTGTCCAAGCCCACTTTTGGCGACCTGCTGGGGCAGGTGAGCCTGACCTGGGCGCGGCTGAAGCCCGCCCTGGAGGAAAGCCGGGCGGCTGGCGAGATGGCGCACCTGGACGAGCTCGCCGAGCTGCTGCTGCAGGAAGCCGAGCGCATGACCGCCATCCTCGAAAGCGCCGGTGCCATGCCGCCGCTGCAGATGCTCAACCTGGCCGGCCGCCAGCGCATGCTGAGCCAGCGCTTCGCGAAATACGCCTTGCTGCAGGTTCTGGGCGGCACGGCCTCACAGCGCAGCGAAGTGGGCATGGCGGAGTCGCAGGCGGCTTTTGAGAAGGCGCTGCAATACCTCAACGACATCCCGCTGACCAGCAAGGAAATCCGCGAATCCCTGGACAAGGCCGCCGCGGGCTGGGCGCAGATGCGCGCCGGCGCCGCGGGCATTGCCAAAAGCAAGGATGCCAGGCGCCTGGAAGGCCTGGCCACCGCCAGCGAGGACCTGCTGGACGTGTTCGAGCAGCTCTCGGTGCAGTACGAGCGCAGCATGCAGATGCTCGTCGGTTAGGGCGCCAGGCCGGTGCATTGTTGCAATGCACCAATAACGGGCATTGAACTTGCTTACATTGGTGCATGGCATTTGATCTGGACATTGGCTTCGCCACGCTGGCGGGCCGCAAAAACAGCAACGAAGATTTCTGCGCGGCCATGCTGCCCGAGCCGGGGCAGGAGGGCATGGGCTCCATCGTGGCGGTGGCCGATGGCGTGAGCACCGGCGGCATGGGCCGGGAAGCGGCGCAAACCACGGTCACCAGCCTGGTCCGCGACTACTACGGCACCCCCGAAACCTGGGACACCACGGTGGCGCTGGACCGCATCATCGGCGCGCAGAACGCCTGGCTGGCCGGCATCAATCGCCGGCGCCAGCCGGCCGTGGGCCTGACCACCCTCACGGCGCTGGTGCTGCGCGGGCAGTCCTACACCCTGGCGCATGTGGGCGATTCACGGGCTTACCTGCTGCGCGGCGGCACGCTGCAGCAACTCACGCATGACCATGCCGTCAACCATCCCGACTTCAGGCACCAGCTGCTGCGCTCGGTGGGCGCCGAAGACCATGTGGTGGTCGACTACATGCAGGGCGACCTGCAAGTGGGCGATGTGTTTGTGCTGGTCACCGACGGCGTGCACGGCGTGCTGCGCGATGCGCGGCTGCGGGACTTTGCCGGCCTGCAGGAGGAGGGCGGCTCCCAGCTGGCCAGCCAGGGCCTGGTCGACGCCGCCCTGGCCGCCGGCAGCAATGACAACCTGACGGCGGTCGTGGTGCGCGTGCGCGGCCTGCTCGACGCCACCCTGCAGGACGTGAGCCGCATTGCGCAGACCTTGCCGGTGCCGCCCAGGCTCAAGGTCGGCGATGTGATCGACGGCCTGGTGGTGACCGCGAAAGTGGCCGACAACGACATCCATGTGCTGTACCAGGTGCGTGACCCGGCCACGCGGGTGCTTTACGCCCTCAAGGCCCTGAACCCCGCGAGGTCCCACGATGGCGAGGAGCGCGCCATGCTGGCGCACGAGGCCTGGCTGGCCCTGCGCATGCAGTCGGGCCCGGCGGCGGGGCACCTGGTGAGGCTTCACGAAAGCCCGCCGGCCGGGCAGGAGCGCAGCGCTTTTTACCTGCTGTACGACTGGCACAGCGGCGAGACGCTGCAGCTGCTGCTGGAACGCGGCCACAAATTCAGCGTGGAACAGGTGCTGGGCGCGGCCACCCAGGCGGCGCGCGCGCTGGGCCGGCTGCATCGCCAGTGCGTGATCCACCGCGACATCAAGCCCGCCAACCTGCACCAGGGCGAAGACGGCGTGCTGCGCCTGCTGGACCTGGGCGTAGCCCTCAGCGGACGCGAGCCCGAAGCCATGCGCAAGCTGCACGCCGGCACCCCCAGCTTCATCAATCCCGAGCAATGGGGCTTCAGCGCCACAGGCAGCGACGGGCCCGAGGAATTACCCGACGCGCAAAGCGACCTGTTCGCGCTGGGCGTCACCCTGTACCAGTTGCTGACCGCCAGGCTGCCCTACGGCGAGGTGCTGCCTTACCAGGCCGGCCGCTATTACCGCGACCCGGTGGCGCCCAGCCGCATCAACCCCGAGGTGCCGATCTGGCTGGACCACGTGGTGCTCAAGGCTGTGTCCCGCGACAAGCGCCGCCGCTTTGAAACCGCCGAGGAACTGCTGCTGGCGCTGGAGCGGGGTGCTTCGCGGCCGCTGACTGCGCCGCAGGGGACGCCCTTGATTGAGCGGGATCCGGTGATGCTGTGGAAGTTGCTGTTGGCGGTTAGTGTTGTGGTGAATGTTTTGTTGATTTATTGGGTTTTGTTTTTGCCTCGGTAGTCATTGCCGGGTCTTGCTCCGGCGGGCGCGCTCTCTGCCTCCTCATCCTCCTCCTTCCTCTTCTTAGTTCAGTTGGCCAGGCAACCCCCGGCCAGCGGGATTAAGAGAAGGGCGCACCGCCGGAGCAAGAACCGGCCTTCTTCACGCGCTGCGCGCGCGACCGCCCTTCTAGCTACGGCACGCTTCGCTTAACTTTGCTGCGCAAAGTGAGCCTTCGCTGAAAGGACGGTCAAGCGCGTTGCGCTTGTCAGCTTCGCTGATCACGCGCTGCGCGCGCGACCGCCCTTTTCAGCCCAGGTCCGCGTCCACCGAATCTGCATAACCCTCAGCATCACCAACATCCCCAGCGCCAAAGCCGCAAAAAAGAAGAACCCCCACATATACGTCCCTGCATACTGCTTGGAGATACCCATGGCGTTGGGCACCAGGCCGCCGCCGAGGGCGCCTATTTCGCCGATCATGGAGCCGGCCACCGCGGTGGCCAGGGGCCAGCGCAGGGGCACGAGCTGGAAGAGGGCGCCGTTGCCTGCGCCCAGGGCGGCAAAGCACAGCATCACCAGCAGCGTGGTAGCGGCCAGGGAGCCGCCGGCCAGGCCGCAGGCGATCAGCGTGCCGGCGATGGTGAGCAGCACCACGCTCAGGGTGTTGACGCCGCCCCAGCGGTCGGAAATCCAGCCGCCGAAGATGCGCAGCGCCGCGCCCATGAAGGCCGCCAGCATGGACAACTGGCCTGCCTGCACCTTGCTGACGCCGAACTGGTCGTAGTAGTAGGAGGGCAAAAACGTGGCCAGGCCGATGAAGCCGCCGAAACTCACGGCGTAGATCAGGCTGAAGGCCCAGCCGTCTTTCTCGAACAGGCAGGCGACGTGCTCGCGCAGCGTGGCATGGCTGTCTACATCATCGGGTTCTTTGGCAAAAAGAATCATCGCGATCATCGGCAGCAGCATGGCCGCGGCGGCAATGCCGTAGACCGACTGCCAGCCGAAGCGCTGGGCCAGCGCGGGCGCAACCAGCACCGAGACGGCGGTGCCCACATTTCCCGCGCCGACCAGGCCCATGGCCAGGCCTTTGTAACGGGGAGGGAAGGAGCCCGAACCCAGGCTGAGCGCGACGCCGAAGCTGGCGCCGGCAATGCCCAGCAGCACGCCCATGGCCAGCAGGCTGCTGTAGGAGTCGACGACGAAATAGCCGAACAGCAGGGCCACCATGATCAGGCCCATTTCCACCAGCGTGGCGCTCTTGCGGCCTATGTACTGGGCCAGCACGCCCAGCGGAAAGCGCATCAGCGCGCCGGCGAAAATGGGCACCGAGAGCATCACCCCCTTCTGGGTGGGCGAAAGGTTGTAGGTTTCCGAAATGAAAGGGGCCATGGCCCCGTTCATGACCCAGATGCAACATGAGAAGGCGAAGTAAAAAAATGCCGCGCCCAGCGTGGGTGCGTGACCTGCCTTGAGAAAATTACGAAACCCCGCCATGGTGCAAGCTCTTTCTGTGAGATGGTTGACTCACAAAATCAGTGCGAAAAGCGTGCCACCTTGGGGCGTGCAAAACGCACCCTTGCAGCGCGGTTTCAGCCCGTTTTCTGGTTTCTTTTGGTGCGTCGCACAAAATACGTGCGCCCTGGCGGGAATTCAGTTCAGTTTTTGCGGTCCATGTCGACGCAGACCATGGCCGAATAGTGGTTCCAGCGCAGCGTGATGACGTAGGGGCGGGTGCGCACTCTGGCCTTCATGCCCTGCGTGCCCTGCATCTTGACGGGCACTGAAATCTGCAGCTCGGAGCCCAGGGCCTTGCGCGCGTTGCCGGCCAGCGTGTTGGCGATCTCGCCCACGGCGTCCAGCAGGTTGCCGTCGCTGAGGTCGGTTTCATGCTGCAGCAGCAAAATTTCACGCACCAGCTTGCCCGGCATGGAGACCATCACATGGCCGTTGTGGCTGCCCGAAAAGGCCACGATGCCGTTGAATTCAAAGCCCTCGATATCGCCCGAGCCGAGGTAGGCCGAGGTGATCTGCGGCTCCTGCCGGGTGGTGACTTTCAGGTAATGCCGGATCGAGTCGACAAACAGCTTGAGGTCGTTTTCGTTGAGTGTGGCCATAGCAGCCCTCCTTAGCGCATGTCGGCGATGTCGAGCAATGCCATCTGCAGCTCTTCATCGGTGAAGGGTTTGGCGACGAAGCCGCGTGCGCCCAGCTTGAGCGCCTGGATGGCCGTCGACTTGTCGCTGAGCGCGCTGACCACCAGGATCTTGACGGCCGGGTCCAGCTTGAGCAGCGCGGAAATGCATTCGACGCCGTCCATCTCGGGCATGGTCAGGTCCATGGTGACGACTTCGGGCCGGGTCGCGCGAGCCAGCCGCACGGCCTCGTTGCCGTTTCTGGCCAGGCCCGCGAGCACGATGCCCTTGATGCCGCCGTTTTGCACCACGCGCGAGATGCGGGTGCGGATCATGTTGGAGTCGTCAACAATCAGCAATCGCATGGTGAGCCTCCTTGGGGGTTGGGAATGTTGGGAATGTTGGGGATGGGGTCATGGGGGGCGGCCTCAGGAAAACACGACCCGGAATTCGGTGTGCTGGCCGGGTGTGCTCGACAGCAGCAGGCGCGCGCCCAGGCTTTGCACGTTGGCCTGCACCAGGTCCAGGCCGACACCGCGGCCGGCATGCCGCGAAGTGCCACCCGCGGTGGAAAAACCGGGCTTGAAAATATTCGCGACGATCTGCTTGTCGCTGAAGCTCTGCAGCTGCTCGGCGTTGTACCAGCCCAGCTCCAGCAGGCGGCGGCGCACGTCTGCAGCGTTCAGGCCGGCGCCGTCGTCGCGAACCGTGAGCTGCCATTGGCCGGATTCATCAGGGCCCAGCACCACGCTGACCTGGCCCTCGGCGGTTTTGCCGGCGGCCTGCCGTGCAGCCGGTGTTTCCACGCCGTGCACCACGGCATTGCGCAGCAGCTGGATGGCAATCTCGCGCACCAGGTCCATCTTGGCCGGCGGTACCTCCGGTGCGCCGTCCATGCGCAGCTCGGCCTTCACACGCTTGCCGCAGTCAGCGGCCACCTCGGCCACCAGTTGTGACAGCGCGGCACGCAGGCTCTCCGGCGAGTTCGCTTGCCGGGGCGACGTGCCCTCGCCGGAGCGTTTCTGGCTCAGGGCCTTGAAGGCGCCCACCTTGGAGAGCAGGTCTTCCAGCGGCAAGGGCAGGGCCAGCAGGGCGTCGCCGGTAGCCGCGCCGCTGTCCTTGAGTTTTTGCAATTCACTCTCGAACTGGTGGGCCAGCGTGGCCAGGATTTCCAGCCCCAGTGAGGCCGCGTCGCCCTTGAAGGCGTGGATGCGGCGGTAGGCGCCGTCCACGGCCTTGAGCACCTGGATCTCGGAGGCGGCCGAGGAGGTGCTGCGCAGCAGGTCGTTGACCTCGAGCAGCGAAGCCTCGGCGCGCTCGACGAAGGCCCGCATCATGGCCGGTTCGGTCTCGAAGGCCTTGAGCATCATGGACAGCTCTTTTTGCGAACGCTGGCGTTCGCTGGCGAGCCTGGCCTGCAATTCGACCTTTTGCGTGATGTCCTGCACGGTGACCAGCAGGTGCCGAACGGTGGCGCCGTCCTGCACCCGGTTGAAGTGGAAGGACAGGTAGCGAGTGGTCTGCTGGCCCAGGCGGTTGGCGACGGTGAGTTCCACTTCCGAAAGCGGGTTGATGCCCTGGACCAGCTGCTCTTTCACATGCGGGGAGAACAGCAGCTCGACATAGTCCCGCGCGTCCGTGAGGGCTTTGAGGGACACCATCGTGGACAGCACCTCAAAAAAGTTTTGCCCCGGCACCAGCGTCTTGCCGAACAGCGCATGGGTGGAGCGGGACAGCTGCGAGCCCAACTGGTGCCCCGGCGTGAGCAGGAACAGGCCCTCGCGCACACTCGCGAGGATTTCGCGGTTTTCCTCGGTCGCCGCTTCAATCGCGGCGTCGGAGGTCTTCAGCCGGCGCAAAAACTTGAACAGGATGAAGGCGAAATTCAGCAGGGCCAGCACGATGCCGCCGGTTTGCACCATGCGCAGCACGCTGGCGCGCGACGCGCCTATCTGCTGTGTTTCGGTCACGAAGTCGTTGGCCGCGCTGAGCAGCTGGCTGTTGTTGGCCTGGCTGTAGGCCAGTGCGGCGGCCAGCTCCTGCTGCGTGAAGTTGTCACCGGTCAGCAAGGGCTGGAGCAGGGCGAAGTAGGGTTTCCACAGCGTTTCCACTTTCTCTTCAAGCTCGCGGCCGCGGCTGGATGTCACGGGGTGCAGGTAGACGGGTTTGCCGTCGCCGCCGGGAATCGTGCCGCCTTCGCGAAAAGCCACCTGCGAGATCTGGAAGATCTTGGCGCCCGAGCGCAGCTCCGCCAGAGTCTCGGGCTTGTAGAAAAGCCCGGCGGCGCGCGTGGCGTCAAGCTCCAGCAGGGTTCGCGCGACGCGTTGCGACACATAGCGCTGGCGCCCGGAGAGATTGATGGTCACGGTGTCCTGGTCGATCTTGAACGAGGTGTAGAAGTTCAGCACCAGCACCCCGAGGTCGAACAGCAGGAAGAAGGCCACCGCGATGATGATTTCGCGGTACTTGCCGAACAGGCCGGGGCCGGCTTTGCGTGCGGGCCGGGCGGCCGCGATCCTGTCGGCGCCGTGGACTGGCAAAACTGCAGACATAGGAAACCTCCCTTATGCGAACTTGCGGATTGGCGGAACGGTCGGCACGGGCCCCCACGCTCCGCCGCTGCGCGGGTCGCTGCCCCCCGAGGGGGCGCTGCGCCTGCGGCCCGGCAAAGCCGGTTCCGCGGCCCCTGCTGGTTTATCCTTACCAGCTTCAGGCTGCTTTTTCGACGTGGCCCTGGCGCGTATAAAGAAAATCGATCACGGCCTTGCGGTAGCCCAGGTAGCGGATGTCTTCGGCCAGCGCCACGCGCGAGCGGGGCCGCGGCAACTCGACCTGCAGCACTTCGCCAATCGTGGCCGAGGGGCCGTTGGTCATCATCACGATGCGGTCGGAGAGCAGCACCGCTTCATCGACGTCATGGGTCACCATCACCACCGTGCTTTGCGTGGTGGCCACGATCTGCAGCAGCTCGTCCTGCAGCTTGGCGCGGGTCAGCGCGTCCAGCGCGCCGAAGGGTTCGTCGAGCAGCAGCACCTTGGGCTCCATGGACAGCGCGCGCGCGATGCCGACGCGCTGCTTCATGCCGCCCGAGATTTCGCCGGGGCGCTTTTGCGCCGCCGCGGTGAGTCCGACCATGGCCAGCGCCGCGTCGGTGCGCGCTTTGAGCTGCGCCTTGTTTTCAGTCTCCGAGAACACGCGCTCGACCGCGAGGTAGACGTTTTCAAAGCAGGTCAGCCAGGGAAGCAGCGAGTGGTTCTGGAACACCACGGCGCGCTCCGGGCCGGGCCCGGCGATTTCGCGGTTGGCGCACAGCAGGCTGCCCTCGGTGGGCGTTGTCAGGCCGGCGATCAGGTTCAGCAGCGTGGACTTGCCGCAGCCCGAGTGGCCTATCAGCGCGACGAACTCGCCCTTGGCGACGGTGAGGTTGATGTTTTGCAGCGCGCGGAACGGCCCCTTGCGGGTCTTGAAGGTCTGCGCTACGCCCTGGATCTCGATGTACTTGGTGGTGAAGGATGTCATGGCGGTTTCCCCGTGTTCAGTTCTTGACTTCTTCGAAGGTGAAGGCCGTGGCCAGCTTGATCAGCGCGAATTCCAGCACCAGGCCGACGATGCCGATCACGAAGATCGCGATGATGATGTTCTTGACGTTGAGGTTGTTCCACTCGTCCCAGACCCAGAAGCCGATGCCGACGCCGCCGGTCAGCATCTCGGCCGCGACGATCACCAGCCAGGCGGTGCCCACGGCCAGGCGCACGCCGGTCAGCATGTAGGGCAGCACGGCGGGAAAGAGTATCTTGGTGACGATCTTCCATTCGCTGAGCTTGAGCACGCGCGCCACGTTCATGTAGTCCTGCGGCACGCGCTGCACGCCGACGGCGGTGTTGATGATCATGGGCCAGATCGAGCAGATGAAGATGGTCCAGATGGCGGCCGGGTTGGCGCCCTTGAAGACCAGCAGGCCTATCGGCAGCCAGGCCAGCGGCGAGACCGGACGCAGCAGGCTGATCAACGGGTTGAACATGCGGCTCAGGAAATTGAAGCGACCGATCATGAAGCCGACCGGGATGCCGATGACCGCCGCCATGCCGAAGCCCATGGCCACGCGCTTGAGCGAGGACAGCACGTTCCAGCCCACGCCCTGGTCGTTGGGGCCCTTGCTGTAGAACGGGTCGCTGAAGATCTGCACCGCCTGCATCAGGGTGTCCTTGGGAGACGGGATGCTGCCGCCCGTGCCCATGAACACCAGCTCCCAGACCAGCACCAGCAGGCCCAGGCCCAGCAGCGGCGGCAGCACGGCCAGCCAGAGAAACGAGGCATCCCAGGGTGCGCGCGCCGGCGCGTCGGGGGCGGCCGCCTGCGCCGCGAGGGGAGTGGTGGTGGGGTTTGTCATGTTGTGGGTAGGCGCCGATGGAGCAGGGCCGGCATCCCTGGCTTTGGGTTTGTCGCCGCCGCGGGCCGCGGGGGCGGCCTCAAGCGGGCTGTGGAATACGGCACTGACCATGGCGTGACCTCTTTGCGTGGGGTGGAAGGTTCGTTGGATGGAGCGAAGCGCGGGCCTAGGCGTGAACCTTGAAGCTGTCGGCGTATTTTTTCGGGTCCTTGCCATCCCAGACCGTGCCGTCCATCAGCTTGCTGCTGCGCATGATTTCCTTGGGAACGCTGGCCTTGGCGGCGGTGGCGGCCTGCTTGTAGACGTCGATGTGATTGATTTGTTTGGCGATGCCCAGATAGTCGGGGTGATCCTTGATCAGGCCCCAGCGCTTGTGCTGGGTGAGGAACCACATGCCGTCGGAGAGGTAAGGGAAGCTCACCGCGCCGTCGTTGTAGAACTTCATGTAGTTGGGGTCGTCCCAGGTCTTGCCCATGCCGTTCTGGTAGCGGCCCAGGATGCGCTGGTTGATCGCGTCGACGCTGGTGTTGACATAGCTTTTGTCAGCCACGGTCTCGGCCATTTTGTTCTTGTTGGAGAGGCTGGCGTCAATCCATTTGCCGGCCTCGATGATGGCGGCGGTCACGGCGCGCGCGGTGTTGGGGTATTTCTTGACGAAGTCGGCTGTGGTACCCAGCACCTTTTCAGGGTGGTCCTTCCAGACGTCCTGGGTGGTCACGGCGGTCACGCCGATGCCGTCGATGATGGCGCGATGGCCCCAAGGCTCGCCCACGCAGAACCCGTCCATATTGCCTACGCGCATGTTGGCCACCATTTGCGGCGGCGGCACGGTGATGACCTTGGCGTCCTTCATCGGGTTGATGCCGTTGGCGGCCAGCCAGTAATAAAGCCACATGGCGTGCGTGCCGGTGGGAAAGGTCTGGGCAAAGGTGTATTCGCGTTTGTCGCTGGCCATCAGCTTGGCCAGTCCGGGGCCGTCCACCGCGCCCTTGTCGGCGAGCTTCTTGGACAGCGTGATCGCCTGGCCGTTGTTGTTGAGCGTCATCAGCACGGCCATGTCCTTCTTGGGGCCGGCCGTGCCCATGTGCACGCCGTAGACCAGTCCGTAGAGCACGTGGGCGAAGTCCAGCTCGCCATTGACCAGCTTGTCGCGCACGCCGGCCCAGCTGGCTTCCTTGGTCGGGATGATCTTGACGCCGTACTTCTGGTCTATGCCCAGCACCGAGGCCATCACCACCGATGCGCAGTCGGTCAGGGGAATGAAGCCGATCTTGACTTCCTTTTTCTCCGGCGCGTCCGATCCCTGGGCGTACACGGCGGCGCGCAGGGCGGGGTTGATGCCCACGGCGCCCACGGCGGCGGCCTGCAGCACGGTACGGCGTGTCAGCGAAGATTTCAGCAGTTCAGTCATGTGGTCGGCTCCAGCTAGGTAAAAACAAAAGACAAAAACAAAAAAGGCGCTCGACCCGGGCAACACGTTGAACGTGATGCAGGGTGCGAACGCCTTTGTTCCTTGGGGCACCACACACTTCGTCGTTGAAGTGCTGTGCCGTATGGCCATCCTTGGCCGGTGCTTAGGGCATTGCAAAAGCTGTGCCAGGGGCCTTGAAAGTTGCCGAAAGAATTGATTTACAGAGTAGGGAGTGCCGGAAAACTCCCCCTGTGCGACCCCCGGGTGAACGCTCTAAATAGGCGCCTAAAGGTGGAGCGCCGAAATGGTGGGGGCTTGTTGTTCGCACCTAATTTGTGCGCTGCACCAATTGGGGGTGGGCGGCCCGGCCGGCGCATCAGCCCAGCAGGTCCAGGGCGTCCAGCATGCGCTGGGCCACCTCGCCCAGGCGCAGGCCTTTGTCCATGGCGGCCTTGCGCAGCTTTTCGTATGCGGCCTGCTCGGACAGTCCCTGGCGTTGCATCAGCATGCCTTTGGCCCGGTCTATGACTTTTCGCTCGTGCAGCTCGGTCTTGGCATGCGCCAGTTCCTTTCGCAGGCCCTGCTCGTGCTCAAAGCGCGCCATGGCCACGTCCAGGATGGGGCGGATGCGGTCTGGCGAGAGCCCGGCCACCACATAAGCCGACACGCCGGCCGCGACCGCGTCCTTGACGTGGCTGGTGTCGTTGTCGTTCGTGAACAGCACGATGGGCCGCCGCGCATCGCGCGTCGCCATCACCACATGTTCCAGAGAGTCACGGGCCTCGCTTTCGGCGTCCACGATGATCATGTCGGGCTGCAGCTGCGCCAGGCGTTCGTCCAGAAAGGTGTCGGCCGGAAGCACCGCGACGATGTTGTAACCGTTTTCGAGCAGGCCTATACGCAGCTGGCGCGAGCGCTCGGCGAGCTCCCGGGCATGGGCGTCATCGGACACGGACTCCAGGAGGTCCGGTGCGATGATGACCAGGCGCAGGGATTGTGACGGCGTCATGGGAAAACTCGTGCAAGAACTGTGCCCTTGACGGCTCCGCAGCCCTGTTGATGTGGGGAGTTCTCTCCAAACCTTACACTCGAAGAATATGCGAGTCTTAGGTATCGAATCGAGTTGTGATGAAACCGGCGTGGCGCTGGTGGATGCCAGCGGCGGCGGCGTGCCGCGCCTGCTGTCGCATGCGCTGTACAGCCAGATCGCCATGCACCAGGCCTATGGCGGCGTGGTGCCTGAACTGGCTAGCCGCGACCACATACGCCGTGTATTGCCCCTGACGCAGCAGGTGATGGCGGAGGCGGGGAGCAGCCTGGCGCAAGTGGACGTGGTGGCTTATACGCGCGGGCCCGGGTTGGCCGGCGCGCTTCTGGTGGGGGCCGGGGTGGCTTGCTCTCTGGCGGCGGCGTTGGGCAAGCCGGCCATGGGTGTGCACCACCTGGAAGGCCATTTGCTCTCGCCCTTCCTGAGCGCCGATCCGCCCGAGTTTCCGTTTGTGGCGCTGCTGGTGTCGGGCGGCCACACCCAGTTGATGCGGGTGGACCGCGTAGGCAGCTATGAGCTGCTCGGTGAAACCATTGACGACGCGGCCGGTGAGGCCTTTGACAAATCGGCCAAACTCATGGGTCTGCCTTATCCGGGCGGTCCGCACTTGTCCAAGCTGGCCGAGGGGGGCGACGGCGCGGCTTTCAAGCTGCCGCGACCCTTGCTGCACAGCGGCGACCTCGATTTTTCCTTTGCCGGGCTCAAGACCGCGGTGCTGACGCAAGCCAAAAAGCTGGGACCAGACCTGGAAAGCCGTAAGGCCGATCTGGCGGCTGCCACGCAGGCGGCGATTGTGGAAGTGCTGGTCAAAAAATCACTGGCGGCGATGGCCCAAACCGGGCTCAAGCGCCTGGTGGTGGCCGGTGGCGTGGGCGCCAATGCGCTGCTGCGCAGCCAGCTCAACGCCGTGTGCAAGCAACGCGGCATACGCGTGCACTACCCCGAATTGCATTTGTGCACCGACAACGGCGCGATGATTGCGTTGGCAGCGGGCATGCGCTTGCAAGCGGGGCTGGAAACGCTACAGCGCGGCTACACCTTTGACGTGAAGCCGCGCTGGAACCTGGCAGAGCTGCAGGCTGAAGCAGCCTGAACCCTGGACGGCCCGGTTATTGAATATCGAGGTGCGTGACGTTGCTGACGGGGACTTTTTTGCCCAGCGTCAGGGTCAGCACGCCATTCTCGAGTTTGGCCGAGCTGTTGGCGGTGTCGATTTCCAGCGGGAAGCGCCAGGCGGCCTTGACCTTGCGGGGCGCGTCCTCCTTGCTGGCCACGCGGACCACATCGCCTTCAATGCCGATGTCCAGCTGCTCGCGGGCGAGACCCGGGACGTCAAGCTGCAGGGTGTAGGTTTTTTCCTGGTCTTCCACGCTGGCGGCCTTGGCGGCGCCGGCATCGGAGAGCGAGGTGAAGGTGTCGTTGAGGAATTTTTCGAGGGCGCCGTTGCTCACGACGGGCGCGTAGTGGCGATGAAAGGCGCGGGCGGGGCGATGGGCGAGAGAGTAAAACATGGCTGTTCCTTGATGGGTTAACAAGGGGCGGTTTCCCCTTACACTGCGCGGCGTTCACCGTGATTGCCGCATGCACACCAGTTAGGTGTGCAGCCGGTTTATTCAAGCCAGATCCAGCGAAAAACAGGGAGTTCTTTTTTTATGCGCCAACACTTGAAACGCCTTTTCACGGCCCTATGTCTTTGCGCCGCCGTGGGGGCCGGCGCGCAGACCGCTGGCCAGCCACCGGTACCTGCACCTGTTCGTATTGCGCTCATCGAAAGCCTGTCGGGCGCCTTCGCCAACACCGGCGAAGCGGTGTTCCGCAACCTGGTCTGGGCTACCGAGCGCGTCAATGCTCGCGGCGGCGTGAAACTGGCCGGCGGGCCGCGCAACCTGGTGGTCGAGCGCTACGACAGCAAGGGCCAGAACGAAGAGGCGCTGGCGGCCCTGCGCTCGGCCATCGACGACGGCGTGACCATCATTGCGCAGGGCAATTCCTCGGCCATCGCGGCGGTGCTCATTGACGCCATCAACAAGCACAACGAGCGCGAGCCGAAAAAGCGCGTGCTGTTCCTGAACTACTCGGCGGTCGATCCCATCCTGACGAACGAAAAATGCAGCTACTGGCACTTTCGCTTCGACGCGCACGCCGACATGCGCATGGCCGCGCTCATGGACGTGCTCAAGGACGACAAGGCGCTCAAAAGCATTTACCTGATAGGCCAGGACTACAGCTTCGGCCAGGCCGTGCTGCGCGAGGCCCGCAAGCAGCTGGGCGCGCAGCGTCCCGACGTGCAGATCGTGGGCGACGAGCTGCACGCGCTGGGCCGCGTCAAGGATTTCATCCCCTACGCCGCGAAGATCAAGGCCAGCGGCGCGCAGGCGGTGCTCACGGGCAACTGGGGCAACGACCTGACCCTGCTGATCAAGGCGGCCAGGGAGGTGGGCTACGAGGGCAAGTTCTACACCTTCTACGGCAATGCGCTGGGTGTGCCGGGCGCGCTGGGCGAGGCCGGCGTGGGCAAGGTGGTCGCCGTGGCCGACTGGTTCCCCAACGAGGCGGGCGCGCAATCCGAGGCGTTTTACCAGTCCTTTCGCCAGCGGTTCCCGAAGCCGCAGGACGACTATGTGCACATGCGCATGCAGCTCATGGTCGAGGCCCTGGCCCAAAGCCTGGACAAGGCCGGCAGCACCGAAGCCGGCGCGGTGGCGGCGCAGCTCGAGCGCGGCACGGTCACTTTCGCGGGCCATCAGGGCGCCATGCGCGCGCTGGACCACCAGTTCCAGCAGCCGCTGCTGGTGGCGCTGATGGGCAAGCAGGGCTCGCCGGGCGTGAAGTTCGACGTGGAAGGCTCGGGCTATGGCTTTCGTGTCATCAAGACGATTTCGCCCGAGCGGGCTGAGCAGCCGAGCAGCTGCAAGATGGTCCGGCCCTGAGTTTCAATTTCTTTGTTTTTTTGACGGACGCCAGCAGGCAGATCGAACATTCCCATGACCATGAGACAAGCTGTTTTAAACCTTGAAGAATCCATGATCCGCCAGGTCGCCAATGCCGGCATGGGGCGCAGCGATGTGCTCAAGTTCTGGTTCGGCGAAAGCGACGAGGTCACGCCGGCTTTTATTCGCGATGCGGCTGCCGCCTCGCTGCAGCAGGGTGAAACCTTTTATGCGCACAACCTGGGCCTGCCCGAGCTGCGGGAAGCCATCGCTGCTTATGCGACCGGCCTGCGCTGCCCAGGCGCCGCGCCCATCACCGCGGAGCGCATCGCGGTCACCTCGGGTGGCGTCAATGCCTTGATGCTGGCCGTGCAGGCGCTGGTGGACGCGGGCGACGAGGTCGTGGCCGTCACGCCGGTATGGCCCAACCTGACGGCCCAGCCGGCCATCATGGGCGCGCGGGTGCGCTGCGTGAGCCTCAAACCGGTGGCGGGTGAATGGCAACTGGACCTGGGCGAGTTGCTGGCCGCCATCACACCCAAGACCAAGCTGCTGATTGTCAATGCGCCCAACAACCCCACCGGCTGGACCCTGGCGCGCGCCGAGCAGGAGGCCATCCTGGCGCATTGCCGCCAAACCGGGACCTGGATATTGGCCGACGAGGTGTATGAGCGGCTGTATTACGAGCCCACGCCCAATGGCTGCGCGCCCAGTTTCCTGGACATCGCGGCACCGGAAGATCGCCTGGTCGTGGTCCATAGCTTTTCCAAGAGCTTTCTGATGACCGGCTGGCGCCTGGGCTGGCTGGTGATGCCGGCCACGATGACGCCGCACATGGGCAAGCTGGTGGAGTTCAACACCTCCTGCGCGCCGGTGTTTGTGCAGCGGGCCGGGCTGGTGGCCATTGAGCGCACCGCCGACATCACCCCACGGGTGGTGGCTCACCTGAAAACCTGCCGCGACACCCTGGTGCCGCTGTTGCAGGCCGTGCCCGGCGTGCAGCTGGCGCCGGCCAAGGGCGGGATGTACGCCTTTTTCCGGCTGCAAGACCCCGCAGACCCTGGGCGCTTTGGCGACTCGCTGGAAACGGCCAAACGCCTGGTCGTGGAGGCCGGCCTGGGCCTGGCGCCGGGCAACGCCTTTATGGTCAACCCCGGGCCCGAGGCCCAGGGCTGGCTGCGCTGGTGTTTCGCCAGCCAGGACCTCGCCAGGCTGGGGCAGGGGGTGGGGCGGCTGAAGGGCTGGCTTGGAGCTTGAACGGGTTCTCAGGCTATAATCCAAGGCTCTGCGCAGTTTGAGGCCTTTTTGGGGCCTTTTCCATGCCGGAACACGACGAAAGCGGTTTATCCATCTCCCATGTCGGGAACGCTGCTTCGCTCGCAAGCGCACCTCGGTGCAAGAAAGAGAAAACATGATTGCAAAATCCGTCAAGGCCGAAATCGTTCAGGCCAACGCACGTGCCGCCGGCGACACCGGCAGCCCTGAAGTTCAAGTGGCGCTGCTGACCGGCCGCATCAACGAACTGACCCCCCATTTCAAGGCCAACGCCAAGGATCACCACGGCCGCCGCGGCCTGTTGCGCATGGTGAGCCGTCGCCGCAAGCTGCTGGACTACCTGAAGTCCAAAGACGCCGACCGTTACACCGCGCTGATCGCCAAGCTTGGCCTGCGCAAGTAATCGGTAACAAGAATTTGAAAGCGCCTGAGTTAGTTCACTAGCTCAGGCGCTTTTTACTTCGGAGCAAGGCAAAACGAGCACGCGCTGTGTCATTCCACAAAAAAAGCCCTGGGCAGGTCGCTGACCCCAGGCATTTTGTGGAATGGCATCGTGTTCAGCCAGCCGCCGCTCCGGGCCTCCCGCGCTGCCTCAAGCGTGTGAATTTAATGGAGATAAGAACATGAGCATTTTCAACAAAGTCACCAAGTCCTTCCAATGGGGCCAGCACAAGGTCACGATGGAAACCGGCGAAATCGCCCGCCAGTCCAGCGGCGCCGTCGTCGTAGACATGGACGGCACTGTGGTGCTGGCCACCGTGGTCGCCAAGTCCGATGCCAAGCCCGGCCAGGACTTCTTCCCCCTGACCGTCGACTACCTCGAGAAAACCTATGCCGCCGGCCGCATTCCCGGCAGCTTCTTCAAGCGTGAAGGCCGCCCCAGCGAATTCGAAACGCTGACCTCCCGCCTGATCGACCGCCCCATCCGCCCGCTCTTCCCCGAAGGCTTCTTCAATGAAGTGCAGGTCGTGATCCATGTGCTTTCGCTGAACCCTGAAGTCGAAGGCGACATCCCCGCGCTGATCGCTTCCAGCGCGGCCCTGTCGATTTCCGGCATCCCCTTCAACGGCCCCATAGGCGCCGCGCGCGTGGCCTACATCGACGGCCAGTACGTGCTGAACCCCGGCAAGACCCAGCTCAAAGATTCGAAGATGGACCTCGTCGTGGCCGGTACCGAAGCCGCAGTGCTGATGGTCGAGTCCGAAGCCCAGCAACTGTCCGAAGAAATCATGCTCGGCGCCGTGGTGTTCGGCCACGAGCAGGGCAATATCGCGATCAACGCGATCCACGAACTCGTGCGCGATGCCGGCAAGCCGGTCTGGGACTGGCAAGCCCCCGCCAAGAACGAACCGCTGATCGCCAAGGTCAACGAACTTGCCGCCGCCAAGCTGCAAGCCGCCTACCAGATCCGCGCCAAGCAAGCCCGTACGCAAGCCTGTCGCGTGGTGACTTCCGACGTGATGGCCGCCCTGAAGGCCGACGGCGTGGAATTCGACAGCGTCGCCGTGGAAGGCATGCTGTTCGACATCGAAGCCAAGATCGTGCGCAGTCAGATCCTGGCCGGCGAGCCCCGCATCGACGGCCGCGACACCCGCACCGTGCGCGCGATTGAAATTCGCAACAGCGTGCTGCCCCGCACCCACGGCTCGGCCCTGTTCACCCGCGGCGAAACCCAGGCGCTGGTCGTGACCACGCTGGGCACCGAGCGCGACGCGCAGCGCATCGACGCGCTGTCCGGCGACTACGAAGACCGCTTCATGCTGCACTACAACATGCCTCCTTTCGCCACCGGCGAAACAGGCCGTGTCGGCAGCCCGAAACGCCGCGAAATCGGCCACGGCCGCCTGGCCAAGCGCGCGCTCGTCGCCGTGCTGCCCACGAAGGAAGAATTCCCCTACACCATGCGCGTGGTGTCTGAAATCACCGAGTCCAACGGTTCTTCGTCGATGGCTTCGGTCTGCGGCGGCTGCCTCTCGCTGATGGACGCCGGCGTTCCGATGAAGGCCCATGTGGCCGGTATCGCCATGGGCCTGATCAAGGAAGACAACCGCTTTGCCGTGCTGACCGACATCCTGGGCGACGAAGATCACCTGGGCGACATGGACTTCAAGGTTGCGGGCACCACCTTCGGTATCACCGCGCTGCAGATGGACATCAAGATCCAGGGCATCACCAAGGAAATCATGCAGGTCGCACTGGCCCAGGCCAAGGAAGCCCGCATGCACATCCTGGGCAAGATGCAGGAAGCCATGGGCGAGGCCAAGGCCGAGGTCTCCGACTTCGCACCCCGCCTCTACGTGATGAAGATCAACCCCGAGAAGATCCGTGACGTGATCGGCAAGGGCGGCGCCGTCATCCGCGCGTTGACCGAAGAAACCGGTACGCAGATCAACATCGAGGAAGACGGCACCATCACCATCGCCTCGAACGACAGCGCCAAGGCCGATGAGGCCAAACGCCGCATCGCCGAGATCACCGCTGAAGTTGAAATCGGCAAGGTCTACGAAGGCCCGGTCACCAAGATCCTGGACTTCGGCGCGCTGATCAACCTGCTGCCCGGCAAGGACGGCCTGCTGCATATCAGCCAGATTGCCCACGAGCGAGTCGAGAAAGTCACCGATTACCTGAGCGAAGGCCAGATCGTCAAAGTCAAGGTTCTCGAGACCGACGAAAAAGGCCGCGTCAAGCTGTCGATGAAAGCTTTGCTGGACCGCCCGGCCCAGGACCAGGACCGGGGCTAATCCGCATCGGCCATGGATGTTGCGCCGCTAGCGCCCGAATGCCGGGTGCCGGCGGTGCAAACGAACTGCATACCCCATGAAAGCTGTTGAAATTACCTCCTACGGCGGGCCCGAGGTGTTGCGTCTGGGCGCGCGCCCGGCACCTGTTGACGGCCCGGGCGAAGTGGTGATTCGCGTGCACGCCAGCGGCGTGAACCGTCCTGACGTGCTGCAGCGCATGGGCAATTACCCGGTGCCGCCGGGTGCCTCCGATATCCCGGGTCTGGAAGTTGCCGGCGTGATTGTTTCCGGTGACACCAAGGCCATGGCCGCGGCCGGTCTGAAGCCTGGCGACCGCGTCTGCGCGCTGGTCGCCGGCGGCGGTTATGCCGAGCTGTGTGTCGCGCCCGTCGGCCAATGCCTGCCGGTGCCCGAGGGCTTCAGCGACATCGAGGCGGCTTCGCTGCCCGAGACCTTCTTCACCGTCTGGAGCAATGTGTTTGAGCGCGCCCGCCTGCAGCCTGGTGAAACCCTGCTGGTCCAGGGCGGCTCCAGCGGCATAGGCGTGACGGCCATCCAGATCGCCAAGGCTCTGGGCGCCACCGTGCTGGTCACGGCCGGTAGCGATGACAAATGCGCGGCCTGCGTCGCCCTGGGGGCGGACCATGCCATCAACTACAAGAGCAGCGACTTCGCCGAAGAGGTGAAGCGGCTCACGAACGGGCAGGGCGTCAACGTCATTCTGGACATGGTGGCCGGCAGCTATGTCGGGCGTGAAGTGGAATGCCTGGCCGAGGACGGCCGCCTCGTCATCATCGCGGTGCAGGGCGGCATCAAGGCCGAGATCAACGCCGGCCTGGTGCTGCGCAAGCGCCTGACCATTACCGGTTCGACCTTGCGCCCGCGTTCCGTCGAGTTCAAGGCGGCGATTGCGAAAGCGCTGAAAGAAAAAGTCTGGCCGCTGATGGCTCGCGGCGCCGTCAAGCCGGTGATCCACAGCACCTTTGCCGCGGCCGACGCGGCCAAGGCTCATGCGCTGATGGAGTCGAATTCGCATATCGGCAAAATTGTGTTGACCTGGTAAGCCAAAGATGAAAAAACTCATTGCAGGAAACTGGAAGATGAACGGCAGCCTGGCGGCTAACGCGGCCTTGCTGGACGCGCTGGCGCAAGGCCTGGACCGTGCGCCGGCCTGCGAGGTTGCCGTTTGCGTTCCCGCACCCTATCTGGCGCAGGTGCAGGCCATGCGCTCCGCGCAAGCCGGCCTGGCGGCCATCGAGCTGGGCGCGCAGGATGTCTCGGCGCAGGCCTCGGGCGCGTACACGGGCGAGGTGAGTGCCGCCATGCTCAAGGATTTCGGCTGCCGTTTTGCCATCGTCGGCCATTCAGAGCGCCGCCAGTATCACGGCGAAAGCGATGCACTGGTGGCCGACAAAGCCAAGGCCGCGCTGGCATCGGGCATCACACCCATTGTCTGTGTGGGCGAGACGCTGGCCGAGCGCGAGGCCGGCCACACCGAAGAAGTCGTCAAGCGCCAGCTGGCCGCGGTGATCCACACCAACGGCCACTGCATCAGCGAAATCGTCGTGGCGTATGAACCCGTGTGGGCCATAGGCACCGGCAAGACGGCGTCACCCGAAGAGGCGCAGGTCGTGCACGCCGTGTTGCGTGCCCAGCTGAAGGCGGCCACGGACCAGTTCGCGCGTGTGAAAATCCTGTATGGCGGCAGCATGAACGCCGCGAATGCGGCCGCGCTGCTGGCCCAGCCCGACATCGACGGCGGCCTGATTGGCGGCGCCTCGCTCAAAGCCCCCGATTTCTTGACCATTATTGCTGCAGCCCGCAAGTAACGAGCGCAGAACGCTATTAATTTAGGAGTAGATATGAACGTTGTATTGACCATTGTCCTCGCTGTGCAAATGCTCTCGGCGCTCGGCATGATTGGCCTGATCCTGGTGCAGCACGGCAAGGGCGCCGATATGGGCGCGGCGTTCGGCAGCGGCGGCTCGGGCAGCCTGTTCGGCGCCAGCGGCAGTGCCAACTTCCTGTCGCGCACCACCGGTGTCCTCGCCGCGCTGTTTTTTGCATGCACCTTGCTGCTCGCTTACTTCGGCGGCAGCTCGCTGCCGCGCAGCGGCTCCAGCGTTCTGGAAGGCGCTCCTGTGACGGCGCCGGCGCCTGCCGGCGCGGCTTCGGGCGCGGCCCAAATTCCCGCGACCACGGCACCCGCGAGCGGCAGCGCCGCGGTTCCCGTGCCGCCTGCGCCCGCCGCATCGGGCGCCGCGCAAATCCCGACGAAATAACGTGATTTTGCTGCCGCCTCTCGTCGGGAGAGGCGGTATTTCAGGGTAAACTCTGAGACTGTCTGGAAAGCCCAAAACCGCAAGGTTTCCTCATGCCATCCAGTCAGTTAAATACCGCGGACGTGGTGAAATTGGTAGACACGCTATCTTGAGGGGGTAGTGCCGAAAGGTGTGCGAGTTCGAGTCTCGCCGTCCGCACCAGATTGATAAGCATCGGCAGCAGCGCTCCGGCGGTGCTGTCGGCTCAAACGGCAAGCTGAAACAAACCGCGCAGGTGGCTTTTCAGAAGTTGAATCCACGATGAACCTCGATCAATACCTCCCTGTTCTCCTGTTCATTCTGGTTGGTGTGGGTGTCGGCGTGGTGCCCCAGGTTCTGGGGCGTTTGTTGGGCCCCGTGCGCCCCGACAGCGAAAAAAATTCCCCTTACGAATGCGGCTTCGAGGCTTTCGAAGATGCCCGCATGAAATTCGATGTGCGCTACTACCTGGTCGCCATCCTCTTCATTCTGTTTGACCTCGAAATCGCCTTCCTCTTTCCCTGGGCCGTGGCGCTCAAGGAAATCGGCCCCGTCGGTTTCTGGTCGGTCATGATCTTCCTGGGCATTCTGGTCGTGGGCTTTGTCTACGAGTGGAAAAAAGGTGCGCTGGACTGGGAATAAGAAGCTAAAAATCCCGAGGGTTCTCTGGGGCTAGGGCGAATCTCGCCACAAAGGTACGGGTATGTCACTTGAAGGTGTTTTCAACGAAGGCTTCATGACCACGAGCTATGACTCGGTGGTGAACTGGGCCAAGACGGGTTCGCTCTGGCCCATGACGTTCGGTCTGGCTTGCTGCGCCGTCGAAATGATGCATGCCGGTGCGGCGCGCTACGACCTGGATCGTTTCGGCATGTTGTTCCGTCCCAGCCCGCGCCAGTCCGACCTGATGATCGTGGCTGGTACGCTGTGCAACAAGATGGGCCCGGCCCTGCGCAAGGTCTATGACCAGATGTCCGAGCCGCGCTGGGTGCTGTCCATGGGCTCGTGTGCCAACGGCGGCGGCTACTACCACTACAGCTATTCCGTGGTTCGCGGCTGCGACCGCATCGTGCCGGTGGACGTCTATGTGCCGGGCTGCCCGCCCACGGCCGAAGCGCTGATGTACGGCATCATCCAGCTGCAGCAGAAAATCCGCCGCACCAACACGATTGCGAGGGCATAAAGCATGTCCTCTTCCCCCGTGTCCATGGAGCAGCTCGCCGAAACGATTCACGCCGTCCTTGGCGACAAGGTCAAAAGCCTGAAGACCGCGCTTGGCGAAATCACCGTCACGGTCTCCGCCGCCGACTACCTGGCGTCCGCCACCCAGTTGCGCGATGCGCCCGGCTGCCGCTTCGAGCAACTGATCGACCTTTGCGGCGTCGACTATTCCGAATACCGGGACGGCCAGTACGACGGCCCGCGCTACTGCGTGGTGTCGCACCTGCTGTCGGTCAGCCTTAACCAGCGCGTGCGCCTCAAGGTGTTTTGCCCCGACGACGATTTCCCCGTGGTGGATTCGGTCAATGGCATCTGGAATTCGGCCAACTGGTTTGAGCGCGAGGCCTTCGATCTCTACGGCATCATCTTTGAAGGCCACAACGATCTGCGCCGCATCCTGACCGACTACGGTTTCATCGGCCATCCTTTCCGCAAGGACTTCCCGACCTCGGGTCATGTGGAGATGCGCTACGACCCCGAACAAAAGCGCGTGATTTACCAGCCGGTCACCATAGAGCCGCGCGAGATCACCCCGCGTGTGATCCGCGAAGACAACTACGGCGGCCTGCAGTAAGCGACACCGGCAAGAGATACCCACATGGCTGAAATCAAAAACTACACGCTTAACTTTGGGCCACAGCATCCCGCGGCGCACGGTGTGCTGCGCCTGGTGCTCGAACTCGACGGCGAAGTGATACAGCGCGCCGACCCGCACATCGGCCTCCTGCACCGCGCGACCGAAAAGCTCGCCGAGAGCAAGACCTACATCCAGTCGCTGCCCTACATGGACCGGCTGGATTACGTCTCCATGATGTCCAACGAGCACGCTTACTGCCTGGCGATCGAGAAGCTGCTCGGCGTCGACGTGCCGGTGCGCGCGCAGTACATCCGCGTGATGTACGCCGAAATCACGCGCCTGCTCAACCACCTGCTGTGGCTGGGCGCGCACGGTTTCGACTGCGGCGCGATGAACATCCTGATCTACTGCTTCCGCGAGCGCGAGGCGCTGTTCGACATGTACGAGGCCGTCTCCGGCGCGCGCATGCATGCGGCCTATTTCCGCCCGGGCGGCGTCTACCGCGACTTGCCCGAAAGCATGCCGCAGTACCGCGTCAGCAAGATCAAGAACGCCAAGGCCATCGCCGCGCTCAACGAGAACCGCCAGGGCTCGCTGCTCGACTTCATCGAGGACTTCGCCAACAAATTCCCGGGCTACGTCGACGAATACGAAACCCTGCTGACCGACAACCGCATCTGGAAGCAGCGCACCGTCGGTGTGGGCGTCGTCTCGCCCGAGCGCGCCCTCAACCTCGGCTTCACGGGCCCCATGCTCAGGGGCTCGGGTTTCGCCTGGGACCTGCGCAAGCAGCAGCCCTACGACGTCTACGACAAGATGGACTTCGACATCCCGGTCGGCAAGACGGGTGACTGCTACGACCGCTACCTGGTCCGTGTCGAAGAAATGCGCCAGTCCAACCGCATCATCAAGCAGTGCGTGGACTGGCTGCGCGTGAACCCCGGCCCCGTCATCACCAGCAACCACAAGGTCGCCGCGCCGGATCGCGAGTCCATGAAGACCAACATGGAAGAGCTGATCCACCACTTCAAGCTCTTCACCGAAGGCTTCCACGTGCCCGAAGGCGAAGCCTATGCGGCGGTCGAGCACCCCAAGGGTGAGTTCGGCATCTATATCGTCAGCGACGGCGCCAACAAGCCCTATCGCCTGAAGATCCGTCCGCCGGGTTTCCCGCACCTCGCGGCCATGGACGAAATGTCGCGCGGCCACATGATCGCCGACGCCGTCGCCGTGATCGGCACCATGGATATTGTGTTCGGTGAAATTGACCGGTAGTCCCCATGATTTCTGAACAAACCAGAGCGCGCTTCGACCGCGAAGTCGCCAAATACCCCGCGGACCAGAAACAGTCGGCCGTCATGGCCTGCCTGACCATCCTGCAGGAAGAGCACGGCTATGTGAGCGCCGAGAGCGAAAAAGCCGTGGCCGAATACCTCGGCATGGCGCCCATCGCCGTGCACGAAGTCACCACCTTCTACAACATGTACAACCAGCGCCCCGTTGGCAAGTACAAGCTCAACGTTTGCACCAACCTGCCGTGCCAGCTGCGCGACGGCGCCAAGGCGCTCAAACACCTGGAGCATAAGCTGGGCATCGCCATGGGCGAGACCAGTGCCGACGGCCTGTTCACGCTGCAGCAGTCCGAATGCCTGGGCGCCTGCGCGGATTCGCCGGTGATGCTGGTCAACGACCTCACCATGTGCAGTTTCATGAGCAACGAGAAGCTGGACCAGCTCATCGAAGGTCTCAAATCCGCCGAGGCAAAGCAACCATGACGCTCGCTCCCCTGTCTCCCAACAGCGCAGCCGCGCAAAGCGTGCTGTCCCAGTTCGCGGCCACCGGCGTGCAGACCTGCTTCCACGGCCGGCACATCAACCCGCAAATCCTGGCCGACCTCAACGGCAGCAACTGGCGCTTGAAGGACTACGAAGCCCGCGGCGGCTACCAGGCCCTGCGCAAGATCCTCAAGCAGGACGGCGGCGAGGGCATGACGCCCGACCAGGTCATCGCCGAAGTCAAGGCCGGCAGCCTGCGCGGCCGCGGCGGCGCGGGTTTCCCGACGGGGCTCAAGTGGAGCTTCATGCCGCGCCAGTTCCCGGGCCAGAAATACCTGGTCTGCAACTCGGACGAGGGCGAGCCGGGCACCTGCAAAGACCGCGACATCATGCAGTACAACCCCCACAGCGTGATCGAAGGCATGGCGATCGCCGCCTATGCCATGGGCATCAGCGTGGGCTACAACTACATCCACGGCGAGATCTTCGCGACCTACCAGCGCTTTGAAGAGGCGCTGGAAGAGGCGCGCGCCGCCGGCCTGCTGGGCGACAACATCTTCGGCAGCGGCTTCAGCTTCCAGCTCCATGCCTCGCACGGCTTTGGCGCTTACATCTGCGGCGAGGAAACCGCGCTGCTCGAATCGCTCGAAGGCAAAAAAGGCCAGCCGCGCTTCAAGCCGCCGTTCCCGGCCAGCTTCGGCCTCTACGGCAAGCCCACCACCATCAACAACACCGAGACCTTCGCGGCCGTGCCTTGGATCATCCGCAATGGCGGCCAGGCCTACCTCGAATGCGGCAAGCCCAACAACGGCGGCACCAAGATCTATTCGGTCTCGGGCGACGTCGAACTGCCGGGCAACTATGAAGTGCCCATGGGCACGCCGTTTTCCAAGCTGCTGGAGCTCGCCGGCGGCGTGCGCAAGGGCCGCACGCTCAAGGCTGTGATCCCGGGCGGGTCGTCGGCCCCCGTGCTGCCGGCTTCCATCATGATGGAATGCACCATGGACTACGACTCCATCGCCAAGGCCGGCTCCATGCTGGGCTCGGGCGCGGTGATCGTCATGGACGACAGCCGTTGCATGGTCGAGTCGCTCAAGCGCCTGTCCTATTTCTACATGCATGAATCCTGCGGTCAGTGCACGCCTTGCCGCGAAGGCACGGGCTGGCTCTGGCGCGTCGTGGACCGCATCCACAACGGCCACGGCAAACAGACCGACATGGACCTGCTCAACTCGGTCGCCGACAACATCCAGGGCCGCACCATCTGCGCGCTCGGCGATGCCGCGGCCATGCCGGTGCGCGCCATGATCAAGCATTTCCGCCATGAGTTTGAAGCCATGATCAAGCCACAAGTCTCCCACGCTCCGGTTTCGGCTGCCGCGCAAGCCTGAACCGCGGAAAGAAAAAAATATGGTTGAAATAGAACTCGACGGCCAGAAGGTGGAAGTGCTTGAAGGCAGCACGGTGATGCATGCGGCCGAAAAAGCCGGCACTTACATTCCGCACTTCTGCTATCACAAGAAGCTCAGCATTGCCGCCAACTGCCGCATGTGCCTGGTCGATGTGGAAAAAGCGCCCAAGCCCATGCCGGCCTGCGCCACACCCGTCACCCAGGGCATGATCGTGCGCACCAAGAACGACAAAGCCATCAAGGCCCAGAAGGGCGTGATGGAGTTCCTGCTGATCAACCACCCGCTGGACTGCCCGATCTGCGATCAGGGCGGCGAGTGCCAGCTGCAGGACCTGGCCGTCGGCTACGGCGGCAGCGAATCGCGCTACGAGGAAGAAAAGCGCGTGGTCTTCCACAAGGACGTCGGCCCGTTGATCTCCATGCAGGAGATGAGCCGCTGCATCCATTGCACGCGCTGCGTGCGTTTCGGCCAGGAAGTTGCCGGCGTGATGGAGCTCGGCATGTCGCACCGCGGCGAGCACGCCGAGATAGAAACCTTCGTCGGCATGTCGGTGGATTCCGAACTGTCCGGCAACATGATCGACATCTGCCCGGTCGGCGCGCTGACCAGCAAGCCTTTCCGCTACAGCGCCCGCACCTGGGAACTGTCGCGCCGCAAGTCGGTCAGCCCGCACGACTCGACCGGTGCCAACCTGATCGTCCAGGTCAAGAGCAACAAGGTCATGCGCGTCGTGCCCCTGGAGAACGAAGACATCAACGAATGCTGGATCGCCGACCGCGACCGCTTTTCGTATGAAGCCCTCAACGGCGACGAGCGCCTGACCAGCCCCATGCTCAAGCAGGGCGGCGAGTGGAAAACCGTCGACTGGCAGACCGCGCTCGAATACGTGGCCAACGGCCTCAAGCAGATCAAGGCCGACCACGGCGCCGGCAGCATCGGCACCCTGGCCAGCCCGCACAGCACGCTCGAAGAGCTCTACCTGGCCGCCTCGCTGATGCGCGGCCTGGGTAGCGAGAACATCGACTACCGCCTGCGCAACGCCGAGTTCACCGCGCCTTCGGGTATTCGCTGGCTGGGCACCTCCATCGCTTCGCTGTCGCAGCTGCAACGTGTGCTCGTGGTGGGTTCCAACCTGCGCAAAGACCATCCGCTGTTCGCACAACGCATACGCCAGGCCGTGCGCAAGGGTGGGGCGCTCAGCACCATCAATTCCGCGACCGAACTGGCAAACGCCGATGCCTGGGCCATGCCCATCGCCAACACGTTGCTCGCGGCGCCTGAAGCCTGGGCCCGGGCCCTGGCCGACGTGGCCGCCGCAGTTGCCGCCGACAAGGGCGTCACGGCACCGGCAGCCGGCCAGGTCACCGATGCGGCCAAGGCCATCGCCAAGTCCCTGCTGGGCGGCGAGCGCAAAGCCATCTTGCTGGGCAATGCCGCGGCTCACCACGCCAAGGCCTCCAGCCTGCTGGCGCTGGCCAACTGGATTGGCGCGCAGACCGGCGCCAGCGTAGGCTACCTCACCGAAGCGGCCAACACCGTGGGCGCCCAGCTGGCCGGCGCTGTGCCTGCCGGCAAGGGCCTGCATGCCGGCCAGATACTGGACGGCCAGCTCAAGGCTGTGATCCTGCTTAACAACGAACCCGAGTTTGATTCGGCCGCGGGCGCCAGGGCCAAGTCCTCGCTCAACACCGCGCAAATGGTCGTGACGCTGAGCCCCTTCAAGGCCAACATGGCTTTCAGCGACGTGCTGCTGCCTATCGCCCCCTTCACTGAAACCTCCGGTACCTTTGTGAACGCCGAAGGCCGCGTGCAGGGCTTTCACGCCGTCGTCAAGCCGCTGGGCGATACGCGCCCGGCCTGGAAGGTGCTGCGCGTGCTTGCCAACCTGCTGGGCTTGCCCGGCTTTGATTTTGAATCCTCGCAGGACGTGCTCAAGCAGGTCGCCGGTGCCGATGCGGCGCAACTGCCTGCGGACAAGCTGGGCAACGGCACCCAGGCAGGCATCGACCTGTCGGCCGCTGCCGCCCAGGCGCCTGCCGTGGCCAGCATT
The DNA here is from genome assembly GCF_047303325.1 of Polaromonas sp. CT11-55. Taxonomy (NCBI): domain Bacteria; kingdom Pseudomonadati; phylum Pseudomonadota; class Betaproteobacteria; order Burkholderiales; family Comamonadaceae; genus Polaromonas; species Polaromonas sp. CT11-55. The sequence goes on along the minus strand of NZ_JBKBEX010000016.1, from coordinate 34,843 downwards.
TACCAGCTCGACGGGCTGGTCAGGCGCGCGACCTCGCTGCAGCTCACGGCCGATGCCCGCAAGGCCGCCGGCCTTGAAGCCAAGCTGGAAGGAGCAGGCGCATGATTGATGGAATCTTCGCCTTCGGCCAGGGCTTGATGGGCGGCATCTGGCCGGGCACCGTGTGGCCTGTGCTGTGGACGCTCATCAAGATTGTCTGTGTGCTGGCGCCGCTGATGGGCCTGGTGGCTTACCTGACCTTGTGGGAACGCAAGGCCATCGGCTTTACCCAGATCCGCCTCGGCCCCAACCGCGTCGGGCCTTTCGGCCTGCTGCAGCCGATTGCCGATGCGCTCAAACTGCTGACCAAGGAAATCATCATCCCCACGGCGGCCAGCAAGGGCCTGTTCGTGCTCGGCCCCATCATGACCATCATGCCGGCCCTGGCCGCCTGGGCCGTCATTCCTTTTGGGCCCGAGATCGCGCTGGCCAACATCAACGCGGGCCTGCTGTTCCTCATGGCCATCACCTCGCTGGAAGTGTATGGCGTGATCATCGCGGGCTGGGCTTCCAACTCCAAATACGCCTTCCTGGGCGCCATGCGTGCCTCGGCGCAAATGGTGAGCTATGAAATCGCCATGGGCTTCTGTCTGGTGGTGGTGCTCATGGTGTCGGGCAGCCTCAACATGACCGACATCGTGATGAGCCAGGGCAAGGGCATGCTGGCCAGCAGCGGCTGGACCTTCCTGTCCTGGAACTGGCTGCCGCTGTTGCCGATTTTTGTCGTGTATTTCATCTCCGGCCTGGCCGAGACCAACCGCCACCCCTTTGACGTCGTTGAAGGCGAATCCGAAATCGTGGCAGGCCACATGGTCGAATACTCGGGCATGGCCTTCGCGATGTTCTTCCTGGCTGAATACGCCAACATGTGGCTGGTCGCCATCCTGGCCGTGCTGATGTTCCTGGGCGGCTGGTTGCCACCATTTGACTTCCCGCTGTTCAATGCGGTGCTGGGTTGGGTTCCGGGCTGGATCTGGCTGGGCGCCAAGACTTTTGTCGTGGTCACCATGTTCCTGTGGGTGCGCGCCACCTTCCCGCGTTTCCGTTATGACCAGATCATGCGTTTGGGTTGGAAGATTTTTATCCCTGTCACCCTTGTCTGGCTGGTAGTCGTTGGGGCCTGGATGCAGACCTCCTACAACATCTGGAAATAAACCATGTCTTCCGCTGTAGCCTCCGTCAAAGATTTTGTTTCGAGCTTCATGCTCACCGAGCTGTTCAAGGGCATGGCCCTGACCGGCAAGTACATGTTCAGCCGCAAGATCACGGTCCAGTTCCCCGAGGAAAAGACCCCGCTGAGCCCGCGTTTTCGCGGCCTGCACGCCTTGCGCCGCTACGACAACGGCGAAGAGCGCTGCATCGCCTGCAAGCTTTGCGAAGCGGTGTGCCCGGCCATGGCCATCACCATCGAATCCGATGTGCGTGAAGACGGCAGCCGCCGCACCTCGCGCTACGACATCGACCTGACCAAATGCATCTTCTGCGGCTTCTGCGAAGAAAGCTGCCCGGTCGACTCCATCGTCGAGACCCACATCTTTGAATACCACGGCGAAAAACGCGGTGACCTGTATTTCACCAAAGAGATGCTGCTGGCCGTGGGCGACCGTTATGAGTCCGAAATCGCCGCTAACCGCGCGGCGGATGCCAAGTACCGCTGAACCCCAGGCCGCTGGCTCAAGAAAGAATCCACAACAACATGGACGCTAAAACAGGTCTTTTTTACGTTTTCGCCGCGGTGCTGCTGTTTGCGGCATTCAGGGTGATTACCGCGCGCAACCCGGTGCATGCGGCGCTGTACCTTGTGCTGGCATTCTTCCAGGCGTCCGCCGTCTGGATACTGCTCAAGGCCGAGTTCCTGGCGATCACGCTGGTGCTGGTCTATGTGGGCGCCGTGATGGTGCTCTTCCTGTTCGTCGTGATGATGCTGGACATCAATATCGACAGTGTCCGCAAGGGCTTCTGGAAGCATTTCCCGCTGGCCGGCTCCGTCGGCGCCATCATCGCGCTGGAAATGTCTTACGTGCTGATGGGCGGATTTCGTGAGCCGCCCAAGGTCGCGTCCGGCGCAGGCCAGATAGGCGCGCAGCTTTCCAACACCAAGGAGCTCGGCAAGCTGCTGTACTCCGAATACCTCTACCCGCTGGAAGTCGCCGCGGTGATCCTGCTGGTGGCCATCATTGCCGCCATCGCGCTGACCCTGCGCGCGCGCAAGGACTCCAAATACCAGAACCCATCGGAGCAGATCCGGGTCAAGCGCTCGGACCGAGTGAGCCTGGTCAAGATGAAATCCGTCGTGGCCGCACCGCCGGTTGTCGCAGCTGTACCCGCCGAGGAGAAGAAGGCATGACGCTCACCCTGGGACATTTTCTTTCGCTGGGCGCGATGCTGTTCGCGCTGTCGGTCATCGGCATCTTCCTGAACCGCAAAAACCTGATCGTGCTGCTCATGGCCATCGAGCTCATGCTGCTGGCGGTCAACATGAACTTTGTGGCCTTCTCGTATTACCTGAACGACATGGCCGGCCAGGTTTTTGTGTTCTTCATCCTGACCGTCGCCGCGGCCGAATCGGCCATAGGCCTGGCCATCCTGGTGCTGCTGTTCCGCAACAAGTCCAGCATCAACGTAGACGAACTCAACACGCTCCAGGGCTAACAACAAGATGAGTCAAACCCTCTCCGCATCGGCCCTGCTGGCCGTCCCGCTGGCGCCGCTGGCTGGCGCCTTGGTCGCCGGTATTCTTGGTACTTCCTTCGGCGGCAACTGGATTGGCCGGCGCCTGTCGCACAGCCTCACGATTCTCGGCGTGCTGGTGGCCTTCATCATTTCGGCCATGACGCTCAAGAGCGTGGCCATCGACGGCGCGCGCTTCAATGAAACGCTCTACACCTGGATGAACGTCGGTGGCCTGAAAATGGAAATCGGCTTCCTGGTCGATGGCCTCACGGCCATGATGATGTGCGTGGTGACCTTTGTGTCCCTGATGGTGCACATCTACACCATAGGCTACATGGAAGAAGACGAGGGCTACAACCGTTTCTTTGCCTACATCTCGCTGTTCACTTTCTCCATGCTGATGCTCGTCATGAGCAACAACATGCTGCAGCTGTTCTTCGGCTGGGAAGCCGTGGGCCTGGTGTCCTATTTGCTGATCGGTTTCTGGTTCAACAAGCCGACCGCCATCTTCGCGAACATGAAGGCCTTCCTGGTCAACCGCGTGGGCGACTTCGGCTTCATCCTCGGCATCGGCCTGATTGCCGCCTATGCCGGCACGCTGAACTACGCCGAGGCCTTTGCCAAGGCCGATGAACTCTCCAAACTGACGTTCCCGGGCACCGGCTGGATGCTGGTCACTGTGGTCTGCATCTGCCTCTTCATTGGCGCCATGGGCAAGTCGGCGCAGTTTCCGCTGCACGTCTGGCTTCCGGATTCCATGGAAGGCCCAACCCCGATTTCCGCGCTGATCCACGCGGCAACCATGGTGACCGCCGGCATTTTTATGGTGGCGCGCATGTCGCCGCTGTTCGAACTCAGCGACACCGCGCTGAGCTTCGTCATGGTGATTGGCGCGATCACGGCCCTGTTCATGGGCTTTCTCGGCATCATCCAGAACGACATCAAACGCGTGGTCGCGTATTCCACGCTCTCGCAACTGGGCTACATGACGGTGGCGCTGGGCGCTTCCGCCTACTCCGTCGCGGTGTTCCATCTGATGACCCATGCCTTCTTCAAGGCACTGCTGTTCCTGGCGGCAGGCTCGGTCATCATCGGCATGCACCACAACCAGGACATCCGCTGGATGGGCGGCGTGCGCAAGTACATGCCCGTCACCTGGATTACCTCGCTGCTGGGCACACTGGCCCTGATAGGCACTCCTTTGTTCGCGGGTTTTTATTCCAAGGACAGCATCATTGAGGCCGTGCATGAGAGCCACCTGGTGGGCGCTGGCTTCGCGTATTTCGCGGTGCTGGCAGGCGTCTTCGTGACGGCCTTTTATTCCTTCCGCCTGTATTTCCTGGTGTTCCACGGCAAGGAACGCTTCGACCAGAATCCCGACGCGCACCACCATGGCCACGACGACCACGGCCACCATGGTGAACACCATGCGCCGCACGAGTCCCCTTGGGTGGTGACGGTGCCGCTGATCCTGCTGGCGATTCCGTCGGTGGTCATCGGTTTCATGACGATTGAGCCCATGCTGTACGGCGGGTTCTTCAAGGACGCCATCTTCGTGAACCTCGAAAAACACCCCGCCATGGAAGAGCTCAAGCAGCTGTTCCACGGACCGGCGCAGATGGCCTTGCATGGGCTGATGGCGCCGCCGTTCTGGCTGGCCCTGTCCGGCTCGGTGCTGGCCTGGTATATGTACATGGTCAACCCGGCCCTGCCGGCCGCGATCAAGCGCATGTTCATGCCCGTGTTCACGCTGCTCGACAACAAATACTACTTCGACTGGTTCAACGAGAACGTGCTGGCCCGCGGCACACGCATGCTCGGCACCGCGCTCTGGAAGGGGGGCGACCAGAAGCTGATCGACGGCGCGCTGGTCAACGGCTCCTGGAAGCTGGTCGGCTGGGTCGCCGGCGTGGTGCGCCGTCTGCAGTCCGGTTACATCTACCACTATGCCTTCGGCATGATTGTTGGCGTGTTTGTGTTGATGACGTATTTCGTCTGGCTCAATCGCTGATCAGTTCAACAAAATCAAGGAAGAACAAGAATGGGTTTGTTGAGTCTTGCGATCTGGACACCGATTGTTTTCGGTGTGGTTCTGCTGGCGCTGGGCCGTGACGAGCAGGCACGCAGCGTTCGCTGGGTCGCGCTGATAGGCGCGGTCGTCAGTTTCCTGGTCACGCTGCCTTTGTACGGCGGCTTCGAACTGGGCACCTCGGCCATGCAATTCGTGGAGAAGGGCAGCTGGATCCAGCGCTTCAACGTCAATTACCACCTGGGTGTCGACGGCATCTCGTTGTGGTTTGTGCTGTTGACGGCCTTCATCAACGTGGTGGTCGTCATTGCGAGCTGGGAGGCCATCACCACGCGCGTGAACCAGTACATGGCCTCGTTCCTGATCCTGAGCGGGCTCATGATCGGCGTGTTCTCGGCGCTGGACGGCATCCTGTTCTACGTGTTCTTCGAAGCCACGCTGATCCCGATGTACCTGATCATCGGCATCTGGGGCGGCCCCAACAAGATTTACGCGGCCTTCAAGTTCTTTCTCTACACCTTGCTCGGCTCGTTACTGATGCTGGTGGCGCTGATCTACCTGTACAACAAGTCGGGCGGCAGCTTCGACATCCTGACCTGGCACAAGCTGCCGCTGGGCAGCACGATACAGACGCTGCTGTTCTTCGCCTTCTTCGCGGCCTTTGCCGTCAAGGTGCCGATGTGGCCGGTCCACACCTGGCTACCCGACGTGCACGTCGAGGCGCCTACCGGCGGCTCCGCCGTGCTGGCGGCCATCATGCTGAAGCTGGGTGCTTACGGTTTCCTGCGCTTTTCCATGCCCATCGCCCCGGACGCTTCGCACGAATGGGCCTGGCTGATGATCGCGCTGTCGCTGATCGCCGTCGTCTATGTGGGGCTGGTGGCCCTGGTGCAGCAGGACATGAAAAAACTGGTGGCCTACTCATCGGTGGCCCACATGGGTTTTGTCACGCTGGGTTTCTTTATCTTCAATGACCTGGGCGTCTCGGGCGGCCTGGTCCAGATGATCGCTCACGGTTTCGTTTCGGGCGCCATGTTCCTGTGCATCGGCGTGCTGTACGACCGCGTTCATTCGCGCGAGATCGCCAGCTACGGCGGCGTGGTGAACACCATGCCCAAGTTCGCGGCGTTTGCCTTGTTGTTTGCCATGGCCAACTGCGGCCTGCCGGCCACGGCAGGTTTCGTCGGCGAGTGGATGGTGATCCTGGGCGCCGTGAAGACCAATTTCTGGATAGGCGGCGCGGCGGCGACCGCCCTCATTTTCGGCGCGGCCTATACCCTGTGGATGTACAAGCGCGTTTACCTGGGCCCCGTGGCCAATGAAGACGTCAAGGCGCTCACCGACATCAACAGCCGCGAGTTCCTGATGCTGGCCCTGCTGGCCATTGCCGTGCTGTACATGGGCATCTATCCCAAGCCCTTCACGGACGTGATGAACACGTCGGTCGCCGACCTGCTCAAGCATGTCGCAGTCTCCAAGCTGAACTGAAGCCGATCGAGCAACTACAAAGAATTCAGATGATAGACAAACTCTCCTGGATCGCGGTTTACCCCGAACTCATACTCCTGACTATGGCCTGCGTGATCGCGCTGGTGGACCTGGGCGTCAAGACGCCGCAGCGCACGCTCACCTATGTGCTCACCCTGCTGACACTGGCCGTGGTGGCCGCCCTGGAGGCCGCCTACGCGGTGGGCGGGCAAACCTTTTACGGTTTCGGCAACATGGTGGTCGTCGATCCCATGGGCAGCTGGCTCAAGTGCTTTGCCAGCATTACCCTGATGATCACGCTGGTGTACGGCCGGCCTTACGCCGCGGACCGCGAGATGCTGCGCGGCGGCGAATTCTTCACGCTGAGCCTGTTCGCGCTGGTGGGTATGTTCGTGATGATGTCGGGCCACAACTTCCTGGTCATCTACATGGGCCTGGAGTTGCTGACGCTGTCCAGCTACGCGCTGGTGGCCCTGCGCCGCGACAACGCCATCGCCACCGAAGCGGCCATGAAGTATTTTGTGCTGGGCGCGCTGGCCTCGGGCTTCCTGCTGTACGGCCTGTCCATGCTTTACGGCGCGACCGGCTCCCTGGATCTCAACGACGTGTTCAACGCCATCGCCAGCCGCCAGGTCCGCCACCAGGTGCTGATTTTCGGCCTGGTCTTCATCGTGGCCGGCCTGGCCTTCAAGTTGGGGGCCGTGCCTTTCCACATGTGGCTGCCCGACGTTTACCAGGGCGCTCCCACCGCGGTGACGTTGCTGATAGGCGGCGCACCCCAGCTCGCGGCCTTCGCGATCTGCATACGCCTGCTGGTCGAGGGCCTGCTGCCGCTGGCGATCGACTGGCAGCAGATGCTGGCCCTGATGGCGATAGGTTCGCTGCTGGTCGGCAACCTGGCTGCCATCGCCCAGTCCAACCTCAAGCGCATGCTGGCCTTCTCGACCATCTCCCAGATGGGTTTCCTGCTGCTCGGCCTGCTGGCAGGCGTGGTCAACGGCAACCAGCTCAACACCGAGTCCGCCTACAGCGCGGCAATGTTCTACGCCCTGACCTATGTGCTCACCACCCTGGGCGCTTTCGGCATCATCATGCTGCTGGCGCGTGCTGGCCATGAGTCCGAGGACATCGTCGACCTGGCCGGCCTGAACCAGCGCAGCCCCCTGTACGCGGGTGTGATGGCCATCTGCATGTTCTCGCTGGCCGGCCTGCCGCCGCTGGTGGGCTTTTATGCCAAGCTGTCCGTCCTGCAGGCGCTGGTCTCGTCGCAACAAGCCAGCTACATCGCATTGGCTGTGTTTGCCGTGGTCATGTCGCTGGTCGGCTCCTTCTACTACCTGCGCGTGGTCAAGGTCATGTACTTTGACGCGCCGCTCGCTCACAACGCCCAGCCGGTTTCCGGGCCGACGGACGCCAAGGTGGTGCTGGCAATCAACGGCGCGATGATCCTGATCCTGGGCATGCTGCCCGGCGGCCTGATGACGCTGTGCTCCCAGTCGATCAGCAGCATCGTCAAGTCCCTGGGTTCATGACACAAACGGCTTCGGTCTGGTTGGTGGTGTTGCTGGCCTTGCTGGCGGCCAACCTGCCTTTTGTCAGCAACCGCCTTTTCGCGGTCTACGCCGTCAAGCAGCCCAAAAACCTGGCTATCCGGCTGGGTGAAATGGTCGTCTGGTACTTCCTCACAGGCGGCCTGGGCCTCTACCTCGAGCAGCGCGGCGGCCAGATCGCGCCACAGGGCTGGGAGTTTTACGCCATCACCGGCGCGCTCTTCATCACCTTCGCCTTTCCCGGTTTCATCTGGCGCTACCTGTTCAAGCACCGGCCATGAAAAAAGCCGCGGTACCGGGCGACCCAGAGGCCGGCGAGCCGGCCGATGCGCATCTTGTGGAGACGCGGCTGGCTTCAGCGGAGATCCTCAAGGGCAATTTCCTCCACGCCATGCGCGACACCGTCGGCCTGCCGGACGGTACGCAGGCGACGCGCGAATACATCATCCACCCCGGCGCCGTGATGATCGTGGCCCAATGCGACGATGGCCGCCTGGTACTGGAGCGCCAATACCGCTACCCGGTGCAGGCTGTCATGGTCGAGTTCCCCGCGGGCAAGCTGGACCCGGGTGAGGCCTCGCTGGCCTGCGCGCAGCGCGAGCTGCTTGAAGAAACCGGTTACACCGCGCGTGAGTGGGCGCGCGCCGGTGTGCTGCACCCGGTGATCTCCTATTCGACCGAGTTTATCGACATCTGGTTCGCGCGTGGGCTGGCGCAGGGCTCGCGCAAGCTCGAAGCCGGTGAGTTCCTCGATGTTTTTACCGCCACGCCCGCCGAACTGCTGTCCTGGTGCGCGAACGGGCAAGTGACGGACGCCAAAACACTGACGGGCGCGCTGTGGCTGCAAAACGTGCTGTCGGGCGCATGGGCTTTGGACTGGCAGCCCGCAATTGCCTGACTCCCCGGCGATAATCCGCCCATGAAGGTCCTGAATCTCCAGTGTTCGCACCAGCATTCGTTTGAAGGCTGGTTTGCGTCCGAAGACGATTTCCAGAGCCAGCTGTCCCGCGGCCTGGTCGAGTGCCCGCTGTGCGCAGACAAAAGCGTGCAAAAACTCCCGAGCGCACCGCGCCTGAACCTCGGCGGCCGCCAGGATCCGGACGCGTCCGCTAAACAGTCCCCCTCGTCCTCCACCGCCGTGAATGCGCAGGAAAGCGCTGCGGGGCGCGACATGACCGCGGTCACGGGAATGCCGGCCGGTGCCAGCCAGGCGCAGCAGGCCGCATTCCTGCAGGCCCTGCGCCATGTGCTGGCCAATACCGAGGATGTGGGAACGCGTTTTGCCGACGAAGCACGCCGCATGCACTACGGCGAGCAGGAGGCGCGCAGCATACGCGGCCAGACCAGCGTGCGCGAAGCCGTGGAGTTGCTGGAAGAGGGCATTGATGTCATGCCCTTGCCGCTGCCGGCGGCGGTCAAGGAAACGCTGCAGTAGCCTGGCCGCTCATCGGGGCGCGGGCTTCGCCCGACGCCGCACCATGCGGTTGGCCGCATAAAGCCCCAGCGGGATGGCGACAAAATGCGGCCAGATGAAATAAGCCGGCTCATAACTCACCCAGCTGAACGGGCTTTCGCCGACGGCCATGGAGTCCATGGTGCCGGTCACGACGACATACAGCAGCCATGGCACGGCGCTGAGCACCAGCAGGGCGAGTGAGGGGTTTTTGAGTAGTCTGAATACCAGGTTTCCAGCCGCCACCGCGAGCAGGAACATCGGCAGATGGCGGATGGCGATCAGCGCGAAGGCGGCGCGCAGGTTTTCGTCTTCATAACTTTGCACGCTCCAGCGCGCGATGGCGGGGCCGTCGAGCAGAGGCCCCAGCAGCGCCGCGAGGACCGCCACCAAGGCGCCCAGAAACAGCGCGGCCGCGGGCCGGCGAAAAGCGGCCATCGCAGGCCGCCCGTCGCCAGGGCCGTCGGTCGCGCTGCCTGCCATCAGGGGTAGAGGCCGCGCAGCTCGCGCGTGTGCAGTATGCGTTTGCAGGCCACGATGAAGGTCGCGGTGCGCAGGCTGACCTTCTGGTCTTGCGCCACATGCCAGACGCCGGCGAATGCATCCTTCATGATCTTGACCAGGCGTTTGTTGATTTCTTCCTCGTCCCAGAAGAAGCTGGAGAAATCCTGCACCCATTCAAAGTAGCTGACCGTCACGCCGCCGGCGTTGGCGATCACGTCCGGCAGCACCAGGATGTTGCGGTCGTGCAGGATGTCGTCGGCGGCCGGCGTGGTCGGGCCGTTCGCGCCTTCGATGATCATGCGCGCCTTGATGCGGCCGGCATTGGCTTCGGTGATCTGCTGCTCGAGCGCGGCCGGGATCAGGATGTCGCAGTCCACGTCCCAGAACTTGTCGTTGGCGATGACTTCGGCCTCGGCGAAACCGGCCACGCTGCCGTTGGCTTCCACATGCCTGAGCAGCGCCGGCACGTCCAGGCCGGCTTCGCGGTAAATCGTGCCGCCGTGGTCCTGCACCGCCACCACGCGCGCGCCGGTTTCGGCAAACAGCTTGCCCGCCACGCCGCCCACGTTGCCGAAGCCCTGCACCGCGATGCGCGAGGTCGCGATGTCCAGGCCTATGTGCTTGGCCGCTTCCACGCCCACGGTGTAGACGCCGCGGCCCGTGGCTTCACGCCGGCCCAGCGAACCGCCCAGGTCCACCGGCTTGCCGGTGACCACGCCGGTCGAGGTGGAGCCGGTGTTCATCGAGTAGGTGTCCATCATCCAGGCCATGATCTGGTCGTTGGTGTTGACGTCGGGCGCCGGGATATCCTTGTTGGGGCCGATGATGATGCCGATCTCGCTGGTGTAGCGGCGCGTCATGCGCTCAAGTTCGCCGCGCGAGAGCTTCTTGGGATCGACGCGGATGCCGCCCTTGGCACCGCCGTAAGGCACGTTGACCGCCGCGTTCTTGACGGACATCCAGGCTGACAGGGCCATCACTTCGGACAGCGTGACATCCTGGTGGAAGCGCACGCCGCCCTTGCCGGGACCGCGCGAGACGTTGTGCTGCACGCGGTAGCCTTCGAAGTGGGCGACGGTGCCGTCGTCCATGTGGATGGGCACGTCGACGATCAGCACGCGCTTGGGGCGCTTGAGCGTCTCGGCCCAGCGCGCCAGGCTGCCCAGGTGGGGGATGACGCGGTCGACTTGTTGCAGGTAGTTGCCCCAGGGGCCGAGGTTGTCGGCCTGGAGATAGGAGGGCAGGGGGTGGGCGCCCGCGGAGACGGGGCCGGATGAGGCGTGCGACATGAAAACTCCTTGTGGGATGTCTTGGTGAAACTCAGTGCACGGAGCTTAAAAGCCCGCTCCCGAATAGTCCAAGGCATTGTGCACCACGATCTATGCAAATAATGCATAACGCCGGACTTGAATTCGGCAGCTGTCTCGGGGCGGCCGTTTCGACGGGCTTCATACCGTGAACTGCAGGGCGGCCAGCCGCGCGTAGACGCCGCCACGGGCTACCAGCTCGGTGTGCGTGCCTTGCTCCACCAGCCGGCCATGGTCCAGCACCAGGATGCGGTCGGCCTGCTGCACGGTCGCCAGGCGGTGGGCGATCACCAGCGTGGTACGGCCCTTCATGGCCGACTCCAGTGCCGCCTGCACCATGCGTTCGCTTTCGGCGTCCAGCGCGCTGGTGGCTTCGTCCAGCAGCAGCAAGGGCGAGTTTTTCAGCATGGCGCGCGCGATCGCGATGCGCTGGCGCTGCCCACCCGACAGCCGCACGCCGCGCTCGCCCAGAAAGGTGTCGTAGCCCTCGGGCAGGGCCGTGATGAACTCGTGCGCGAAGGCGGCTTTCGCGGCGGCGCGGGTCTCCTCGTCGCTGGCCCCGGGCTTGCCGTAGCGGATGTTCTCAAGCGCGCTGGTCGAGAAGATCACCGCGTCCTGCGGCACCATGCCTATGCGCTGGCGCAAGTCTTCCAGCGCCATGGCGTCGGTGCGCACGCCGTCGAGTTCTATGCGGCCCGAAGCCGGGTCGTAAAAACGTAGCAGCAGCTGGAACACCGTGCTCTTGCCCGCGCCGCTGGGCCCGACGATGGCCACGGTTTCACCGGGCGCCACGCTGAGGCTGAAATCGCTGAGCGCGGCCTGCGCCGGGCGCGAAGGGTAGTGAAAGTTCACCGCCTCAAAGCGGACCGCGCTGCCCGCCTGTGTCAGCAGGGCCGGCACAGGCTGGGCCGGCGAGCTGACGGGCGAGCGCGAGGCCAGCAGCTCCATCAACCGCTCCGTCGCGCCCGCGGCGCGCAGCAGGTCGCCGTAGACCTCGCCCAGCACCGCCGAAGCGCTCGCCAGGATGATCACGTAGACCACGGTCTGGCCCAGGTGGCCCGCCGTGATGTCGCCGCGCATCACGGCCTGCGTTCCCTGGTACAGGCCCCACAGCAGCGCCGCCGAGGTCGCGATGATGATGAAGGCCACCAGCACCGAACGCGCCCCGGCGCGGCGCACGGCGGTATTGAAGGCCCGGGTGGTCGACTGGTCGAAGCGCTCGGCCTCGCGCGCCTCGGCGGTGTAGCTTTGCACCACCGGAATGGCATTGAGCACCTCGGCGGCGATCGCGCTGGAGTCGGCCACGCGGTCCTGGCTGGCGCGCGACAGCTTGCGCACGCGCCGCCCGAACCACACGGAGGGCGCGACGATCAGCACCAGCACGCCCAGCACCTGCACCATCAAGTAGGGGTTGGTATAGACCAGCATGCCCAGCGCGCCCACGCCCATCACGGCATTGCGCAGGCCCATGCTGAGCGATGAACCCACCACGGTCTGCACCAGCGTCGTGTCGCCGGTCAGGCGCGACAGGACCTCGCCGGTCTGCGTGGTCTCAAAAAATTCCGGGCTTTGCCGTAGTACATGGGCATAGACCGCATTGCGCAAATCGGCTGTCACGCGCTCGCCCAGCCAGCTCACCATGTAAAAACGGCCGGCCGAAAAAAGCCCCAGCGCGGCGGCCACGGCAAACAGCTCGAAGAAATGCGTGCGCAAGGCCATCAGTTGCTCGCCCTTGCCGGCCGCGCTGAAGCCGCCGTCGATGAGGCCGCGCAAGGCCAGCGGGAACACCAGGGTCGCTACCGCTGCCAGCACCAGAAAGACAACGGCCAGCAGGATGCGGCCGCGATAGGGCCACAGAAAAGGCAGCAAACCAGAGAGGGAGCGTGGTGAGCCCTTGGGGCCGGAGGAGGGGGGAAGTGTCGCCATCCAGGGAGTTTAGTCATAAATAGGTCAGAAAATTGCCAAAACAAACACAGCCTTGACATTATTTGTCTAGGCATGTATTATTTGAACCCATGAATGCCAAAATCCCCCGCCCGGAAGCTACCGGTCCCGCACTTTGCGGCCTGCCGGCCGAGTTTTACTGTGCGAGCGACTACGACGCCGGCCAAAGCACCGGCTATTTGATGCGCCAGATCATCAACAGCGTCTCCCAGCAGGTCGCGCGCGAGCTCGAGCCCCAGGGTCTGACCAATGCCCAATGGGTGCCCATGCTCAAGCTTTACCTCGGCAAGGCCTCCACCGTGGCCGAACTGGCGCGCCAATGCCAGCTCGACGCTGGCTCCATGACCCGTCTGCTGGACCGGCTCGAAGCCAAGGGCTTTTGCCGCCGCATCCGCTCCAGCGACGACAGGCGCGTGGTGAACATCGAGCTCACGCCCGAAGGCCGAGAAGCCGCCAAGGAAATCCCCGCCGTGCTCAGCCGCGTGCAGAACGCCCACCTGGCCGGCTTCTCGGTCGAAGAATGGCAAAACCTCAAAGGCTATCTGCGCCGCATCCTGGAAACCGCGCACACCCTCCAAGCAGCGAATGAACAACATGACAAATAACACCTGTGACTTTCCCCGGGCCTCGGCCCCCGGCGTGACGCCGGGCAATGCCGGCCAAAACCTGCCGGTCTGGCGGGCATCCTTTCGCATGGCCCTGGTCGCCGCTGCCAGCGTGGTGGCCGTTGGGCTGATGGCGACGGGCCTGACCGGCTGCGCCGACATGTCCGGTATCACGCCACAAGCGAGCCTGCGCGACGCGCCCTCGCTAGGCCTGAAGGCCAACCCAGACTCCGGCGCGCAGCCCACGGCGCAGGCGCCGCTGACCGCTGAATGGTGGCGCGACTTCGGCGACGAGCAACTCAACACCCTGGTCGCCCAGGCCCTGCAAACCAGCCCCAGCCTCAAGCTCGCGCAGGCACGCCTGGCGCGCGCGCAGGCCGTGATTGAGGTGGCCGACGCCGCCACCTTGCCGCAGCTCACCGGCCAGCTGGACCTGACCCGCCAGCGCTACACCGCCAACGGTGCGGTGCCGCCGCCGCTGGCCGGCTCCATCCGCGAAAGCGGCACGGCCCAGCTCAACGCCAGCTGGGAGCTGGATTTCTTCGGCAAGAACCGCGCTGCACTCGACGCCGCGCTGGGCAGCGCCAATGCCGCCGAGGCCGACGCCCAGGCCGCGCGCGTGTTGCTGGCCAGCAATGTCGCGCGCAGCTACTTCCAGCTGGTGCGCCTCAATGAACAGGTCAATGTGGCACGCCGCACGCTGGCGCAGCGCGAAGAAACCCTGAAGCTGGTGCGCGACCGCGTCGACGCCGGCCTGGACACCCGCCTCGAACTGCGCCAGAGCGAGGGCGGCCTGCCCGAAGCGCGCCTGCAGCTCGAAACCCTGCTCGAGCAGATGGCCCTCACGCGCAATGCGCTGGGCGCACTGGTCGGCCAGCCCGACGGCGCCGCCGCACTGGCACCGTCCGCGCAAGCCGCGATCAAAAACGTCGCGGTGTCCGCCACCATCCCCGCCGACCTGTTGGGCCGCCGCGCCGACATCGCCGCCGCGCGCTGGCGCGTCGAGGCCTCGTCCAAAGACGTGGCCAATGCCAAGACCCAGTTCTATCCCAACATCAACCTTGTCGCCTTCGCCGGTTTCTCCAGCATAGGCCTGGGCAATTTGCTTGACTCCGGCAGCCGGCAGTGGGGCGTAGGCCCGGCGCTGCGCCTGCCGATTTTTGACGCGGGCCGGTTACGCGCCAACCTGCGCGGCAAGACTGCCGACCTCGATGCCGCGGTGGAGAGCTATAACGCCGCCGTCATCGACGCGGTGCGCGACGTCGCCGACCAGGTCGCGTCCTCGCAGGCTATCGTTCGCCAGCAGGCCGAGCAGCGCGCCGCCCAGGACGCCGCCGAAAGCGCTTACGAAATCGCCGTGCAGCGCTACAAGGCCGGCCTGGGCAACTACCTCAATGTGCTCACGGCGGAAACCAGCGTGCTGGCCCAGCGCCGGCTCGCGGTGGACCTGTCGGCCCGCGCGCTGGACACGCAGGTGGCGCTGATACGCGCCCTGGGCGGCGGTTACACCCCCGGCCCCGCCGTGACCGCAGGACGCCAGGCAAGCGCCGCAGCCTTCTGAGCCAGTCGCAGACGACCCGCAGATACAGACATCAACAGATAACCAGCAGACCCAAACATCATGAGCACTCCTGAATCCTCCAATTCCGCAGCCTCCACAGCCTCCCCCGCATCCACGCCCGCCGCCGCACCGGCGCAGGCACCGGCGGGCAACCCCAAGCGCAAAAAAGCGCTGACCGCGCTGGCCGCCGTCGTGGTGGTCGCCGGCCTGGGCTGGTCCGTTTATGAATACCTGGTGGCCAGCCACTACGAGTCCACCGACAACGCTTATGTGCAGGGCAATGTGATCCAGATCACCCCGCAAATCGGCGGCACCGTCATGGCCATCATGGCCGACGACACCGACTTCGTGAAAGCCGGCCAGGCCCTGGTGCAACTGGACCCGGCCGACGCCAAGGTCGCGCTCGAGCAGGCCGAAGCCGCGCTGGCCCAGGCCGTGCGCCAGGTGCGCACGCTCTACGCCAACAACGGCACGCTGGCCGCGCAGATCGCCCTGCGCGGTGCCGACGTGGTCAAGGCGCAAAGCGACATCGCGCGTGCCAGCGACGACTTGAAGCGCCGCCAGTCGCTGACCGGCAACGGCGCGGTGTCCGGCGAAGAACTTAACCATGCCCGCACGCAACTGGACGCCGCCAAAAGCGCCCTGGCCGCTGCGCAGGCCGGCGTGACCGCCGCACGCGAGCAGCTCGCGAGCAACCAGGCCCTGACCGAAGGCACCAGCATCGAGCAGCACCCCAGCGTGCAGGTGGCCGCCGCCAAGGTGCGTGAAGCCTACCTGGCCACGCAGCGCGCGGGCCTGCTCGCGCCGGTCGATGGTTACGTCGCCAAGCGCACGGTGCAGTTGGGCCAGCGCGTGGCCGCCGGCACGCCCATGATGTCCATCATCCCGCTCAAGCAGGTCTGGGTCGATGCCAACTTCAAGGAAGTGCAGCTGCGCAATATCCGCATCGGCCAGCCCGTGACGCTGGTTGCCGACCTGTACGGCAAGAAGGTCGAATACAAGGGCTCCGTCGCCGGCTTGGGCGTTGGCACCGGCGCGGCTTTCGCGTTGCTGCCCGCGCAGAACGCCACCGGCAACTGGATCAAGGTGGTGCAGCGCGTGCCCGTGCGCATCGCGCTGGACGCCAAACAGCTGGCCGAGAATCCGTTGCGCGTGGGCCTGTCCATGGAAGCCGAAGTCGACGTGAGCAACAAGGACGGCAAGACCCTGGCCGACGCGCCGCGCGATGCCGCCCTGGCGCACAGCCAGACCTACGGCGCGCAGGACGACGCGGCCGACAAGGATGTGCAGCGCGTGATCGCCGCCAACACCGGCAAGGCTGCCGTGAAGTCGGCCAAGGCCGCCAACGCGGCCAAGCCGGCGCCGCAGCCGGGCGGGGCAGCTTTGCCGGCCCAGGCCGGCGGCGATGCCCAGACCCTTGCGTTCAGCCACACGCTGTCGCTGGCCGGCACCCGCACGGCGCCCTAAGCCGCTAACTCCAAGCACGCGCAACCGCGGTCAACCTCCATCGCGGTTTCCACCAGCACTTTCTTCGCAAGGCTTTCATGGCTTCCGCACCCGCTTCCGTCTATGTCCCACCCCCGCCGCTGACGGGGTCGGCACGCCTTTGGGGCACGCTCGCCCTGTCGGCCGCGACCTTCATGAACGTGCTGGACACCTCCATCGCCAACGTGTCGCTGCCCGCCATTGCCGGCGACCTCGGCGTGAGCCCCAACCAGGGCACCTGGGTCATCACCAGCTTTGGCGTGGCCAACGCGATCGCCGTGCC
Organism: Polaromonas sp. CT11-55; assembly: GCF_047303325.1. Taxonomy (NCBI): domain Bacteria; kingdom Pseudomonadati; phylum Pseudomonadota; class Betaproteobacteria; order Burkholderiales; family Comamonadaceae; genus Polaromonas; species Polaromonas sp. CT11-55. Next base: position 17,922 of record NZ_JBKBEX010000016.1, on the reverse strand, counting down.
GCTGACCGGCTGGCTGTCGCAGCGCTTCGGCCAGGTGCGCCTGTTCACGGCCAGCGTCATGCTGTTTGTGCTGACTTCCTGGCTCTGCGGCCTGGCGCCCAACATGACCACGCTGATCTTTCTGCGCGTGCTGCAGGGCCTGGTCGCCGGGCCCATGATCCCGCTGTCGCAGGCGCTGCTGCTGTCGAGCTACCCGAAAGCGCTGGCCGGGCTGGCCATGGCGCTATGGTCCATGACCACGCTGATCGCGCCGGTGATGGGGCCGCTGCTGGGCGGCTGGATCACCGACAACATTTCCTGGCCCTGGATTTTTTACATCAACATTCCTGTCGGCTTCGGCGCGGCCTTCATCACCTGGAGCATCTTCCGCAAACGCGAAAGCCCTACCAAAAAACTGCCCATCGATTCCGTGGGCCTGGCGCTGCTGGTGGTCTGGGTCGGTTCGCTGCAGATCATGCTCGACAAGGGTCAGGAACTCGACTGGTTCCATTCTGGTGAAGTCATCGCGCTGGGCATCATCGCGGTCGTCGGCCTGGCGGCCTTTGTGATCTGGGAACTCACCGAAGAGCACCCGGTAGTGGACCTGACGCTATTCAAGAAACGCAACTTCTGGGCCGGTGCGCTTGCGCTGTCGGTGGGTTACGGCCTGTTTTTTGGCAACGTGGTGCTGCTGCCCCTGTGGCTGCAGCAATACATGGGCTACACCGCCACGCAGGCCGGCATGGTGCTGGCACCCGTGGGGGCTTTTGCCTTGCTGCTGTCGCCCGTGGTCGGCAAGAACATCGCCAAGGTCGACCCGCGCCGCTTCGCCGCCTTTGCCTTCATGGTGTTCGCGCTGGTGCTGTGGATGCGTTCGCACTTCAACACCCAGGCAGACTTCCAGACCATCATGATCCCGACCATCATCCAGGGCGTGGCCATGGCCTTCTTCTTTATCCCGCTGGTCACCATCACGCTGTCGGGCATCGCGCCCGAGAAGATTCCGGCGGCGTCGGGCCTGTCGAACTTTGTGCGCATCACGGCCGGTTCCTTCGGTACTTCCATCGCCACCACCATCTGGCAGGACCGCGCCGCCATGCACCATGCGCAGATCAGCGAGTACGTCAACCAGGGCAGCAGCGCCACCAATAGCGCGCTCAATGGTTTGGCCGGCGCCGGCCTCACGCCAGAACAAGCCCTGGGCACCATCAATCGCCTGGCCGACCAGCAGGCTTATATGCTCGCGGCCAACGACGTGTTTTATGTGTCGGCGCTGATCTTCCTGCTGCTGATTCCGCTGGTCTTCCTGACGCGGCCCACGCATGCAGGGGCGGGTGGCGCGGATGCGGCGGCTGGGGCGCACTGACGCCTCTGCCTGGGGTAGGACGAAGACGGCGCCTTGTGCGCCGTTTTTTTCCATCAAATTAATGCGCGCATCATGTCGCGCGGATGCATCATGGGATTGCTTTGCTTATGTCCGCGGACAAAAAACCGGGCCGGTACAGGTAAGTTTTCCCGGTGCCCAGGCTATAGTGCAAATCCACGATCCCGATTCTTCGGCGCGTCTTGGCGCAAGCCGGTCAGCCCTACGTTAAACCGCAGATGAGCCAAGCACCTCGCTTATCCACTATCACGCTTCTTGACGCAGTGGTCGTTTCTGTCATCTGTTTTGGCTTGGCAATTGCCGTTTCTATTCAGGCGGTACTCGCCGGTTTTCCGGAAGCCCGTTTCACAGAATCTGGCAACACCTCGATGATCGGAGTTGAAGTTGGCCTCTCACTGACTGCCCTGGCCTACCTGTATATCCGTGGCTTCGACGTCTCCTCCCTATATCCTGGCCCGACCATTAGGGGCTCTCTTTCTGGCATTGGCTTGTTTGTTCTCGCTTGGTTGGTTGGCATCCTTGCCGTCACGCCGTTTGCCAGTTCGCACAAGCCTCAGATGGTTGAGTTCTCGTTTACAGGTATTTCGCTTGCGTCAACGATCATGTTCGCCATGGTGAACGGTGCCTTTGAGGAAATATTCTTATTGGGTGTTCTTGTAAGAGGCCTCAGAGGTCTTGGGCTATCTCTTGCCATTGGCATTCCGCTGCTTGTCCGCATCCTGTATCACCTGTACCAAGGGCCGCTGGGTGCGGTTTGGGTATTGGCCTTCGGATTGACCTTTTCTCTTTTTTATCTTCGGAGCCAAAAACTATGGCCGCCGGTGTTGGCACATATCCTTTGGGATATCGTTCCGGTCATCGCGTCTGCGGGCTAACTTTTCCATCGAGGGGGTGTTATGGCCATGCCGTCGGACAAAAATCGAATTCAGTACATAGGCGACTCGCAACTAGTCGAAAACCTCCGCTCCCGCTTCAATGGGGGTGAGAGGCTCAAGTTCGTTTTCTTCTGGGGTCATCAGCCCAGCAAGCATGGCGTTACGGCCTCTTGTTTCAGCCAGTGGTATGGCGCACCTTTCGTCGTGGATGGGCAGCTGTATCCAACGGCAGAGCACTTCATGATGGCCGAGAAGGCTTTGCTTTTCGGCGATCAAGAGACCAGAGCCAAAGTTCTGCAAGCCACAAACCCGGGTGCAGCTAAGGCTTTGGGACGCCAGGTTCGCGACTTTAATGAAGCCCTTTGGCTTGAACACCGGTTCTCAATCGTTCTACGTGCCAATGAGGCCAAGTTTGCCCAAAACTCCGAGCTTCGGCAGTTTCTCCAGAAAACGGGGGATCGCATCCTTGTCGAGGCTAGTCCGGTCGATAGAGTCTGGGGCATCGGCCTCACCCAGGATGATGAGAAAGTTAATAATCCAAATCAATGGGAAGGCCTCAATCTCTTAGGTTTCGCGCTCATGCAGGTGCGCCGTGACGCCCCTTACGTCGAACATTAAGCTAGGACCTGTTCGTGTGCTGTTGTCGCCTATTCCAGGCCCATGCTGCGCTAAGTTCTGTTATGCCTTTATCGACTCTCTAATATTTGTTTTAGAGCATCACCATGTCAGACGCCGTTTTTATTCTGTTGCGACTCTCCGGAGATACTGGATCCCTGGCTTCTTGCCGCGATGCCCATTTCAGCGCGGAAGCCTTCGATTTCAATTCGGTAATTCCGATGCCGCCGGAACTTGAGATTGAGGAAAGCAGCGCGGTGACGACGGGTTATGACGCGCTGTATGGCGACTGGACAGAGCCCGCCAAGTACTGGACATGGAAGGAGTCGGCCGCGAAGCTTGGCCATCCGTTTCCGCTCGAGTCCCGCGAACAACTGTTGGCATGCATTCGCAGCCTTGATTGCGCGGAGATGTACCTGGCGCCCGCGCGCCAGTACAAGGAGAACATCGAAAAGCACGGCTTTGGGTCCTGGTACGACTGGTGCAAAAAGCATTGGGGCTCGAAGTGGAACGCCGAAGATTCAAAGATTGAAGCAGGGCCTGGTCAGATTACTGTCCGCTTCACCACCGGATCAGCCTTTCCCAAGCCGCTGGTCAAGGCGCTGTCGAAGAAGTGGCCGGCGCTCGAAGTCCGAGTCCTGTATGCGGACGAGCATCTGCGTTGGGGCGGTGACTATGTCCTCAAGGGCGGCCGGGAAATTGAGAAGCTCAATCGGCCCGCGGCGGATATATTCCGGGAGATACGGAACGGTGGTGTTGGGGCCTGACAGGTCTTCAGGTATGGGCGCACAGAGCGTCCATGCGAATACCTTTCTTATGCGCTTTTGGCCGAGGGGCTGGACGATGCTTCCACTGGCACCAGAATTGCATTGCCCGTAGCCACGAGCACTAACTCGCCGCGATCCTGCTCGGCATACAGCTCCGCATTCGCAAACACCTGCTTGCGCCCGGCCTTCACCACGCGCCCGCGCGCCACAAAGCTTAATCCCACGGCGGGTGCCAGACAGTTCACTGAAAAGTGCGAAGCCAGCACGCGGCCCGAAACGGTGGCGGCCGCATAGCCGCAGGCCGTGTCCAGCATGGCGCCTATCAGGCCCGCATGCAGATAGCCGGCGTACTGGCCCATGTCTTCTTCGCGCCAGGCCATGCGTATCTCGGCCTCGCCGGCCGTGGCGCGCACGACTTCAAAACCGGCCCAGCGGTTGAAAGAAGCGGTCTGGTTCACCGCTTGCAGCGTGTTCAGCAGGGTGGAGTCCGTCATGGCTGGAAATATAGGACGGACAGGGACAGCGCGCTGTAGCGCGGGTGACAAGCCAGTGGTCGGAAAAATCAGCCGGCTTGGCCGGTGGCGTCGTCAGCCCGTCAAGGCGAGATAGGCCTCACGCGTCTGCGGCGACACCGAGGTCACGAGCTGCTCATGCGATGTCTTGTGCCGCACCATCATGCGCGCCGAGGCCACGGCTTTGGACTTGCAGAACCAGTGGCAGCTGTGCTGCATCAGGAACAGCTCGGCCGACATCGTGAAGGCCTTTTCCTTGGGCGTGCGCTGGGCGCTGTTTTCCGCCGCGCGCAGAATGCCCTGGGCGTGGACCGCCAGCATTTTCCGCATGTCGAAGCTCAGGCCCGGCAACAGCTTGGTCGCGAAGGGAAATGTGATCGGCAGCTTGCTGGTGCGCGCCTCCACTTCATCGACCTTGGAAAAGCCCGCGGCAAAAAGGGTGAACTGCTCGCACAGCTTGAGCTCGGTGCTGGCGAGCTGGTTCCAGACCTGTTCGCGGCGCTCCGGTTCTTTCTCGCCCAGGGCCCGCAGGTAGCCGTCGGTCAGGGTCTCCATCAGTTTTTCGATCTGGTACTGGCCCAGGTGGCTGCCCAGCAGGGCAATGCGCCGGCGCTCTTCCGACAATTTGAGGATGTAGACGGCTATGGCGACGCAAGTCACCAGGGTGAGGAATTCCATTTTGGGGATTTGGGGTTTGAGGCTGGGACAGGGAGACATACCAGTGTAGTCACACTGGCGCATGGTGTTTTCCGGGCTTTGGCTTTATCGCTCAGCGCACCGACACCGCGCCTTTGCCCGGAGAGAATACATAAACCCGGTTGTCCATTTCGCGCGCGTCGTTTTTGCGCCTCAGTATCCAACGAACTTGCAGTGAGTGCGGCGAGCCGCGGTAGTCAAAATCGATCTGCTCAATGGTGAGCGTTGTGACCATCTCGGCAGGGGTGCGGCTGGCCCCTGACGTATACCAGCAGCGGTATTCAAATTGCCGGACTTCCGACTGCGTCCAGTAGCCCAGCGGGTATTTGGCTTCCTGGTCACAGCTGTCGATATCAAAACGACTGTCGGCTACCCGGCCGATCGCGCTCCCGTCGGCGCGTACCGCGAATTTTTGCCAGACGCCGCGGCGGGAGCGGTCATACACCGTCAGCTTCTCGCCGGTCTGCGGGTGCTGCCACTCGACCGGGCCGCGCCAGGTGCTGGGGTCGCGCGCCACGCCTTCGGTGAAGTGGCCTTTCGGGAGGGTGATCTCCTTCTTTCCGTCCCAGGGCGCACCAAGAATCAGCTCAAGCGGGATGTAGCGTGTCCGTGATGCGGCATCGTACGACTGGCTCCAGGCATCATCGCCGGATTGCGCAAGGGCTGGCCAGCCCTGCAGGCACAGGCCCAGCACACAAGCGGCGGCGAGGGTCCTGAAACCTGCCGGGTTCACAGCACGGCTTCTTTGTCGGCCAGGGCTTTGCCCCAGGTCAGCAGCCGGTAGCTGCGGCAGGCTGGGACGAAGTAGGGATCGTTTTCGATAAGTGCAACGGCGCGTTCCCTGGACGCAACCTCCAGCACCCAGAGGCCGCCGACAAAGCCGCCGCCTGGCGCCTCGCGCAAGCCGCCCGCGATGAGGATTTCGGTTTCATGGGCAAGCAGATAGGCAAGGTGCAGGGGTTCTCGCTCCTGGCGTACGGCCAGCATGCCGGGTTTGTCGTCAAAGATGGCTACCCAACGCATGGACTTTCTCCTGTTGAAGTTTGAAAAGAGACGGTGAATTCACATCCGCAGCGGCTGCGCATACCCCGTCATCTCGAGGTAGCCCATCCCAACCAGTTTGCCATTGCTGTCGATCAACTCACTCAAACCTTCCCAATAAATGGAGCCCGTGGATTGGCGGCTGTCGAGTTCCTGGTTGTCGATGACGGCGCGCACGGTATAAAAATCGGCGGGCGTGCGCACTATCCATTCCACCGGGTAGGTGGTTTGCGTCAGCGGGCTTTTCCAGTGGCGCACGGGTTTGAAGACCACTTCGCCGCGGCTGAAGGTGTAGAGCCCGCCCTTGGGCGAGCGGAAGGAGCCGCCGTCCCACAGCGTGCCGCCGTCCCTGGCGCGCAGCCGGAAGGCGGTGAGGGCGCTGCCGTCGGTCAGGTTCATGCCTATCCAGTCCCAGCCCGCGGCGTCGGGGTGCAGGATCTCTTCGCTCCATTCGTGGTCCAGCCAGGCCTTGCCGCTCACGGAAAAATCCTGGCCCTTGAGTTGCAAGGTGCCGCGTGCGGCCAACTGCGGCTGGCTGTAGTAGTAGCTGGCCTGTTTTTCTTCGGGGCCTTTGCGCGACAGGCCTTGTTTGCCCTGCAGCAGCACCTCCTGCGTTTCCTCAAACGCGAGCTTGAGCGTGAAGTCGCTGGACGGTAACTCCGCGATGTACTTGCCGCCTTGGGCTTTGAGCGACCAGTCGCGCAGCTTGAGGTCCGTGTCGCGCTCGCTGGCCGTGGCAATGCCAAAGCCGCCGCGCGCGATGCGCTGGTCGTGCCAGAGTTTTTTGCCCTGCACGTCGGTCAGGGCGGCGTGGGCAAAGAGCAGCTGTTTGGCGGCGAATTTCGAGGCCATGCCCTGGGTGGCGTCCACGCGCGAGCGGAAAAAAGTCAGCTGGAAGCCAAATGCCCGCTTGCCTGCCTGGTCGCTGGCCTGGCCCGTGATGTACCACCACTCGGTGCGAAATTCGGGATGGGCGCCGCGGTCGCGCGGAAACACCAGTGTTTTGGCGGGCAGGGCTTGCGCGGGGCGGGTGGTGGCGCCCCATCCGGCCAGCGCGGCGCCGGCCAGCAACAGGCCGCGCCTGGGCAGCAGGGATGGCAAGGTGAGCGTGGGCGGCGGCAAGGGCATGGGTTTCTTCAGGCGGCAGCCGCAGGCCTTAGCTGCCCGGCGATCTGCGCCTGGGCGGCCGTGCAGTCGCCGATTTTTTCGGCCACCCATTCGGCGTCGTAGTAAGTCGGCAGGTAGCGCTCGCCCGAATCGCACAGCAAGGACAGGATGGAGCCTTGCTCGCCGCGCGCCAGCATCTCGTGCGCCAGCGCCAGCATGCCGACCAGATTGGTGCCGGTCGACGGCCCGACGCGGCGGCCCAGCAGCTGCGAAAGCGCCTGCATGGCGGCGATCGAGTCCACATCGGCGACTTCCACCATGCGGTCTATCACGGTGCGGATAAAACTGGCCTCGACGCGCGGCCGGCCTATGCCCTCGATGCGCGAGCCCGCGCCGGTGAGGCCCGCATCGCCACTGCGGTGGTAGGCGGCAAAGACCGAACCCACCGGGTCGGCCACGCAGAGCCGGCTGTCGTGGCGCTGGTAGCGCACATAGCGGCCTATGGTGGCGCTGGTGCCGCCCGTGCCCGCGCCCACCACAAGCCAGCGCGGCACGGGGTGTCTTTCGCGCGCCATCTGGCTGAACATGCTTTCGGCGATATTGTTGTTGCCGCGCCAGTCGGTGGCGCGCTCGGCATAGGTGAACTGGTCCATGTAGTGGCCGCCGGTTTCCCGGGCCAGCCTGCGCGCTTCGTCATACACCTGCGCGGCGCTGTCCACCCAGTGGCAGCGCCCGCCGTAAAACTCGATCTGCGCGACTTTTTCGGGTGAGGTGCTGCGCGGCATCACCGCGATAAAGGGCAGGCTCAGCAGGCGCGCAAAGTAGGCCTCGCTGACCGCGGTGGAGCCGCTTGAGGCTTCGACGATGGTCGAACCTTCATGGATCAGGCCGTTGCACAGCGCGTACAAAAACAGCGAGCGCGCCAGCCGGTGCTTGAGGCTGCCGGTCGGGTGTGTGGATTCGTCCTTGAGGTAGAAATCGATGCCGCGCGCGGCGAACTCCGGCAGCGGCAGGGGGATCAGGTGGGTGTCGGCGCTGCGCTGGTAGTCGGCTTCAATGCGGACGACGGCGGCGCTGAGCCAGGAACTGCTGGGAGTTTGAGGGGCGGCCATGGCCCCGATTCTCGCAGCAAGCAAGGCCCTGGTGGCCGGCTTTTAGCGCCGGCTGGCGCTCCAGGAGGAGGGCTCGCCGAACAGGGCCGGGATCTCGCTGCGACCTATGCCCAGGTCGTTCAGTTCATGGCTGCTCATGGCCATCAGCTCGTCCCGCTGCAGGCGGGTGGGCCTGGCCTCGCCCGATGCGCCGCCGCGCGATGGCTTGAACCAGGCGCCACCGAGCCTGCACAGCGCCGCCGCCAGGCCCGCAAAGCGCTGCAGTCCCGCTGTGAGGCTGAATCCCGGTGAGACGGTGGGAATGGTGGCGGCAGGCATGGGGTGCTCCTTGGGGTGTGAGGATGTGGATGAAGCCAGGCGCCATGGTGCAATTTATTCTGGTATTGTGGAAGTTGAGTTTTCTGATTAAAACTATCAGTATTCCTGATGGGTAACGTTATGAGGCACCTTCCATGCGCGAATTGAACCTGGACCAGCTGCGCACCCTGGTGGCCATCACCGACCTGGGTACTTTCTCAGCCGCAGCGCAGGGCCTGCACCTGGCGCAGCCCACCGTGAGCCTGCACGTGAGCGAGCTCGAAAGCCGCCTGGGCACACCGCTGGTGGTGCGGGGCGGACGCAAGGTCGAGCCCACGCCGGCGGGCGCCGTGCTGGTGGAGCGGGCCCGCCGCCTGCTGCGCGATGCCGACGATGCGGTCGATGCTGTCAAGCGCCACGTCGAAGGCCGCGCCGGCCGCGTGCGCCTGGGCAGTACCACCGGTGTGCTGGTTTACTTTTTGCCGCAGGTGCTCAAGGCCATGGAGCTGGCCCATCCCGACATCGACGTCGAGGTCAGCATCCTGGGTTCGGCCGATACCCTGGAGCGGCTGGCGCAGGGCACGCTGGACGTGGGCCTGGTGGCCACGCCGCCACCCGCGCAGCGCGGCATGGTGATCACGCACTGGCGCAGCGACCCCATGATGGCTTTTGTGCCCAAGCGCTGGAAGGCGCCAAAACACGCCACGCCGGCCTGGCTGGCGGGCAAGCCGTTGATCTTCAACGAGACGCCCACCCATATGTACCGCATGACCATGGCCTGGTTTGCCGACGCGGGCTTCACGCCGCGTGCGCGCATAGAGCTCAATTATTCCGAGGCCATCAAGAGCCTGGTGGCGGCCGGTTACGGCGCCGCCGTGTTGCCCAGGGAGGAATCGGAGCAAGAGTCCCATGTGCGGCACGACGTGCAGTTGCTGCCGCTCAAGCCCGCGCTGGTGCGCCACACGGCCATGGTGCACCGGCCGCCGGAGGCGCTGGACGGCGCCACGCGCAACCTGCTCAAGATACTGGCGAATTTCCGCCAGGCCTAGGCGGGGGCGATTTCCTCCATGCGCCGCGAGAGTTCGGCGCCACGCCGGCGCAGGAACTGCGTAAGCTCAGCCGCATAGTTGCCACGCACGGCTTGGCGCACGGAAGGTCGCTGCGCCAGCGCAGTCCGCCACGCGCGCACTCTGGGCGCCGCGTCAAAAAAGCCGCTTTCACCCAGCGCCTCAAAGACGTCGAAATAGCGGAACACCGGGCCGAAGACCGCATCGACCATGCTGAAGGCTTCGCCTGAAAAATAAGGCCCTTGCGCAGGCAGCACAGCCTCCAATTGCATGAACCTGCCTGCCAGTTCTTCGCGCCGGCTTTGCAGGGCGGCAGTATCGGGTGCGTTGTAAAAGGCGGCGATGGTGTTCAGCACGCTGGAGCCGAACTCCATCCACGCCCGGTGCCGTGCACGCTGGAGGGCGTCGCCCGGATGCAGGCGCGGCAGCAGCGTGTCGTCCAGGTATTCGCAGATCACGGCTGATTCAAAAACCGCGTCCTCGTCCACCAGCAGCACCGGCGTCTTGCCCAGCGGCGAGACGGCCTTGAACCAGTCCGGCTTGTTCGCGAGGTCTACATCGCGGCGCTCAAAGGCCACGCCTTTTTCAGCGAGCACAATCGCCGCGCGTTGGACATAAGGGCACAGCGCGTGGCTGATGAGGGTGAGCTTCATGGCATGTTCCCTGTGCATTCAGCGGGGCGCCAGCAGGCTGCTGCGGCGCGCGGCCCAGGCGCCGTCGCCGAGCAGCCATTGCGCCAGCGAGGCCACCAGCAGGAACAGCGGGTATTCCCAGCCGCCCTTGGGGCTGGTGAATACCCAACCGTTGGGCCAGTGCACCCAGACCACGACCGCCAGCACAGGCGCCAGCAGCAGCGAGGCCTGGCGGCCGTAAAAACCCAGCAGCAAGGCCGCGCCGCCGGCCAGCTCGGCCGCGACCACGGCATAGGCCATAAAGCCCGGCAGGCCGACTGATTCGAAAAACTGCGCCGTGCCGGGCAGGGTGAAGACGAAAATTTTCAGCAGCGCGTGGGTGATCCACATGGTGCCCAGCGCGATGCGCAGCAGCGTGGCGCCGTGGCTGGCGGCGAGCTTGTCGGCAGAAGAGATGGTGTTCATGGTGCGGTGCCCGGTCAAGGGCGGGAGTTGAAGGAGCCGCTACTTTATATTTGCAAAAAAGCAATGTAAATTAGCAGATATGAAAACATTCATTGCAAAAACGCAATACGCTTTGACAGCCTACGACCTGCAAACTCTGCTGGCGCTGGTGCGCGGCGCCACGCTGGCCGAAGCCGCGAGGCGGCTGGGCGCTGATGCTTCCACGGTGTTCCGCTCGGTGCAGCGGATCGAGAAAAGCCTGGGCCAGCGCCTTTTTGAGCGCTCCCGCCTCGGCTACCTGCCGACCGAGCCCATGCTGGGCCTGGTGCCGCATGCCGAGCGCATAGAGGCCGAGCTTGAAGCCGCGCGAGCCAGCGCCCAGCACCCGCATGAAGGCGTGGCCGGCCGGGTGCGACTCACGACCACCGACGCCGTGCTGCGCGGGCTGGTGCTGCCCTCGCTCAAACCGCTGCTCGCGCAGCACCCCTTGCTGCAGCTGGACCTGCGGACCGGCAACGAGCTGGCCAGCCTGAGCCGGCGCGATGCCGACCTGGCCCTGCGCGCCACGCGCAAGCCGCCAGACCACCTGGTGGGGCGCAAGCTGGGCACGGTGCGTTTTGTGCTGTGCGGCCTCAAGGCGCAGGCCAAGGCCTTGTCGGCGGCGAAGAAACGTTCAGCGCTGGACGCGCTCGCCGGCTTTGACTGGATAGCGCCCGATGAAGCCCTGCCCGAACACCCCTCGGTGTTGTGGCGCCGCAAGCAGCTGCCCAAGGTGACACCGCGCCACTACGCCGACGGCATCGTCGCGGTGATGGATGCGATCAAGGCGGGGCTGGGGGTGGGCATTGTGCCGCTGTTCATGCTGGCCGGTGAGCCGGCGCTGGTGCCGCTGGGCGATGTGCTGGAAGGCTGCGAGTCAGACCTGTGGCTGCTGGCGCATGCCGAGTCGCGCCATCTGCGAAGGATTGCGGTGGTCTACGACCATTTCGCGGCCAGCGTGCGGCTGGCCTGAGCATGCGCTGCTCAAAATGACTGGCTTGCGCCGGAAGAGCCGGAAGTACGGAACACGACTTCGCCGCTGGGGATGTGGACCACGCGCACTTCCTGCCGGGTGGGGTCGGCGACGCTTTTGACAGCGACGGCGACCGCCAGGGAATAGTCCGCAAAAACATGGTTGGAGCTGCTGGGCGGCAACAGGCTGCCCTTGACCGGGTCCACGTTTTCAATGCGGTAGTCATGTGGCGGTGCTTTGACGTATGCCATGGTGAAGACCTCTTTGAAGTGATTTCGGTTTTGGGGGATATGGCCTCCATGGTAGGAGCGCACGGGGGCGCTGTGATGACAATTGCGGGACAAAAACGTGACCATGCGTAAGCAAAAGAAAGCGCCTTCACTTGAAGGCGCTTGCATTGGCAAAAACTAAGCCGATGGGATTGCGGTGGCTTCCCGTATTAGTTCTTTAGTTCAGTGCAGGCCCTGGCCCGGGCTGCGCTCCGACAGTTCCAGCTTCTTCATTTCGACGGCCACCGATTTGAGCATTTCCAGCGAGGCTTCCGGCGTCTGCACGATGCCTAGCCAGCCGAAAAGGTGATGCCGCAGGAACAGCAAAATCTTGCCGGTCAGCGGGTCGCAAGCGACCCAGTGGCGCGGCGTGTAGCAGGGCTCCAGCGCGCACAGCGGCGGGCAGTCCAGCGGGTAGGGCGGGTCCAGCTCGGCGCGCAAGCCGGCCAGGTCCGTCACCAGGTCTTCAAGCTCCTCGGCCCGCAGCGTGAGCGGCTGCGCCATCTCCAGCGTGACGCTGCCGTCCTCGTTGCGCACGGCCAGCAGGCCGTGGGCGAGCCGTGTTGCCATGTGCGGCGGCCGCTGGCCGGCCGCGCCCGTATGAGGGTTGGCGTGAGAGGCGGGATTGGCGTTCAGGGTGGTGCTCATGGCGTGCTCCCGTGCGTGAGGGGATAACAGAAGGGGGCGAATGTGACCCGGGCGTTGGCCGGGCGCATGGGAACCAGTGTGCGGCGCGGCAGCGCCGGGCGGCGTGGGAAACCGGCCTTGCGCGCTGTAGGACGGCGCGGCTGCGTGCCCCCAGCCGCACTCCCGACGAAGCGCGGCCGCGGCCTACCAGTCTTCCTTGACCGCGAGCACCGCGTCCTTGCCGGCCGCGGCGCGCCCGGCGAGCCACGCGGTCAGCGTTCCCGCCAGCACCACGGCCGCGCACAGCAGGCCCAGGCGCAGCCAGGGCGCCATCAGGTCCATGGTCCAGTGAAAGCTTTGCGGGTTCACCACGTAGACCAGCACGGTGGAGACTGCCAGCCCCAGCGTGAGGCCGGCCAGCGCGCCTATCAATGTCCAGGCTGCGCCTTCGCCGGCCACCACGGCCAGGATCTGCCGCCGCGTGAGGCCCAGGTGCGCCAGCAGGCCGAACTCCTTGCGGCGCGCCAGCACCTGGGCACTGAAACTGGCCGCCACGCCGAACAGACCTATGGCAATCGCCACCGCCTGCAGCCAGTAGGTGACCGCGAAGCTGCGGTCGAAAATCCGCAGCGAGGTCGCGCGCAGCTCGCTGACCGAGGCCAGCTCCAGCAGCGCGCCCGCGCCCGACTGCCGCTCGGCGAGCGCGCGCACCGATTGCTGCACCTGGGCGTCGCCCGCGCTGCCGTCCAGCCACAGCGCCAGGTCGTTGGCGCGCCGGTCGCCGCTCAGGCTTTCGAAGTCGGCCCTGGCCATCGCAATGGCGCCGAACTGGCGCGCATAGTCGCGCCAGACGCCGGCCACATAAAACGGCGGCGCTGCTGTGCCGGCGACAGTAACACCCAATGACTGCGAGAGCGGGCGAAAGACAGTGCCCGGGCGCGCGCCATACAGGTCGACCATGGGCTCGCTCACATAGATGCCAATGTGCCCGGGCGGCACCGGCAGCAGCCGGCCCACCAGCGGCAGCGCGCTGGCCGGATCGTCCAGCGGACGCGCGATCAGGGTGACGGCCGGCCTGGCCGGGTCCAGCAGCAACTGCACTGTGCGCGCCGCGCCCACGCGCGCCACCCCGGGCAGGCGGCCGAGCGCCTCGACAAATTCTGGCGAGAAATAGGCGGTGTCGCTGGCCGAGCTGCCCAGCGCCGTGCGCACATAAAGATCGGCCGGCAGCACCACGTCCAGCCAGCGCGTGACTGATTCGCGAAAGCTCGCGACCATTACCGTCAGCGCCACCGCCAGGCTTAGCGAGGCCACCACGCCGCTGACGGCCACGGCCGCGCTTTCGCGTACGCGGCGCGCGCGCTCCACCGCCAGCAGCGGCAAGAGGTGGTGAGCGACGTGGGGGCTGAGCCTGTCGTACAGCAGCGCGATCAGCCAGGGCAGGGCCGTGATGCCGCCCACCAGCAGCAGGCCCACGGACACATAAGCCGCCAGCGGAATGCCGAACAGCGGCGGCACCAGCGCCAGCAGGCCGCCGGCGGCGGCCAGGGCGACGCTGAGCCAGTGGCCCTTGCCGGCGCCCCCGCGGGCGCCCCCGCCCGGGGGGGTTTTGGGGGGCGGCGGCGTTTGGGCGGCCGGCGCCCCGCCCCCCCGGGCCCCGGGGCGCCGCCCGGGGGGCCCCCCCCGCCCTTGGGGGGGGGGGGGGGGGGGCTGTTGGGGCCCCCCCCCCCCCGGCCACCAGCCGCCCACGGCGGCGGCCAGCACGCCCAGCGCGCCATAGGTGAGCGCTGCCGCGCCATTCCACTGCAGGCTGGGCGCGACACCGGAAAAATAGCCGCCGCCGAGATCTCCGCCCAGCAGCCGCAGCGCCAGTGCGGCCAGCGCCGTGCCCAGCGCGATGCCCAGCAGGCTGCCGGCCAGGCCCAGCAGCACGGACTCGGCCAGCACCAGGCGCAGGCGCTCGCGGCCGGTAAGCCCCAGCACGCCCAGCAGCGCGAACTGCTGCGCGCGCTTGGCCACGCTGAGCGAGAGCACCGAGAACACCAGGAAGGCGCCTGTGAACAGCGCCACCAGCGCCAGCACCGTGAGATTGACGCGGTAGGCGCGCGAAAGCCTGCTCACGCGTTCGGCCGCATCGCCAGGCGCGGTGGCCGTGATGCCGGGCGGCAATTGCAGCGAGGCGATAAAGCCTTGCGTTTCGGTGCCGGGCTTGAGCCGCACGTCGATGCGCGAGAGCTGGCCGCCCTTGCCGAACAGGTCTTGCGCGGCCGCGATGTCCATCACGGCCAGCGGCCCGCCGCCCGCGCCCACGGTGCCCGCAACGCTCACGCCGCGCAGTTCAAGACCGCTTTGCAGGCGCAGCGAAGACCCGCCGAACAGCTGCTGCGCGGCCGGATTTAAAAACACCGTGCCTGGTGCGAACAGCGCGAAGCGGTCCGCGTTCGACGCGGGCACAGGCATGAGGGCCGGCGCCATGCTGCCCACCGCCAGCACATCCACGCCCATGATGCGCAGCGGCAGGCGTTCGGTCTTGCCGGCAGCGGTTTGTGTGACCGCATAAGTGCTGACCTCCAGCACCGGACTGGCCAGGGCGACCCGCGGGTCGGCGGCCATGCGCTGGTACAGGCTTTCGTCAAAGCCGCCCTGCACGGCGCGCAGCTCCAGGTCGGGCTGGCCGTTGACCGCACGCACCGCCTGGGAAAACTCGCTGAGCGCCGAGGCATTGATCAGCTGCACCGAAAACGCCAGCGCCACACCCAGCATCACCGCCGCCACCGCGGCGGCATTGCGCCAGGGGTGGTGTTTCAATTCCCGCCAGGAGAAGCTAAAGAGCAGGGCGCGCATGGGCTTCATTGTGCTTCAGCGCCGTAAATGCAGTGCCTGCCGGCATCTGTACCGGTACAGAAAGGGCTCGCCTGTTGCTGCCGGGAAAACACAGCCTTCGTTTAAGCTAGGCCCTGAATTTTCCGTCCTGCCATGAAAGCCTGCTCCACCATGCAACTCCCTACCTACGACGATGTCACTGCTGCCGCCGCGCGCATTGAAGGCCATGCGCACCGTACGCCGGTGCTGCAATCGGCCACCGCCCAGGCTCGCTGGGGTGCCGAATTCTTCTTCAAATGCGAGAACTTTCAGCGCATGGGCGCCTTCAAGTTTCGCGGCGCCTTCAATGCGTTGTCGAAGTTCGACGCGGCGCAGCGCAAGGCCGGGGCCATTGCGTTCTCCTCGGGCAACCACGCTCAGGCCGTGGCGCTGTCGGCGCGCATGCTGGGCATGCCGGCGGTGATCGTGATGCCGCAGGACGCGCCCGCCGCCAAGCTGGCCGCCACGCGTGGCTACGGCGCTGAAGTGGTGCTCTACGACCGTTTTACCGAAGACCGCGAGGCGCTCACTCAAGGTCTGGCCGCCGAGCGTGGCATGACGCTGATCCCGCCTTATGACCACCCCGACGTGATCGCCGGCCAGGGCACGGCCGCCAAGGAGCTGTTCGAGGAAGCCGGCGCGCTGGACCGTCTCTACATCTGCCTGGGTGGCGGCGGGCTCACAAGCGGCTCGGCCCTGGCGGCGCGCGCGCTCGCGCCGAAATGCAAGGTCTACGGTGTGGAGCCCGAAGCCGGTGATGACGGCCTGCAATCGCTGCGCGCCGGCCGCATCGTGCGCATCGCCACGCCCAAGACCATCGCCGACGGCGCGCAAACCCAGTACCTGGGCGAATACACCTTCGGCATCATCCGCCGCGACGTGGACGACATCCTCACCGTGAGCGACGCTCAGTTGGTGGAGGCCATGCGCTTTTTCGCCGAACGCATGAAGATGGTGGTCGAGCCCACCGGCTGCCTGTCCTTTGCCGGCGCCTGCAAGGCGCTGGAAGAAAAGCCGCCCGCCAAGGGCGAGCGCATAGGCATCATCGTGAGCGGCGGCAACGTCGACTTGGCGCGCTACGCGGAGTTGCTGGCCGCGCGCTGAAGCGCCGCTGTTTTTCTGTCCGCGCCCAGCGTTGGAAACGGGTCGAACTGAAAAATCCAACAAACAATACCCACGCCAGGACAATCTCCGCGGGTATCCCTGTTGAATTCGCATACGGTGCAGGGTTTCAGAAATGGGCTTTAGGCCCTCCCCACAGCTGACCCTGGGACGCTGATCCAGCGTCCACACCCAACGATGTTCAGAACCGACTATCAAAATCCTTTGCGCCGCATCAGCCGTGTCGAGTCCGACCGTGAGAGATGCTGGCGCGTCTCTGTTCGCCGATATGGGCAGAGCGTTGTCAGGGCCTTCACCGACCTGTGCTACGGCAGCAAGCGCAAGTCACTTGCCGCCGCAAAGATATACAGGGATGCCCTGGAAGCGCACATTGCCCTGTTTGACGCGGATCATCGTCTGTGGCGCCGTACGCGGAAAAACAAAGGCAATTCATCGGGCACGGTAGGCGTTGCGCGTTACCTGGCGCCTTCCAAAGTGCCGGGAGGCCCGCCTGCTCCCTATTGGCAGGCCTTCTGGCTGGATGCAGGAGGCCGGCGCTTGAGCAAGGTCTTTCGGGTGGGCGTTCATGGCGAGAGGAAGGCCAGGCGGCTCGCGTTGGAAGCACATGCCCAGGGCCTGGCCGAGGTGTATGCCGCTCTGCAGCGCAATGCCTGGACGGTGCATCCCGACAGCGAGCTTGGCAAGGAGCATGAATCCCTTCTTTTTGCCGCAGCGTTCGCTGCTGAGTTGTTGCGGCCCTGATGCCCGGCCGGCGGCGATTTCAAGCGGCCCGTATGCCACCTGCGTTCAGGTGCAGTATGCGGTCGGCGCGCGCGGCGGCGGCTTCCGAGTGCGTGACCAGCACCAGCGAGGCGCCTTGCTCGCGCGTCTGGGCGATCAGGGCGTCCATCACCCGGACGGCGGTGGAGGGGTCCAGGTTGCCGGTGGGCTCATCGGCCAGCAGCAGGCTGGGTTTGTGCACCAGGGCGCGCGCAATGGCCACGCGCTGCAACTGGCCGCCGCTGAGCTGCTGTGGCAAGCGCCCGCCCAGGCCGGCCAGCCCCACGGCTGACAGCATGGCTTCCACCCTGGCCGCGTCGTGCTGCTCGAGCAGCAACAAGGGTAGCGCCACGTTTTGCGCCACGTCCAGGTGCGGCAGCACATGAAAAGCCTGGAACACAAAACCCACATGGCGGCGGCGCAGCAGCGCGCGCCCGTCGTCGCCAAGCGCGCCAAGGTCCTGGCCCTTGAGTTGCACCGAGCCCTCATCCCAGCTGTCCAGCCCGGCCATGCAGTTGAGCAGCGTGGACTTGCCCACACCCGATTCACCGACGATGGCGACGAACTCGCCGGGCGCGACGTCTAGTGAGACGTCGCTGAAGACGGGGGTTTCCAGGTAGCGTTTGGCGAGGTGGCGGACTTGGAGCATGGGGTTATCGTACCCCCCGTCCGGGCTCACTTCGTGTAGCCCGTTCCCCCCTCAGGGGGCGGGGCCGGGGGGCCCGGGGGGGGCGGCCCCCCCC
>NZ_JBKBEX010000015.1:0-117689 GCF_047303325.1 Polaromonas sp. CT11-55 | reverse complement strand
GCCCCGGCGGAAGTTGAAAAACGGCATGGTGTGGCTTGAATCCGATAAGGGTGACGTTAGCGGTGAACGTGGGCTGAAAACCCTCCAAAAACCGCTTCAGGGGGCCAGGTGCGGGGCCGAAAGACGCGGCACGCCGTCCTTCAAAATGCCGCCCACCGTGTAGAACGAGCCGAACACGACAATTCTATCAGCGGGGGTTGCGGCCTTGACCGCCGCCTGCAGCGCCGCTTCGGGGGAGGCGTAGCTGCCGGCCGTGGCGTCCGGCCGGGTGTTGGCGGCCGTCCAGCGGGCCTGCAAATCGGCCGCCGTGGCGGCGCGTGGCGTGGGCAAATCGGTGAAATACCACTTGTCGATCAGCGGCGCGACCCGCGCCAGCATGGGGGCCAGGTCCTTGTCGGCCATGGCGCCGAACACCGCGTGGGTGCAGGGGTAAAAGCCCATCGCGTCGAGGTTTTCGGCCAGCGCGGCCACCGAATGCGGGTTGTGCGCCACGTCCAGCACCAGCGTGGGCTGGCCGGGCACGATCTGGAAGCGGCCCGGCAGCTCGACCATGGACAGGCCGTTGCGCACCGCCTGGGCCGTTATCGGCAGGCGGTCGCGCAAGGCCGTCAGCGCCGCGAGCACACCCGAGGCATTGACCAGCTGGTTGGCGCCGCGCAGCGCCGGGTAAGCCAGGCCGGCATAGCGCCGGCCGCGCCCGGCCCAGCCCCACTGCTGCTTGTCGCCCGAAAAATTGAAGTCGGTGCCGAAGCGCCACAAGTCAGCGCCTACTGTGGCGGCGTGGTCAACAATGCTTTGCGGCGGCATGGGGTCGCTCACGATGACCGGCTTGCCGGCGCGCATGATGCCGGCTTTTTCGCGGCCTATGCTTTCGCGGTCGGGGCCCAGGTATTCCATATGGTCCAGGTCTATGCTGGTGATCACCGCGCAGTCGGCGTCCAGCATGTTGACCGCATCCAGCCGCCCGCCCAGGCCGACTTCCAGGATCACCACATCGAGCTTCGCGTCGGCCAGCAGCTGCAGGATGGCCAGGGTGGTGAATTCAAAATAGGTCAGCGAGATCGCCTCGCCGCCCTGCGTGCGGGCGGCCTCGACGCGCGCGAACTGGGCCACCAGCTCGGCCGCCTTCACGATGTCGCCGCGCACGCGGCAACGCTCTTCAAAATGCACCAGATGCGGTGAGGTGAAGACGCCGGTGCGGTAGCCGGCCTGCAGCAGGATGGCTTCGAGCATGGCGCAGGTCGAGCCCTTGCCGTTGGTGCCGGCCACGGTGATGATGGGGCAGTCAAAGGCCAGGCCCATGCGTTTGGCGACGGCGCTGATGCGCGTCAGGCCCATGTCTATGCCCACGGGGTGCAGGTGCTCGCAGTAGGCCAGCCAGTCGTCGAGTGTTGTCAAATTTTGCATAGAGCCTCGCATTGTCGCGCAGGGCCTAAAACCCCGGCCTCAGCGGGCGAAGCGATCCGTAGCGGCAACCAGGCGCTGCAGGATGCCGGGTTCGTTAAAGGCATGACCGGCATCCGCGACCAGCTGGAAATCCGCCTCGGGCCAGGCGCGGTGCAAATCCCAGGCGGTTTTGGCCGGCGTGGCCACGTCGTAGCGGCCCTGCACGATCACGCCGGGAATGCCGGCCAGCTTGTGCGCGTCGCGTATCAGCTGGCCTTCTTCCAGCCAGCCGGCGTGCACAAAATAATGGTTTTCGATGCGCGCGAAAGCCAGCGCGAAATCGTCGTCACCGTGCTGCGCGGTAAAGGCCGGGTCCGGCAACAGCGTGATGGTCTGGCCCTCCCAGAGGCTCCAGGCGCGGGCGGCCGCCAGTTGTGCCGCCCTGTCGCTGCCGACCAGGCGTTTGCGGTAGGCGGCCATCAGGTCGCCGCGCTCGGCCTCGGGGATAGGCGCGAGAAAAGCTTCCCACAGGTCGGGAAACAGCCAGGAGGCGCCCTCCTGGTAGTACCACAGCACCTCGGCGCGCCGCAGCGCGAAGATGCCGCGCAGTATGAGCTCCGACACCCGGGCCGGATGTGCCTCGGCATAAGCCAGCGCCAGCGTGCTGCCCCAGGAGCCGCCGAAGACCAGCCAGCGCTCCACGCCCAGCAGGCTGCGCAGCCGTTCGATATCGGCCACCAGGTGCCAGGTCGTGTTGTTGTCCAGCGAGGCGGCGGGGCGTGAGCGGCCGCAGCCGCGCTGGTCGAACAGCAGCACGCAATAGCGCTCGGGGTCGAACAGGCGCCGGTGCTCGGGCGAGCAGCCTGCGCCCGGGCCGCCGTGCAGGAAGACCGCCGGCTTGCCTTTAGGGTTGCCGCACAGCTCCCAATAGATCGAATGGCCGTCGCCGGTTTCCAGGATGCCGGTGCGAAAAGGCTCTATGGGCGGGTACAACACAGGGGACGGGGAAGGAGAAACGGATGCGGTGGGCTTGGCCGAAGCAGCGGTCATGGATGTTCCGTGAAGTGTGGGTGCAAACAGAAGGCGGACAGAAGGCGAGCCGTGGGGACCCGGCGCCGTTTGATTATTCCAGCCCTGCAGTTGGTCTGCTGGCCCGCTGGCGCACACTCTTGCCTACATCTGCCAGAATCTTCGCATGATCATTCTTTACGGCATCCCGAATTGCGACACGGTCAAAAAAGCCAGGACTTGGCTCGACGAGAACGGCGTCGAATACCAGTTCCATGATTTCAAAAAACAAGGCGTGCCGCCCGAGCAGCTCCAGCGCTGGGCCCAGGCCGCCGGCTGGGAAACCCTGCTGAACCGCAAAGGCACGACCTGGCGCAAGCTGGACGCGGCGGCGCAAGCCGGGGCGGCCGACAGCGCCGGCGCCCAGGCCTTGATGCTGGCCAACCCCAGCGTCATCAAGCGGCCCGTGGTGGACTGGGGCAAGGGCATTACCGTCGGTTTTGACGCGGCGGGCTGGGCGGCGCGGGTTTAGTACCTTGCATGCCTCACAAACAGGTGTTTTTTCACGTTTTTGGATCGCTTTGGCCACGCTTTACCTTCTTCGGACAGCTTTACAGCCGATTTACCGAACTCCAAGCCCCAAAACGGCTCTGACTTACTAAAATCGTTCCAGTCGCCAGAGCCGCTGTCCGCACCACGGGCAGCACCCTCCAGCGGCGCAACTTCAGCGATTTGCTGAAAAGGGGTTCAAACCATGAAAAAAGCACTCGTCCTTTCCACCATCGCCGCGGCCGCAGGCCTTGCCGCCGTGCCCGCCTCCGCCATGGACATCCTGGCGCGGGTGATCTCCAGCACGCCGGTGGTGCAGCAGGTCGCCGTGCCGCGCCAGGTGTGCACCAACCAGCCGGTCGTCACGCAAAGCCCCAATTCCGGCGCAGGTGCCTTGATGGGCGCGCTGGCCGGCGGCGCAGCCGGCAATGCCATCGGCAACGGCGGTGGCCGTGCGGTGGCCACGGTGATAGGCCTGGTCGGCGGCGCCATGATCGGCGACCGCATCGAGGGCAACAACACCCAGGTCCAGAACATGCAGCAATGCACGACGCAGACCTATTACGAAAACCGCCCCAGCCACTACAACGTGGTGTATGAATACCAGGGCACGCAGTACACCACCCAGATGGCCAATGACCCCGGCCAGTACGTGCGTCTGCAGGTCACGCCGGTCGGCGCCATGGCGCCCGCACCGCAAACCTTCCAGTCCGCGCCCCAGCAGCAGCCCCAGGTCTATGTGCAGCCGGCGCCGGAGCCTGTTTACGTGCAGCCGGCCTATGTGCAGCCCGTGGTCTATCCGGCCTACTATCCCCGGCCCTACTACGCGCCTTATTACGCCCCCATAGGCCTGTCGCTGAACTTCGGCTACAGCCGCGGCTACGGCCACCACCACTGGCGCTAAAACGCCTTTCGGCTTGACGTAAAAAAAGGGGCGTTCACAACGCCCCTTTTTTGTGGCCCGCCTGTAACCGCCCTACTTCGGCGTTTCGATAAGCGCGCCCTTGAACAGCACCGGCCCGGTCGGCCCGCTGCCCGGCGGCACGCCGCCCTTGGGCTCCAGTGTGATCGCCAGTGTCGGCACCTGCCGCATGTCGGTGCCCGCGGCGGTCAGACGAACCACCGGGTCGGCATTGAGCACACCCAGCGATTTGGGCGCCACACCGGGCGGCAAGGCCCACAACTCCAGTGACTTGTCGGCCTGCTCGCGGAAGCCGCCCACGCGCTTGAGCACCAGCGTCTTGTTTTTCGGGTCAAAAGTCACCAACAGCGAGGCCGCGGCCTTGTCGTCCGTCAGCACAGCCACGTACTCGATCTCCGGCGTGGCCGTCAATTTGGCCGACAGCTCGCCAACCTGCCCGCTCAGCCGCGAATTGACGTTAAGCCCAACCACAACGGCCAGCACCGCCGCCAGGGCGCCCGCGGCACTCGCACCGCGCCACAGGCCCAGGCTGGCCCACCAGCCGCCCGCCGCCGGCGCGGCACCGCGCGCGGCCTGCATGGCGCGCGCCTCCTTGTCTGCCCTGACAAGGTTTTCAATGCGCGTCCAGACCGCCGGGCTGGGCGCCGCCTGCGGCTGCAGTTCGGCCACGGAAGCCAGCCGGCTTTGCCAGACCAGCGCCGCCGCGCGCAGGGTAGCGTTGTCGCGCGCCAGCGCCTCAAAACGGCGGCGCGCGCCGCCGCGCAAAGTGCCCAGCGCATAGCTGGCCGCGAGTTGCTCCATCAGGGCGGGGTTGTTCTGGATGTTCATGCAAACCTCGCCATGCAGCCGCGGAGCTGTTCGAGGCCGCGCCGTATCCATGTTTTCACTGTGCCCAGCGGCAGCTTCAATTGCTCGGCCAGCTCGCTGTGGCTCAGGTCGCGCAAATAGGCCAGGCTCACCACCTCACGCTGCTTTTGCTCCAGCCGGGCCAGGCACTGGTGCAGGGCCCAGGCCTGTTCGCTGGCCTGTGTCGTGTCCATGGGGTTGGGCGAGTCACCCGCCACGGTGTCTGTGAGCACGTCGTCCAGCTCCTGCATCTGGTCGGCCCGGTCGGAGGCGCGGCGGCGCAGGAAGTCCAGGCCGCGGCTGCGAACAATCAGCCCCATCCAGGCCATGGGTGGCGAAAGTGTGGCCTTGTAGTCCCCGGCAATGCGCCAGATGGTCAAAAAAGCCTCCTGCAGCACGTCTTCGGCCCATTCGCGCTTGCCCACCACACGCAGTGCGACACCGTAAAGCTTGGAAGAGCTCAGGTCGTAGAGCTCGCGCAGGGCCTTTTCATCGGCCCCGGCCACACGGTCGATCAGGGCAATCAATTGAAGATCCGGGCTTTCTGATTTCATGGACAACATTCTGGGTTATTCATGGGGGTACGCGATAGAGGGCCGGGTGGATTCAAAGCTGGCACGGCCCAGGGCCAGTCGTGACCTAAAATCAATGGTTTTCCCGCCCTTTTTCCGCCCTTTCCCACCTTTTCAGCTCCTCTCCATGCCCACCGAAAAAATCGACAACGTCAGCGTCAGCACCCAGGCCAACGTCTACTTTGACGGCAAATGCGTGAGCCACGGCATCACCTTCGCCGACGGCAGCAAAAAATCGGTGGGCGTGATCCTGCCGGCCACCCTGACCTTCAACACCGGCGCGCCCGAGGTCATGGAATGCGTGGCCGGCGCCTGCGAATACAAGCTGGCCGGCAGCGACAGCTGGGTCAAATCCTCGGCCGGCGAAAAATTCAGCGTCCCCGGCAACGCCAAGTTCGACATCCGCGTCGCCGCCGGCGAAGCGGCCTACCACTACATCTGCCACTTCGGCTGATCCCTTCTTCCAGCACACTCTTCCCAGCATCCATCCCCAGGACCCCTCATGGCCACCATACTCCAGAACCTTCCCGCCGGCCAGAAAGTCGGCATCGCCTTTTCCGGCGGA
Organism: Polaromonas sp. CT11-55; assembly: GCF_047303325.1. Classification (NCBI taxonomy): domain Bacteria; kingdom Pseudomonadati; phylum Pseudomonadota; class Betaproteobacteria; order Burkholderiales; family Comamonadaceae; genus Polaromonas; species Polaromonas sp. CT11-55. Next base: position 111,841 of record NZ_JBKBEX010000015.1, on the reverse strand, counting down.
CTCGACACCAGCGCCGCCTTGCACTGGATGAAGCTCAAGGGTGCGATCCCCTACGCCTACACCGCCAACCTGGGCCAGCCCGACGAGCCCGATTACGACGAGATCCCACGCAAGGCCATGCAGTACGGCGCCGAAAAAGCCCGGCTGATCGACTGCCGCAGCCAGCTGGCGGCCGAAGGCATTGCCGCCCTGCAAAGCGGCGCCTTCCACATCACCACCGCGGGCGTGACCTACTTCAACACCACGCCACTGGGCCGCGCCGTGACCGGCACCATGCTCGTGTCGGCCATGAAAGACGACGACGTCAACATCTGGGGCGACGGCAGCACCTTCAAGGGCAACGACATCGAGCGTTTTTACCGCTACGGCCTGCTGACCAACCCGGGCCTGAAAATCTACAAGCCCTGGCTGGACCAGCTCTTCATCGACGAACTCGGCGGCCGCGCCGAAATGTCGGCCTTTATGACCAAGGCCGGCTTCGGCTACAAGATGTCGGCCGAAAAAGCCTACTCCACCGACTCCAACATGCTCGGCGCCACGCACGAGGCCAAAGACCTGGAAGAGCTCTCCACCGGCATGAAGATCGTCAACCCCATCATGGGCGTGGCCTTCTGGAAAGACGAAGTCGAAGTCAAGCGCGAGGAAGTCACCGTGCGTTTTGAAGAAGGCCGGCCCGTGGCGCTGAACGGCAAGACCTTCCCCAGCATGGTCGAGCTGATCCTGGAAGCCAACCGCATAGGCGGCCGCCACGGCCTGGGCATGAGCGACCAGATCGAAAACCGCATCATCGAAGCCAAGAGCCGCGGCATTTACGAAGCCCCCGGCCTGGCGCTGCTCTTCATCGCCTACGAGCGCCTGGTCACCGGCATCCACAACGAAGACACGATTGAGCAGTACCGCGACAACGGCCGCAAGCTGGGCCGCCTGCTCTACCAGGGCCGCTGGTTCGACCCACAAGCCATCATGCTGCGCGAAACCGCCCAGCGCTGGGTGGCCAGCGCCATCACCGGCGAAGTCACGGTCGAGCTGCGCCGCGGCAACGACTATTCCATCCTGAACACCGTCTCGGCCAACCTGACCTACGCGCCCGAACGCCTGAGCATGGAGAAGGTGGAAGACGCGCCCTTCTCGCCGGCCGACCGCATAGGCCAGCTGACGATGCGCAACCTGGACATTACGGATACGCGGGCGAAGTTGGGGATTTATTCCGGTGCTGGGTTGCTGGAGTTGGGTAAGGGGGATGATTTTTTGAAGCTAGGTAAGTAAGCCGGCTCTACCACTAAATACAAAGCCCGCCAGTGAAAATTTGGCGGGCTTTGTTATTTATAGTTCAGGCGTCGTTCCATCGGGATGTACCCAAATTCTCAAGCCTCGTCCGTTACCATTGGACGCATGAACAGAGACCAGCTCAAAAAACTAGAAAAAGACCTCTGGAGTGCCGCCGACAAGCTGCGTGCCAACTCCGACCTCAAGGCCAGCGAATACAGCACCCCCGTGCTGGGCCTGATCTTCCTGAAATTCGCGGACAACAAGTACCGCCAGCACGAAGACGCCATCCTGCAGGCTTACAACAAGCTCAAAGGCACTCGCCGCGAAAAGACGCTGGAAGAGATCGCCATCGAAAAATGCGGCTTCTTCCTGAAAGATTACGCCCAATACGACTACTTGCTGAAGCTGCCTGAGAAGGAAGACATCGCCAAGGCCATTCGCCGTGCGATGGTCAGCATCGAGAAGAGCAAGCCCGAGTTACGGGGCGTCTTGCCCCAAGAGGAATACGACCGCTTCACCCGAAGCGACAAAAACAAGCACATCCCCAAGGATCTACTCAAGCTGTTTTCGGATATTCCAGTTGATGCATCGGGCGATGTGTTCGGGCAGATTTATGAATACTTCCTCGCCAACTTCGCCCTCAGCGAGGGCCAGGGTGGTGGCGAATTCTTCACCCCGCGCTCCGTCGTCAAGCTAATGACCGAGATCATCGAGCCCCATGGAGGCAAGGTCTACGACCCTGCTTGCGGCTCGGGCGGCATGTTTGTGCAGTCGGGTGAGTTCATCTTGCAACACCAGACCGACAAGGCCGCCGACCTGGACGTGTTTGTGTGTGGTACCGAGAAAACGCTGGAAACCGTCAAGCTGGCCAAGATGAACCTGGCGGTAAATAACCTGCGCGGCGACATCAAGCAAGCCAACACCTATTACGAAGACCCTTTCAACGCCTTCGGCGCATTCGACTACGTGATGGCAAATCCACCTTTCAATGTGGACGACGTGACGCTCGAGGCCGTAGAGAAGGACAAGCGCTTCAACACCTACGGCGTACCGCGCAACAAGTCCAAGGCCAAGGCTGGCAGCAAAGACGGCAAGGAAAAGGCCGTCGAAACAGTGCCCAATGCCAACTACCTGTGGATCAACCTCTTCGCCACCTCGCTCAAACCAGGTGGGCGTGCCGCGCTAGTCATGGCCAACTCTGCTTCGGATGCGCGCAACTCTGAAGCCGACATCCGCCAGACGTTAATCGAGCAGAACCTGATCTACGGCATGCTCACGCTGCCGTCCAACCTGTTCTACACCGTCACACTGCCTGCCACGCTATGGTTCTTTGACAAGGGGAAAGAGGATGACAAGGTGCTGTTCATCGACGCCCGCAACATCTTCACTCAAGTCGACCGGGCGCACCGCGAGTTGACGGACGAGCAGATCCAGAACATCGCCATCATCCCGCGCTTGCACAAGGGTCGCCGCCAGGAGTTTGTGGATCTGGTGGACCGTTATCTGCATCAGGGAATGGCCCAACTGCACGAAGCGGCCGACCACCTGCCTGGCTTGAGCGAGCATTTGCTCGCAGTGGTGACCGAAGAGGCCGACAAGAAGGCAGCGAAAGCCGCACGCCAAGCCATTACCTCGCTGGAGGTTCAGTGGGATCAACTGGTCAAGCTGAAGCAAGCGCAGGCACAGCACGGTAGGGCCAAAGGTCAGAAACACACCATCGACGGTCGCAATAAAGCCCAGCAAGCGCTGCGACTAACCTTTACCCCCTTCTTCGATGGTCTGCACGCCGCCGTGAAGGCGCTGGACAAGGCCATTCGCGAGATGGACAAGCGCAAGGCCGATGCCGCCAAGGCAGAGGGCAAGCGCGCCACGGCCAACCGCCAGACAAAGGCCGTGAAAGAGGCTGTGCAGGCTCTACACGATGAGCTGAAAGCTGCCGAACTGTATTACCAACATGTGAGCTGGTTGCAAGAGCGTTTCCCCAAGGCCACTTACCAAGACGTGACGGGGCTTTGCAAGTTGGCCAGTCGCGAGGAGATGCGGGAGCAGGATTGGTCGCTTAATTCTGGGCGGTATGTGGGGGTGGTGATTGAGGAAGACGGAAAGACAGAAACGGACTTCCTCAATCAACTCGCAGAACAAGCATCAGAACTAGATGCGTTGAACAAAGAGTCCGACGTCTTGGCAAAGATCATTCAAGGCAACTTGAGTGTCCTTTTGGAGGCTCTGTGATGAAGTGGCCGACGGTGCGTTTAGGGACGCTTGCTGACTTTAAGAACGGCTTGAACTTCCCAGGAACCAGTTGGGGCAAGGGTCTAAAAATCATTGGCGTTTCAGATTTTGGTGACCGGTCATTTCCCGACTACGGCTCACTCGATGAGGTGAACCCTCAGGGCATCGTTCGAGATGCTGACCTTTTAGCAGAGGGTGACATCCTCTTTGTCCGGTCAAATGGCAACCGTGAGCTGATCGGGCGGAGTCTATTGATCAAGGACATGCCTGAGCCGTTGTCGCATTCAGGTTTCACCATCCGGCTTCGCTTTCTGCCAGAGGCTTCGGTGTGTACGCGGTTCTACTCGCACGTCTTTAAGTCGGACATCATCCGAAAGACACTCAGCGGAGGTGGTGGCGGTACGAACATCAACAACCTCAACCAAGGCTTGCTTGGCAATTTGGAAGTTCCGGTGCCACCGCGACAAGAGCAGGAATCCATCGCTGCACTGTTATCAAGCTATGACGACCTGATCGCCAACAACCAGCGCCGCATCGCCTTGCTGGAGCACATGGCTGAGGAGATCTACCGCGAGTGGTTCTCTCGGAAAAGATCTGGTCGAGCTGGCCATAAGCTACTTCGATTTGATGAGCTAGGTCGATTCGAAAAAGGAAAAAATCCCCCCGAACTCCGCACCTCTCCGAATGAAGATTGGTTGCCTTACCTAACGGCAGATGTATTGGATGGAGCGCCAGCCAGTGAATGGGTTTTGAGTAATCGAAGCGTTATATCGAATGCTGGAGAGGTTTTGATGTTGATGGATGGGGCACGGTCTGGATTAGTTTTTCGCGGCCCTGCCGGTGTTGTTGCTTCAACAGCTGCGGTTATTCGAACTGCGCCAGAGCACCGCGGGATCATTTATCAATACCTGCGTCAAATGGAGGATGCGATCAAGTGGAACAACACTGGATCCGCAATACCTCACGCGAACAAAGACTTCATCAATCGAATGCTTGTGCCAGTGCCCCTGGACGAGGGGGCCCTGACAGAGTTCAACCGCCTTCATGAACCCCTTTATCAGCAGGCTCAAGCACTAAAACAGATATCGGCCAAGCTAAGGCTGCAGCGTGACTCATTGTTACCCCGACTGATCTCCGCCAAACTACGCCTCGATCACCTCGATATTCAGTATCCGCCCAGCATGAAGGCGGAATTGGCCAAGGCGGTCTGAGGTTCCGCAACACATGGGAGGCACGGTGGCAAAGAACTTCATTTCAGAAGATGACATCGAACAGGGTTTGATCCAGCGCCTACAGCACCTGTGTGGCTTCAATGTGCTGAATTGCTACACAGCCCAAGCTGATGACCTCAACGATGGCTCGGGCCGCGCCGATAAGCGCGAAGTCATCCTAGCCTCCCGCTTGCGTACCGCCGTTGAGCGGCTCAACCCGCAGGCCCCCACCCAAGCCGTCGATCAGGCCATGGCCCAGTTGCTGAAGCCTCGCACGGCTATGACCCTTGCCGCCGCAAATCGCGAGATGGACGCCCTGATTCGCGATGGCGTTCCCGTCACCTACAAGCCTGAAGCCGGACCTCAGGCAGGCCAAACTGTTACCGAGCGCCTGCGCGTCATCCACTTTGACGAGCCTGACCCTAAAGCGGGTCATAACGACTACCTGGTGGTCAGCCAGTTGTGGATACGCGGCGAGCATGGCCACCGCCGCCCCGACCTGCTGTTGTACGTGAACGGCTTACCCCTGGTCTTCATCGAGCTAAAGAACAGCAACGTCAAGCTGCGGGCCGCGTTTGATGACAACCTCACCACCTACAAGGCCGAGGTCCCGCAGCTCTTTGTGGCCAATGCGCTGTGTCTGCTGTCCAACGGCATCGATACCAAAGTGGGCAGCCTCACCGCGCAGTGGGAGCACTTCTTCGCCTGGCTGCGTGTGGACGATGAAAAAGAGCCGCTGGACCGCAAAGACATCGCCGAGCGCGGCCTGAGCGTCGAGCGGGCCGTGATGGGCTTGCTCAAGCCCGAACGTCTGCTGGATTACGTAGAGAACTTCTGCGTGTTCTACAGAGAAACGCAGAAAGTGATCGCTCAGAACCACCAGTTCTTGGGCGTGAACAATGCATTCGCACAGTTCACCCGTCGCCGCGAGCTAAGCGGTAAGTTGGGGGTGTTCTGGCATACCCAGGGCTCAGGCAAGAGCTTCTCGATGGTGTTTTACACCCGCAAAATCTTCCGCAAGCTCACGGGCAATTTCACCTTTGTGGTGGTGACCGACCGCGATGATCTGGATGGTCAGATCTACCGCAACTTCCTACATACCGGCGTGGTGGCCCCGAAGGACGACGTGCGCCCTCGGGACAGCGCCCAGCTGCGCGAGATGCTGGGGAAGAACAAGCGCGTGGTGTTTACGCTGATCCAGAAGTTCCGTTATCCCAAGGGGCAAAACTACCCCTTGCTTTCGGATCGAGACGACATAGTGGTTATCGTGGATGAAGCCCACCGGACCCAGTACGCTGACTTGGGCGAAAACATGCGCGCCGGTTTGCCACATGCCAACTTTCTGGCCTTCACCGGCACGCCCTTGCTAGGCAAAGAGCGCAAGACCAATGCCTGGTTTGGTGGCTACGTTTCGGAGTACAACTTCCAGCAAAGCGTGGAAGACGGCGCCACCGTACCGCTGTACTACGAAAAGCGGGTGCCCGAGGTTCTGATCCAGAACGACGATTTGAACGAGGAGTTTATTCAAATCCTGGAGGACGAAAGCCTCGATGAACAGGCGCAAGAGAAGCTCGAAAGACGCTTTGCGCAGGAGATGGCTGTTGTCAAAGTGGAAGACCGCCTCGACAAGATTGCACAAGACATCGTCTTCCATTTCCCGCGCCGTGGCTACTTGGGCAAGGGCATTGTCATCTCGGTAGACAAGTTCACTGCCGTGACCATGTATGACAAGGTGCAGACGCTGTGGAAAGCTGAAATCAAAGCGCTCAACGGACGCATTCTCAATACGAAAAACGATGTTGAGCGCCAGCGACTAAAGAAGCTTAAGGAGTGGATGACTGCCGCGGCAATGGCGGTGATCGTCAGCGAAGAGGCGGGCGAAGAAGCCAAATTTACAAAGAAGAAGCTAGACATCAAGCCCCATCGCCAACGCATGAACGCGATGGACGAGCACGGCCACGACATCGAATACAACTTCAAAGATCCAGCGCACCCATTGCAGTTGGTATTCGTATGCGCCATGTGGCTCACTGGCTTTGACGCACCGACTGTCAGCACCCTCTACCTGGACAAACCTATGCAGGGGCATACGCTCATGCAAGCCATCGCGCGGGCCAACCGAGTAAGTGGCTACGAAATCCACGGTGTAACCAAGCGCCACGGCGAGATCGTGGACTATTACAACGTCTTCCGGCGCATGAAGAAAGCGTTGCGTGACTACGCTGCGGGACCCGACGGCGAAGAACTTCCAGTACAGGAAAAGAAGCAACTCTTTGTACTGCTGGAAGAAGCCATTGAGCAGGGGTTTGTCTTCTGCCGTGAAAACGGAGTGGCACTGCGTGAGGCGTTAGAGCTCGGCGATGTATTTACCAAGCTGGGGAAGTTCAACGACTATGCCAACACGTTGCTCGCGAGCGAGGAACTGCGCAAGTCGTTCAACGTGTATGAAAACACAATTTCCTCGCTGTATGAAGCTTGCAAACCCGAGGTACTGAGCCAGAAAAAGGGGCGAGTGGTTTCGGCTTTTCAGTACCTACGGGGGGTGATAGACAGCATTGTTCAACAGGCCGATATTGACAGCGCCGTGCAGCGGATTGAAGAGTTATTGGATTCCAGCGTGGTTGTAGACAACGCTGAGGCTTTCACTGCCAAGGAATTCCAGGCCTCCTACAAAATTGTTCAGCGTGGCAAGGCGTGGGACCTCAGCAAGGTCAACGTGGAGAAGCTGCGCGAAGAGTTCAAGCAAACCGAGTACAAGAACATTCAGATCGCCGACTTGCAGGCATTTCTGCAAAAGAAGCTAGCAGAGATGATGGCGCAGAACAGTACGCGCGTTGACTTCGCACAACGGCTGCAAATGGTGATCAATTCCTACAACGCAGGCGCCACCGCCACTGAAAACTACTACGACGAGCTGACTGCATTTGCTCAATCCTTGAAGGAAGAAGCTGAACGGCATATTCGCGAAGGCCTCACCGAAGACGAGCTGGAGTTGTTCGACCTGCTGAAAAAAGAGCCGCTGTCCCAGGATGAAACCCAGAAGGTCAAACTGGCTGCCAAGCACTTGCTGAAGCGCCTTTTGGATGAGCACCCCAAAGTGCTGGTGCAGGACTGGTACAAAGACAACCAGACCCAGAAACAAGTGCGTTCAGAAATTGAACGGGTACTGGACGAAGATCTGCCCGCGACCTATGACCGCACTACATTCAAGCAAAAGTGCGACAACGTGTACGAGTTAATCGAAGAGTATGCAATGAAAGGGAAGAAGTGGGCGGCGTGAGACCGCCGCAGCGTCAACAGCGGTCAAGCTAGCCCTACTTCGGCCTCCATGAGCAGCTTCACCAAGAGCTCATTGATGAAGTACACCGCCTTGCCTGGCTCCGGCCTCATGTTAAATATTTCAATTATTTTTAACGTGAAAAAAGCCTTGTGTTAAATAACATCTCTCTTTTTGGCCCTCGGACAAGCGCTGCAGGGGGCAAATGGCACCCACAAGCTTTAAAGGCTGCTCCGACGGCTCCAAAACCCGGATTTTCGGCGTCAAAAGTGCTCGCCCCCCCGCCTGACGGGCGCAAGTAGCTATTAAAAACATAGCGTATGTCAAAAAAACCGCCTTCGGGCGGCTTTTTAAACCAATCTTTAATACGAAGCGCAAGTATGAAAGCCGGCTTGAACAAAGCGCAGATGCCCTCCACGCGCACGCCAACCCGGCCGCTTTGCCTGGCCAGGTACTTCCCGGACGGCGCCTATAGGTGTTGGCAGCGGCTAATCGCCGCCTCCACCGCATCCCGAGCCACAACCCGAACTGCATCCACTGCTGCCATCCGAAGAATCCCCGCCGCTGCTGGAATCGCTGCTGCTTGAGGACTGGCTGCCGCCAAACCCGTCGGCGTCACCGCTGTAGCTGCCGTCCGAAAAGCTTTCGCCGCAGTAGGCCTGCCCCTGCGTGCCGTCGCGGCGCACGCCCTTGCAATCGGCCAGGTAAACAAACCCGCCGGGAATCGCGAACTTGGCATCCAGCGCGAACAGCAGCGGCAGCCGGCTGGGCTGCTTGGGGTTGATGGATTCGTCGCGGCAGGACCAGAACCAGGCGCGGCGCAGGCCGTCGTTGGTGGAGGCTTTGCGGCCCAGCACTTCGGCCGGCACGTGGTCGATAAAACGCCCTACCACCAGGTCGCACCACTCGCGGTAGGCCGAGGTGTGCAAAATGAACTCGTGCCACATGCTGTCGACCACCTGCGAGGGCATGGCGACAAAACGCTTGTTGCTGCGCTGGCAGGCGATGAAGAACTGCCGCAGCCCGCGCTCCACGAGTTCGGCATCCCTGAGGGTCAGGTGCGGGTAGCTGTCCATCAGCTTGCGCCGCAGGAACCTGGGCAGCGGCGCTTCGCGGACCAGCCGGCTGCGCTCGCGGGCCGCCCAGATGCCGGCGGCCAGCATGAGGACGAAGAGCACGGAAATCGTGGTCATGGTCCAGCCCGGCGGCCGCCAGCCCGCGAATATCGCACCCAGCATCAGGCCAACCCAGGCGAAGGCCAGCATGGCGGCGGTGGAACGCGAATGCCTTAGCACCAGGCGGCGCCAGGGCGATACTTCGGGCCCTCTGTAGACCTTGCCCAGCCGCGCCATCGTCAGACCACCACCGGTTCGGGCTCCAGCAGGATGCCGAAGCGTTCATACACACTGGTCTGGATGGCCTTGGCCAGGGTCATGACCTCGCCGCCCGTCACCGGGTTGGCCGTGCCACCCCGGTTGACCAGCACCAGCGCCTGTTTTTCGTAGACGCCGGCATTGCCTATGGATTTGCCTTTCCAGCCGCAGGCGTCTATCAGCCAGCCCGCGGCCAGCTTCACGGCGCCGTCGGCCAGGTGGTAATGAACAATCTTGGGTTCGCGCTGGATGATGTCGGCGCACTGCTCGGGCGAGACCGTGGGGTTCTTGAAAAAGCTGCCGGCGTTGCCAATCACCTTGGGGTCGGGCAGCTTGGCCTTGCGGATCTCGCAAATCCACTCATACATCTGCATCGCATCCGGCGCCTGCACACCCAGTTGCTGCATCTTTTTCTCGATGTCGGCATAGCCCAGCACGGGCTTCCAGGCTTTGGGCAGGGCCAGGCGCACGCGGGTGATGACGGCCTTGCCTTCCAGGCCGAAACCGTGGCCGCCCGGCGCGGGGGCCGCGCTGCTGTGCTTGAACACCGAATCGCGGTAGCCGAAGGCGCATTGCGCGGCATTGAGGGAAAAAGCCTGGCCTGTCGTCAAATCGATGGCGTCCAGCGATTCAAAGCGGTCCTGCAGCTCCACCCCATAGGCACCTATGTTCTGCACAGGCGACGCGCCGACTGTTCCGGGAATTAATGCCAGGTTTTCCAGGCCGGGGTAGCCGTTTTGCAGGGTCCAGGTGACCAGGTCGTGCCAGTTTTCACCGGCGCCGGCCTCGATGATCCAGGCCTTGGCGTCTTCGCGCAGCAGCCGTTTGCCCATGATCTCGACCTTGAGCACCAGCGGCTTGACGTCGCCGGTCAGCACGATGTTGCTGCCGCCGCCCAGCACGAACTTGGGGGCGGCCTTCAGGGCCGTATCCCGCAGCACGGCGGCGATATCGGCTTCATCGGCCACCCGGACCAGGCTCAGGGCCTTGGCCACGATGCCAAAGCTGTTGGAATGCTGGAGTGGAACGTTTTTCTCGACTAACATCCGGGGGATTGTCTCACCCCGACGCCTCCTCCTTACTCCCTTACCGTCCCCCTCATAAAGACTCGCACCATGCCCTCTTTCGACACCGTTCTTGAAGCCGATCTGGTCAAGGTCAAAAACGCCGTGGAAAACACCGGCAAGGAAATCGCCACGCGCTTCGATTTCAAGGGGACCTCCGCCTCCATCGAACTGAAAGACAAGGACATCACCCTGATCGGCGACAGCGACTTCCAGCTCGACCAGATCAACGACATCCTGCGCAACAAGCTCACCAAGGCCGGCGTGGACATCCGCTTCCTGGATATCGGCAAGGCCGAAAAAATCGGCGGCGACAAGGTCAAGCAGGTGTCCAAGGTGCGCAACGGCATTGAGGCCGAGCAGGCCAAAAAAATCCAGCAGCTCATCAAGGGCAGCAAGGTCAAGGTGCAGGCCTCCATCCAGGGCGACGCGGTGCGCGTGACCGGCGCCAAGCGCGACGACCTGCAGACGGCCATGGCCATGATCCGCGCCGAAATCAGCGATTTCCCGCTGAGCTTTAACAACTTCCGGGACTAGACATGCCCTCCACCAAGCTTGCCACCGTTGCGGCACCGTTGCTGCTGACGCTCGTCCTGTTGCACGGCGGCGCACAGGCCCAGACCGTGGGCCTGGCCGGCATGCTGGGCAGCAAGGCCTTGCTGATTGTGGATGGCAGCCCGCCCAAGACGGTGGCCCCCGGGGAGACCCACCAGGGCGTCAAGGTGGTCTCCACCACGAGCGAACAGGCGGTGGTGGAGCTGGGTGGCAAGCGCCATACGCTGCGCATCGGCGAAGCACCCATGAGCGTGGGCGCCGGCGGCGGGCCGGGGACGCAGGCCGGACAGGGCAACCGCATCGTGCTGACGGCGGGCAGCGGCGGCCACTTCATGACGCAGGGCCAGATCAACGGCAAGATGGCCCAGTTCCTGGTCGACACCGGCGCCAGCGCCGTGTCCATGTCGCTGGCCGATGCCGAGCGCATGGGGATTGACTACAAGTCGGGCCGGCCCGTGCAACTGAATACGGCCAACGGCACCATCATGGGATGGCAGACTTCCCTCGCGTCGGTGCGCGTCGGTGATGTGGAAGTGTTTAACGTGCCGGCCGTGGTGGCGCCGCGCTCAATGCCTTTTATCCTGTTGGGCAACAGCTTTCTCACGCGCTTCCAGATGAACCGCACCAACGAAGAAATGATCTTGACCCGGCGCTTCTAGCCGGAACAAGGATTGCGCCGGCTCAGGCCTTCTTGCCGCTGCCGAGTTTCGACTCCGTCCCCTTGAGCAGCTTGCTGATGTTCTCGCGGTGGCGGTACACCAGCAGCGCGCTGATGGCGAACATCACCAGCAGCATGGCCTTGTCGACATACCAGGCTTCCCGGTCGCCGAACAGGTAATACAGGGGCGCGAAGGCCGCGGAAACCAGGGACGCCAGCGAGGAGTAGCGCGAGAAAAAGGCGATGATCACCCAGGTCGCCAGCGTCGCCAGGCCCAGTATCCAGCTCACGCCCAGCAGCACGCCCGCCGCCGTTGCCACGCCCTTGCCGCCCTTGAACTGGAAGAACACCGGGTACAGATGTCCGAGGAAGGCCGCGAAGCCGACGGCGGCCATGGTGCCGTCGCCCAGGCCGTAGTCGGCGCCAAACCATTTCACCAGCACCACCGGCAGCCAGCCCTTGAGGCCGTCCAGCAGCAGGGTGGCAATGGCGGCCGGCTTGCTGCCCGAGCGCAGCACATTGGTGGCGCCCGGGTTTTTGCTGCCGTAGCTTCGGGGGTCGCTCAGGCCCATGAGCTTGCTGACGATGACCGCGAAGGACAGCGAGCCGAGCAGGTAGGCCAGCAGCGTGGCGCCGATTGAATATGCGTAAACCATGTGTCCCTCTTTATGTTTGTGGGCGACCGGCCCTTCCCAGGCCGGCGTTCAGCCGTAGCCGGCGGCATTGTCCAGGCTCAGCGCACAGTTCACCGATTTTGCACCGAGCAATGTGACACAGACCTGCGGGTCAATCCCGACCAGGTAACCACGCCGCCCGCCGTTGATGGCGATTCTAGGCAAAGCCAGGATGCTTTCCTCGATATAGACCGGCATGGCCTTGCGCGTACCGAAGGGCGAGGTGCCGCCCACCAGGTAGCCGCTGTGCCGGTTGGCGACTTCGGGCTTGCAGGGCTCGACCGACTTGGCGCCTATCTGCCGCGCCAGGTTTTTGGTCGAGACCTTGCGGTTGCCGTGCATCAGCACCAGCAGCGGCCTGGCGTCCTGGTCCTGCATGACCAGCGTCTTGACGACGGTAAACGGATCAAAACCCAGCACCTCGGCGCTGTGCTGGGCGCCGCCGTGTTCCAGGTACTCGTAGGGATGCTCGGTGAACTCGACCTTGCTGGCTTTTAGCAAGGCGGTGGCCGGCGTCTCACTGACGTGGTCCTTTTTCCCCATCAACTAGTCCCTCAACTCCCCGCCCTCACAGAGCCGGGTCGCGCGTTTCCCAACGGATTTTGTCGATCTCGGCCAGCACTTCTGGGCTTAGCGTGGTACCCCAGACATCCAGGTCTTCGTCGAGTTGCGCGACCGAAGTCACGCCAATGATGGTGCTGGCCACCTGCCATTTGGTGTAGCAAAAGGCCAGCGCCATCTGTGTAGGCGTCAGGCCGTTGGCGCGCGCCAGCGCGTTGTAGCGCCGCGCGGCGGCCAGTGCCTCGGGGCGGCCCCAGCGCTGCTTGCGTGTGGATTCGAATTTGGCGATGCGCGCCTCCTTGGGCGCCTTCGCGCCTTCAAAGCCCGATTCGTCGTACTTGCCCGTCAGCAGGCCGAAGCCGAGCGGCGAATAGGCCAGCAGCGAAACGCCCAGGCGGTGCATGCTTTCGTCCAGGCCGTTTTCCACGGTGCGGTTGACCAGGCAATACGGGTTTTGCACCGAGGCCACGCGCGGCAGGCCGTGCTGCTCGGCCAGGCGCACAAACTCATGCACGCCGTAAGGCGTTTCGTTCGACAGGCCTATGGCGCGCACCTTGCCCGCCTTGACCAGGCCGGCCAGCGCCTGGAGCTGCTCGTGGATGGGCGTGGCGGAGCGTTCCTGCGCGGGGTTGTAATACACCGCGCCGAAAGCCGGCACATGGCGCTCGGGCCAGTGGATCTGGTAGAGGTCAATCACATCCGTCTGCAGGCGCTTGAGGCTGGCGTCGCACGAAGCCACGATGTCTTTCGCCGTCATGCCGCTGCCTTCGCGCACCCAGGGCATGCCGCGCGAGGGGCCGGCCACCTTGCTGGCCACCACCAGCTTGGCGCGCGCCGAGGGGTTTTTGGCGAACCAGTTGCCGATGATGGTTTCGGTGGAGCCGAAAGTCTCGGCGCGCGCCGGCACCGAATACATCTCGGCCGTGTCCAGGAAGTTGACGCCGCGCGCCAGCGAGCGGTCCAGGATGGCGTGCGAGGTTTTTTCATCCACCTGTTCGCCAAAGGTCATGGTGCCCAGGCAAACAGGGGTCACATGCAGGTCGCTGGAGCCGAGTTGAACTTTATTCATGGGATTTGCGCTTAATGCGGTTGGGATGGGATGAATGCAGGCCTCGAAACACTGTTGCATCCATGAGAAGCGAGTGTGACGAAGTTCACAAAGCGGCTAGTTTAAGGGCTCTGAACACGGCGTGCTGGCGGCTCCAACTCGGGCCCTTGTCTTACAACTGCTCACCAATTGCCTGCCTACCATTCACAGACCGGCGATTTAATCCCTGCGTGGCTGAATCCTGAACTGAATTCAAAAGCACACTTTTCATAACGACATCGTCCAATTTTTCCCGAGGAGAATTTCCATGAACAAACTGACCATCACTTCCCTGAGCTGCGCCGTCCTGGCCGCCTTCACCCTGTCCGGTTGCGCCAACATGAGCGAAACCCAGTCCGACACGGCCAAGGGCGCCGGCATAGGCGCGGTCGCGGGTGCGCTGCTGGGCGCGGCCACCGGCGGCTCCAAGGGTGCGGCCACCGGCGCGGTGCTGGGCGGTGCGGTCGGCGCGGGCGGCGGCTACATCTGGTCCAAGAAGATGCAGGACCAGAAGGCCGCGATGGAACGCGCCACCGTGGGCACAGGCGTGGCTGTGAGCCAGACCACCGACAACCGCCTGAAGCTGGACATCCCCAGCGACGTCTCGTTTGACGTGGGCCGCTCGGCCATCAAGCCCAACTTCGCGCCCATCCTGAACCAGTTCGCGACCAGCCTGAACCAGAACCCGGTCACGACGGTCACCATCATCGGCCACACCGACAACACCGGCTCCGACGCCATCAACAACCCGCTGTCGGTGGACCGCGCCGACGCGGCCCGCGACTACCTGGTCAGCCGCGGCGTGGCCCGCACCCGCATCGTGACCGACGGCCGCGGTTCGCGCGAGCCTGTGGCTGACAACAGCACGCAGCAAGGCCGCGACAAGAATCGCCGCGTTGAAATTTATGTGGCCGAACAAGTTGCTGCACGCTGAGCACAGGCTTCACTCGTAAAAAAAGCACCTTCGGGTGCTTTTTTTACGTCCGCGTCAGGCCGGCGACTGCGCCTTGAAGCGCTCTTCTTCCTGCAGTCGCAGCACCCGCCGCTGCACCTTGCCCGTGGTCGTCATCGGCAGCGCGTCAATAAATTCAATCTCCTTGGGGTACTCGTAAGGCGCCAGCATGTTTTTGACGTGCGCCTGCAGTTTCGCGGTGAGCTCCTCGTCAAACCCGGCCGCACCGCCCGGATGCGCCGCGCGGGCCGCGAGCTGGTCGGGCGCGATCACCACATAGGCCTTGACGACCGCGCCGCGTTCGCGGTCGGGCTTGGGCACCACGGCCGCGTTGGCGACGGCCGCGTGCTTGACCAGGCAGTTCTCGATCTCGCCGGGGCCTATGCGGTAACCCGCGGCCTTGAACACATCGTCGGCGCGGCCCTCGTACCAGAGATAGCCCTCGGCGTCGCGGCGTGCCAGGTCGCCGGTGCGGCACCAGTCGCCGGTGAACTTGTTGCGGGTGGCCTCGTCTTTTTTCCAGTAGCCCAGAAAGAAAATCGGGTCGGGGTCGCCGTGTACGTCGTAGCGGTTCACCGAGACATCGCCCGGCACGCCCACCGGGCATTCATTGCCCTCGTCATCAATCACCGCCACGCGGTGGCCCGGGTAGCCTTTGCCCATGCTGCCCGGCCGGGCAGGCCAGAAGCGGCTGCAGTTGCCCACGACGTAGTTGATTTCGGTCTGGCCGAACATTTCGTTGACGGTGACGCCGAGCTGCTCCTGGCAGTAGGCGAACACCGCATCGCCCACGGCTTCGCCCGCGCTCATCATGGCTTGCAATTTCAGCTTGAAGTACTGCGCGGGCCGGGGATAGGCCTTCATCATGGCCTTGAGGGCCGTAGGGAACAAAAAGGTGTGCGTCACGCCCTGCTCCGCCATCAGGCTGAAGGCCAGTTCGGGGCTGAAACGCCCGTTAAAAGCGACGATGGGCCGGCCGAAATACAGGCTGGGCAGCAAGGCGTCCATCAGCCCCCCGGTCCACGCCCAGTCTGCCGGAGACCAGAACACCGCGTCCGATTTTTGATTCTTTTTGCCGTCAAAGCCAAACCAGTTGTGGCTGCAGACAAAGCCCGGCAGGTTGCCTATCAGCGCGCGGTGCGGCAACAGCGCGCCCTTGGGCGGGCCGGTCGTGCCGCTGGTGTAGATCAGGATGGCGCCTTCTTCGGCCTTGGTCTTGACGGCCGTAAAGATGCCCTTTTGCACGGCAAGCGCACTGTCGTAGCCGAGATCGCCCTGGTCCTGGGCGCTGCCGGCGGCGATCACCGTGCGCAGCGCCGGGCAGTTGCCGCGAATGGCTTTCAGGCTGGCGATGGAGCTTTCGTCGCAAATGGCCACCACGGCATCGCTGTCCTGTAGCCGGTATTCCAGCGCCTCGGGCCCGAACAGCATGGACAGCGGCATGGCCACCGCGCCCATCTGGAACACCGCCATATAGGCCACGGCGGTTTCCAGGCGCTGCGGCATCACGATGGCGACGCGGTCGCCTCGCTGCACGCCCAGGCCCGTCAACACCTGGCTTAGCGCATCGGCTGCTTCTTGCAGCTCCTGGAAGCTGTGCAGCACCGTCTTCGCACCCGGCTTGTGCTCGCGTATCGCCGTCCGGGGTTGCTCGCGCGCCCAGCGGCTGCAGCAGGCCTCGGCGATGTTGAAAAATTCATCCACCTGCCAGCGAAAGCCGGCGTGCAGTGCCGCGTAGTGGTCGGGCTGGCCGGCCTGGGATTTACCGGCAGCCGGCTTGTCCCTGTGTTGACTGCGCTTTGTGTCTTGTCTCTTTATCATGGGCACCAATGTACAAAGAAAAACGATCTTCCCGCAGCGAGTTTGTCCCTATACGCGGCCTCAGCTACCACGTTCGCCTCTGGGAAAGCCCCTCGGGCACCGACCCCGCGCTGCCGCCACTCGTTCTGGTCCATGGCTGGATGGACGTGGCGGCCTCTTACCAGTTCATGGTGGATGCCCTGTCCGACGCCTTCGCGCAAGGCCGAACCATCATCGCGCCCGACTGGCGCGGCTTTGGGCTCACGGGCTCGGGCCCAGACGGCAGCCCCGCCGACAACTACTGGTTCGCCGACTACCTCGCCGACCTGGATTTTTTGCTGGACCATTACGCGGGCGAGCGGCCCGTGGACCTGGTCGGCCACAGCATGGGCGGCAATGTCGCCATGCTGTATGCCGGCGTGCGGCCCGCGCGCATACGCCGGCTGGTCAACCTCGAAGGTTTCGGCCTGCCGCCCAGCAAGCCCGAACAGGCGCCGGGCCGTTATGCCAAATGGATGGACGAGCTCAAAAGCCTGCGGCGCGGCGAACTCGCGCTCAAGACCTATGACAGCGTGGACGGCGTGGCGCGCCGCCTGATGAAAACCAACCCGCGGCTGTCGGCCGACAAGGCGGGCTGGCTGGCCGGCCACTGGGCACGCCCAGATGCGTCGGGGAAATGGCAAATCCTGGGGGAAGCCGCGCACAAGATCACCAGCGCGCAGCTGTACCGCGTCGACGAAGCGCTGGCAATCTACCGCTGCATCAGCGCGCCCACGCTGGCCGTCGAGGCTTCCGACGATTCGCTGGCTACCTGGTGGCAGGGCAAATACAGCCTGGCCGAGTACCACGAGCGCCTCAAACAGGTGGCCCAGGCCCGGGTCGCCGTGATCCAGGACGCCGGCCACATGCTGCACCACGACCAGCCGGAACAGCTGGCAACACTGATTGAGGGCTTTCTGGAGCAATAGTCCCTGTGTCATGAGAAAATAGCGGGTTAGGCCGCCCCTTGCGGCCACCAACATTTCAGGACAGAAGAACCATGGAAGCAGAACGCATCAACCTCATCAGCAACCAGCTCGTGGACCTCAGCAACCGGGTCAACGAGCTTCGGGGGTATCTTTGACTACCCTGCCAAAGAACGAAAGCTGAACGAAGTCAACGCCGCACTCGAAGACCCCAAGGTCTGGGACAACCCCAAGCGCGCGCAGGAACTCGGCAAGGAAAAAAAATCGCTGGAAGACGTGGTCCACGTCATCGACCGCCTGAGCTCCGAGCTGGCCGACAACACCGAACTTTTCGAGATGTCCAAGGCCGAAGGCGACGACGCCGGCATGGCGACGATTGAAGGCGAGGCCGCCAAGATCGCCGCCGAGGTCGAAAAAATGGAATTCCGCCGGATGTTCAACAACCCGGCCGACCCCCTGCCCTGCTTCCTGGACATCCAGGCCGGCGCCGGCGGCACCGAAGCCTGCGACTGGGCCAGCATGCTGCTGCGCCAGTACCTCAAGTACGCCGAGCGCAAGGGCTTCAAGACCACGGTCGAAGACGAATCGCCCGGCGACACCGCGGGCATCAAGGGCGCGACCATCAAGATCGAGGGCGAATACGCCTTCGGCCTGCTGCGCACCGAAACCGGCGTGCACCGCCTGGTGCGCAAGTCGCCGTTTGACTCCTCAGGCGGGCGCCACACCTCGTTTGCCTCGGTGTTTGTTTATCCCGAAATCGACGACTCCATCGAGATCGAGATCAACCCGGCCGACGTGCGCACCGACACCTTCCGCGCCAGCGGCGCCGGCGGCCAGCACATCAACAAGACCGACTCGGCCGTGCGCCTGACGCACATCCCGACCGGCATCGTCGTGCAGTGCCAGGACGGCCGCAGCCAGCACAGCAACCGCGACGTGGCCTGGAAGCGCCTGCGTTCGCGGCTGTACGACTTCGAGCTGCGCAAGCAGCAGGAAGCCCAGCAAAAGCTGGAAGACACCAAGACCGACGTGGGCTGGGGCCACCAGATCCGCAGCTATGTGCTGGACAACAGCCGTATCAAGGACCTGCGCACCAATGTCGAGGTCTCGGCCACGCAGAAAGTGCTGGACGGGGACCTGGACGTTTTTATCGAAGCCTCGCTGAAGCAGGGCGTTTGATGTTGGATGCCCGTGGCGGCCGGCGCGGCCGCCCGGGATTTTCGTTGAGTGATTGTTTGAGTTTTTAGATTGTTTTGAGGAAGCAGCCATGTTGCAAATGCCCGATGACCGTGGATCTGGACAAGGGCCCACAGTGGTCATCAACCGCGCCGACTACATCGCCCCCGCCTACTGGATAGACACCGTCGACCTGTGCTTCGACCTGGATCCGGCCAAGACCCGCGTGCTCAACAAGATGCGCCTGCGCCGCAACCCGGACGTGCCGCCCCAGCCGCTCAAGCTCGACGGCGAGGAGCTCAACCTCTCGCGCGTGCTGGTCAACGGTCAGGGCACCTCCTTCAAGATGGAAGGCAACCGACTGGTGCTGGAAAACCTGCCCGAAGGCAATGAGCCCTTCGAGCTCGAAATCTTCACCACCACCTGCCCCGCCAAAAACACCAAGCTGATGGGCCTGTACGTCAGCAACGACTCCTTCTTCACGCAGTGCGAGGCCGAGGGCTTTCGCCGCATCACCTACTTCCTGGACCGCCCCGACGTGATGGCCAGCTACACCGTGACGCTGCGCGCCGACAAGGCCCAGTACCCGGTGCTGCTGTCCAACGGCAACCTGGTCGACCAGGGCCCGCTGGAGCCCGGCCCCAACGGCGCGCGGCATTTCGCCAAATGGGTGGACCCGCACAAAAAGCCCAGCTACCTGTTCGCCCTGGTGGCCGGCCAGCTGGTCAGCCGTGAGCAGCGCATCACCTCGCGCGCCGGCAAGCAGCACACGCTGCAGGTCTATGTGCGCCCGGGCGACCTCGACAAGACCGAGCACGCCATGGCCTCGCTGATGCATTCGGTGGCCTGGGACGAAGCCCGTTTCGGCCTGCCGCTGGACCTGGAGCGCTTCATGATCGTTGCCACCAGCGACTTCAACATGGGCGCCATGGAAAACAAGGGCCTGAACATCTTCAACACCAAGTACGTGCTGGCCAACCAGGCCACCGCCACCGATGTGGATTTTTCCAATATCGAGAGCGTGGTCGGCCACGAGTACTTTCACAACTGGACGGGCAACCGCGTCACCTGCCGCGACTGGTTCCAGCTGAGCTTGAAGGAAGGCCTCACGGTGTTCCGCGACCAGGAGTTCAGCCAGGACCTGGCCGGCTCCCCCTCGGCCCGCGCCGTCAAGCGCATTGAGGACGTGCGTGTGCTGCGCACCGCCCAGTTCCCCGAGGACGCCGGCCCCATGGCCCACCCGGTGCGGCCCGACAGCTATGTCGAGATCAGCAACTTCTACACCGTCACCATTTACGAAAAAGGCGCCGATGTCGTGCGCATGATGCAGACCCTGGTGGGACGTGACGGCTTTGCCCGCGGCATGACGCTGTACTTTGAACGCCACGACGGCCAGGCCGTGACCTGCGACGACTTCGCGCAGGCGATCGCCGACGCCAACCCCATGTCGGACCTGGCGCGCCTGCTGCCCCAGTTCAAGCGCTGGTACAGCCAGGCCGGCACGCCGCGCGTGCACGCCCAAGGCCGCTACGACGCCGACGCCCGCACCTACACCCTCACGCTGTCGCAAAGCTGCGCGCCCACGGTGGGCCAGCCCGTCAAGCAACCGTTTGTGATCCCGGTCGGCCTGGGCCTGCTGGGCGCGGACGGCCAGGACCTGCCGCTGCAGCTGGCCGGCCAAAGCCATGAAGGCCAGGCGCCAGCGAGCACGCGCACCGTGGTGCTCACGCAGGCCGAAGAGACTTTCACCTTCACCGGCATCGCCGCCGAGCCCGTGCCTTCCATCCTGCGCGGCTTCAGCGCCCCTGTGGTGCTCGAGTTCGACTACAGCGACGCCCAGCTGCTGCACCTGCTGGCGCACGACAGCGACCCCTTCAACCGCTGGGAAGCCGGCCAGCGCCTGGCCGTCAACCGCGCCATCGCGGCCATCACCACAGCCGGCACGCCCGCCGCCGTGCTGGATGAAGCCTACCTGGACGCCATGCGCCAGGTGCTGCGCCACCCCACGCTGGACGCCGCCTTCAAGGAGCTGGTGCTCACATTGCCGTCCGAAACCTACCTGGCCGAGCAGCTCGAGGTGGTGGACCCGCAGCGCATCCACGCGGTGCGCGAAGCCATGCGCCTGCAACTGGCCACGGCCCTGGCGGCCGACTGGGCGGCCGTCTACGACGCCAACCACGACACCGGCGCCTACACGCCCGACCCCGTCTCCAGCGGCCGCCGCGCGCTCGCGGGCATGGCGCTGACCTATCTGTGCCTGGCGGCGCAAAGCACCGGCGATGCCGACTGGCCGCACAAGACCCTGCAGCGCTTCAAGGACGCCGGCAACATGACCGACCGCTTCAACGCGCTGGCCGCGCTGGTCTCCAGCGGCCACGCCCTGGCCGGCGAGGCGCTACCGCTGTTCCACGCCATGTTCAAGGACGAAGCCCTGGTCATCGACAAATGGTTCGGCCTGCAGGCCGGCGCGCCGGATCGCGGCGGCAATGTGCTGCCGGCCGTCAAGCAGCTCATGAAACACGCCGACTTCAGCCTGCGCAACCCCAACCGCGCGCGCAGCGTGGTCAGCACCTACTGCCAGGGCAACCCGGCCGCCTTCCACCGCGCCGATGCCGCAGGCTATGTGTTCTGGAGCGACCGCGTGATGGAACTCGACGCCATCAACCCGCAGGTGGCCGCCCGCCTGGCGCGCGCGCTGGACCGCTGGAGCAAGCTGGCCGAGCCCTACCGCAGCGCGGCACGCGAGGCGATTGCACGCGTCGCGGCCAAGACCGACCTCAGCAAAGACACCCACGAAGTCGTCTCTCGCGCATTAGCCGATTGACCCTCCCCTCAACAGAACGGAGCCCCCCATGTCCCAGAAAATCTCCCTGACCCGCTACCTGGTGGAGCAGCAGCGCATGGACGGCCACATCCCGTCGCAGCTGCGGCTGCTGCTCGAAGTGGTGGCGCGCGCCTGCAAAAGCATCAGCCAGGCCGTCAACAAAGGCGCGCTGGGCGGCGTGCTGGGCACGGCCTCCAGCGAGAACGTGCAAGGCGAAGTCCAGAAAAAACTCGACATCATCGCCAACGAAGTGCTGATCGAGGCCAATGAATGGGGCGGCCACCTGGCGGCCATGGCCTCGGAAGAAATGGACAGCATTTATGTGGTGCCCAACCGCTACCCGCAGGGCGAATACCTGCTGCTGTTCGATCCCCTGGACGGCTCCAGCAACATCGACGTCAACGTCAGCATAGGCACCATCTTCAGCGTGCTCAAAAAGCCCGAAGGCCATGCCGGCGTCGAGGAAAAAGACTTTCTGCAGGCCGGCAACAAGCAGGTCGCGGCCGGCTACTGCATTTACGGCCCGCAAACCACCCTGGTGCTGACGGTGGGCGACGGCGTGGCCATGTTCACGCTGGACCGCGAGCAGGGCTCCTTTGTGCTGACCGAAGAAAACGTCCGCATCCCCGAAGACACTAAAGAGTTCGCCATCAACATGAGCAACATGCGCCACTGGGACGCGCCGGTGAAACGCTATATCGACGAATGCCTCCAAGGCAAGGACGGCCCACGCGGCAAGGACTTCAACATGCGCTGGATCGCCTCCATGGTGGCCGACGTGCACCGCATCCTGACCCGCGGCGGCGTGTTTATGTACCCCTGGGACAAACGCGAGCCTGAAAAAGCCGGCAAACTGCGCCTGATGTACGAAGCCAACCCCATGAGCTGGCTGGTCGAACAGGCCGGCGGCGCCGCCACCAACGGCAAACAACGCATCCTGGACCTGCAACCCACCAAGCTGCATGAGCGGGTCAGCGTCATGCTGGGCTCCAAAAATGAGGTCGAACGGGTAACCTCCTACCACTCCGGGCTATAATCTCTGGCTGTATTCAATAAAAAGCCGGTGTAGCTCAGTCGGTAGAGCAGCTCATTCGTAATGAGAAGGTCGGGTGTTCGATTCATCTCTCCGGCACCAATTCAGCGGGAAACAGCGATAGTGGTCACTTACCGGTGATTGCTGGTGTCATCTCTGGTGACAGCCGGGTTCCGCATCAAAAAGCCTCCTCACGGAGGCTTTTTGCTTTTTGGGCGATTTTTACCACCCGCCCAGCCTTGACACACGAATGCGCAACCTCCAGACTACCTGTAACAAAAAGTGCAATTAAAGGTGTCGCTTGGGCATTCGCTCACACCCTCACTTCAACGTGACTTGCCGGCAAAGCTGCGTACCCGAATTTCTTGAAAATTTATGCCACCTACTACACAGAGCAGCTTCTTTCCGGTTCAATGCAATCGCACCCGCCCAAAGCCACCAGCGGCTGTTGACTGCGACTTCGTCGCTGTTTGCGATGCAAGCACCGAGCGGTATTTGTGCAAGGGTCAGTCTCGCATTGCGCATTTGCCTGCAACAGAGTGGATTTGCTCAACGCTTGCTCGTGACATTGGTCTTCCTGTCCCGCCTTTCGCCGTGGTGGAGCTGACTACAAACCCTGGTGTTTTTTTGTTTGGCTCTCAATGGCTTGGAGGTGCAGTCGATTACATGGTTGGACTTCCCCATGTCAGCAATCCGGAACTATTCAGCAGAGTATTCGGAATGGATTGGGTATCACACAATGACGACAGGCATTTCGGCAACTATCTTTACCTGGTTATTAATGGCGAAGTTATTTTGCGGCCGATGGACTTCAGCCGAGCATGGCTTCATCACGGCTGGCCCTTACCTGGGCTGCCACTTCCCAAGTGCTTCACAACAGACAACAAGCCCATCTGGGAGGCAATGCACGGCTACACTCCGCCATTGGCGACTATAGACAAAGTAACCTCTTTGGCCGATGATTGGATGCTCAACACCTTGGAAGCCATGCCCGCTGTTTGGGTTACGCCGCAGCAGCGTAGTGATCTGATCGCTTGGTGGACATCTCCAGCCAGGCAATCCAGAGTAACACTCGCCAAATCAACCTTGCCATGAAGACCGCTAAATACAGCCTCATCACTATGCGTCCGTCACTTGAACGCCTCGATGTTCTGTGCGTTGGCGTAGCTGTTTTAGATGATGGCGAATGGTTAGTTCTTACTGTTCCGGATTCGAGGAAGTTCCTATCGCTGGATCCAAATTTTGATTTCTCCACCATAAGTGCGTTTGCAAGCACGCTTAATCGTTTTCTTGAGCATTGCGAAACATTGAGTGACGCCCGCCAGCTGCTCGCATCAAGTCGCAGCAGCATTTCAATTCACGATTTCGAGGGCGTTTTTGGTTACGAGACTGAGCAAGAATTTGACGCTCAGATTCATGCATTGATGGCTGAATCCGTTCTCCCTATAGGCGCTAGTCCCAGGCCATCAATCGCACGGAAGAAGGCGAAACCCCGTATTCGGTCGCAACTACGTCGCCAATTCCAAACCATGGGGTTGCTTGGGAAGACGCACGACGACATCAACAGCCGCAAAGTAATACCTAATTTTCCGGTTTCTGCAGCTCACGGTTTGGTCGCTGAGTTCGCGATCAAAAACGGCGTAATGAGTTTTACCGAAACTCTTGACTTCGCAGTGTCCGAAGACGGCGTTCGCAATCGCATCTTTGAGGCGCAAGCAAAGTGCTTGGTTATGAAGACTGCGGTCGAGACATTCGGTACAAACATTAGCCGCCACATCGTCATTGCAGGCGGTGGAAGTCCAAAGGCATCTAGATCTGTGGACCTCTTAAGCACGGTCGGTGAGCTATACGCACTCGAGAGTTCGGCAGACATGGCCAAGTACTTTGGTGCCATCGAACACTCAGCCCATCACATAGGCTAACTAACGGAAGCCTCCCGCTGTGGCGGTTTTTTTACGTTGACGGGATAGTCCCGTCGGCCTCCATCGCCCCGCATAGTGCGGATGCAGAGGCCGACCGCTTCTATAGAACGGAATCCGGCCAAGCCTTTAGCTCGTGAAGTCACCTGGCCGAATTGTCAACACTCCGCGCATCCCGCTTGATGTGATTGCCGCAGCCAGCTCGTCGCTCACCGCATACTTACAAATTTCTCCGAGATAGGCAATCGGGATGTCGGTGAGCATCTCGCCCTTGAGTTCAAGGTGTTCGACCTCCTCCAGTGGCCCCTCATCAAAGGACTTGAACTTCGACCGTTCACGGTCCACGGCGCTCTCCACGACAGTCAAAACGTTCAAGGCGAAGAATTCGTTGTGTAATCGTTTTTGCCGGTATTCGACGAGCAGAGGCAGCATTTCGACTTCGCAGCCGAAACTGCTTAGAAGCTCCGCAAAAGGCTTCGAGACGATGGTGAAGGGCACCGTCATGAAGTAGTCGGTCAATCCGGCCGGAGACTCGCGGTCATCTCTGACTTGGACACGGACGTCACCCCATAGCGATTCGAGACGCTTGCCCATGTTTAGGTGGAATCCGGGGATGCTCCACAAGCGATGAAGGTCTACCAAGTTCGGAGATGCATCTGGCGCAGGGACGCCATGCCGAAGGTCAACGGTCAAGAGTTTCGTCATAGGATCAACTTAGTGGAATGTCCGCTGTTGTCTGATTCGAGACTGGAGAGCGGTGCCTCTAAAGAACGCCCCTCACCCTCTATCTCAAAGTCATAAAAGCGACTCTCGTTGGCCACGTTTTTCACGTGTGAGACAAAGGTAATTCCTTTTTGTTTGTCGAATACATGCACTCGGTTCTTCTTATCTGAAGTGAAGTTCCGTAAAAGAAACTGCGGAACATAGTGCTGAATTTTTACTTGAGTAATTTTGTCCCCAGTTAGAAGTTCGCCGTAGTCGGCACAACGAATCGGCCCGATTAGTCTAGCCATTGCCGACATGGCTACCAACGTCATTGAATTCAAAAAAGCTAAGCCCCTACAGTGACTGTAGGTTTATCCTATCTTACAAGTTGTAAGATATAATGACACCGTCAGTTAGGTGGTCCCGGCCTCCTGACCGACCCTAAAACTTATACACATACATTCAAACTTATCCGTTCAATTCATTCTTTAAAGTTCAAATTTAATACTCAGCACCAAACTCAAATTTATACATTCCAATTTATTCAAAGCCTATATCTGTTTACCAACTTATGAACATTTCACCTAAAGAAGGCCTCGTCCTTGAACAGCTCTCCAGCAATGCTGGCTCGGAGATGTATGGGCTTGAGATGGTCAATGCATCGAATGGTGCATTGAAGCTTGGCACGATTTACGTCACTTTGGGACGCCTTGAAGACAAGGGCTTCATCGAGAGTCGCAAAGAAGACGCGTCCGTAAGGACCGTGCCTCGCAGGCTTTACAAAATCACTGGAGCCGGCAGGAAAACATACCTTGCTTGGAGCGCCGCGATGTCGGCCTATAACAAGGGAATGAATGGAGTTTTGGTATGAGTGACGACTATTTCGGATCCCCTAAGGACGTGATCGGGTCCGCGATGACTGAGGCAGAACGGGTGTATCGCCTGGCACATGGAGGTTATGACGCGCCGTCGTGGGTTACGTCGGCTCAAAAGGCAGCGGAATGGTTTGACCAAGCAGTGCGAGAAACTAAGCAGCGCGAGGACCTCTTGACGCGATTAAGGCTGGATTCAAACTTGACGACATTGAAACTTGCCCAACAGATCAAGGATGTAGAGCGCACAGCTAACATGTTTGCCGAGAAGTTTTTAATACAAGAGCGATTGGCAAAGCACTACGGTATGGGTGCAACTGAACAAACTGGCCGGCAGATCATGAATCCTGCCGAGGCATTCTACGAGAGCTACACCAGTGACAAGAGAAAGAAGACAGACAAGTCCGAAATCGACAAGGAACCTACAGTCACTGAAGCGCCTAGGGTGAGTAGAGCGCCAATAGTTCAGAAAATTGAAATTGCTCCAGGCTATGGGTTGCTCCGTTTCCTCGGTCATTTTTGCAGTAAGAAGTTCAGAGAACGCGTTCTTGAAGCTCTTCACGCAGAGTCGATTGCAGAGTATCAAGAGGCGTTAAAGCGCAAAGACAAGGCTGGCGCGATCTCAGCGCGGTATCGGATGTATGTTTCAATGGTTCGAACAGTCTTTGGCGGAGCGATCGACTGGGCCTTCGGTAGGTTCTCCCTCAAAATCGGCTCAGGCGAGTAATGTTGACCGCAATGCAAAAAGGACTCTTCGGGGTCCTTTTTTATTTGTAAGTGTCCTGGGCCTGTCTAGTGGCTCAGAAATCGAGGGTTTCGGTCAGGTGACTCAGAATGCCATCCGCGTTGATACGCCTGACAGCCTGCTTGGCCGCCACCCTCTCCACAATGACATCGACTCTCCACGAGGGTGCAATGCGGTCGAAGAAAAAATCCTGGCCATCCTCACCGAAAACCGGCGCCAATTCAATACCTGATTGTGGCGACCGAACGCAAAACCTCTGGCGTTGTGGTGGGAAGCCCGAAAAACTCCAGGTACGCCGGGATCTGCTCGAACAACATGTCCGTCCCCACCTGGACCTGGCATCCGCGTGCGATGGCCGCTTTGAGGAAGGCTGTGGTTTCGCTGCGCATGACCACCTCGCCCACAAAAGTGTTGGGCGCGATGCGTGAGACGTCCATCGGCAGGGGATCGCCCTCCTCCATGCCCATGGGCGTGGCATTGACGACCAGGTCGTAGCCGGCGGGATCGTTGGACCCAGTGCTCACGCCCAGTTTGGGGTAGTGCTTTTTGAGCCGGCCGGCCAGTGCTTCGGCGGACGCGGCGTTGACGTCAAAAAGGCTGATCGCTTCAATGCCGGCTGCGGCCAGTGAGGCCGCAATCGCCGAGCCGACGCCGCCGCTGCCCACCACCAGCACCCGCTTGCCGGGCAGGCTCAGGCCCTTGCGCTGGATGCCGCGCACGAATCCTTCACCGTCAAACATATCGCCCTGCAGGCGGCCGTCGGCAGCGCGGCGCACGGCGTTGCACGAACCGGCGATCAGTGCCGTGGGCGAAACCTCGTCGAGCAATCCGACCGTGCTGACTTTGTGGGGCATGGTGATCAGCGCGCCGCCGATGTTTTCGAGCGTGAAGACTGACTTCAGGAAAGCTGCGTAGTTTTCGGCACGGCATCCCATGGGCACGACGACCGCGTCAATGCCTGCCTGCTCGAAGTAAGGGTTGTAGATCATCGGTGCCTTGAACGAATGCGTGGGAAATCCGATGTGGGCGATGAAGGTGGTTTTGCCGCTGATCATGAAAGCCTTCTTGATGGTCCTGGTGGAAACGATGGAATATTGTCGGATGGCCGGGGGTGGCGTTGTCAGGCGGCGGCGTCCCGCCATTGCGCCAGCGCACCCAGGTGCACGGGGGCGTTGGCAATGCCGTACTGCTGGTAATTGCCGCAGCGCTCAATCATGCTGAAGAAAAACCGGCCGTCAAATGGTGTCGTATATGCCTGGAAAAATTCACCGTCGGCATCCCGGTCGTACATGATGCCGAGCTCCCGCATGGACGCGAGCAGCGCCGGGTCCAAGTCGTATTTTGCTGCCAGGTCATCGTAGTAATTTCCGGGAACGGCTAGCAGGCTTGCGCCCTGCGCCTTGAGCCTGCGCATGGCGGCCACGAGGTCGCGCACGGAGATTGCAATCTGCTGGACACCCGCGCCGCCGAACTGCGAGACCGTCCTGGCGGTGGACGTGTTCTCACGCTCCGAGACATTGAGCGCATACCGGACCTCCCGGCCCGAGGATTCCATGACACGGTTGCGGATGATGCCGTAGGGATCGTGCATGACGGTGCTGGACCCGGGTTTCAAGCCCAGGACCGCGCGGTAGAACAGGGTCCAGGGCTCGACCTGGCCGGTTGGAAGCACCTGGACCAGGTGGTCGATGCGCGCGCCTTCGCCAAAGGCGGTGGCGGCGGATGGCGCGTTGTCGATGATGAAATCGGCTTCGAAGCCATGCTCACCGCCCGCGTGCACGTCAAAGAAATAAAGCAGGCTGCCGTCGGGTGCGCGCACCGCCGGAATCGTCAGCTCGTTCTGGCCCACCCGGCCGGCCACACGCGTGCAGCCGAGCGCCTCGGCGCGGCTGAGCGCCGCCAGGGCATCGTCGGTCGCCAGCGCGGTGGCGCAGGCCGACACCCCGTGGGCTTCAAAATAGGCGCGCGCGAAAGAATCTTCCTCGAGGTTGAGCACCACCCTCACCTCGCCCTGGCCGTACAGATCGACCGCCTTGGAGCGGTGTTTGCCGATGCGCCGAAACCCTATGGCCTGCAAAAACTGGGCGAGCCGTGCCGCGCTGCCGGCGTCGACCGCAAACTCGACAAAAGACCAGCCGCGCAAGACGGGCGGCGGCGGTGGGTCAAACAGCGAGACCCTGCGGCTTTCGCCGTGGGACTTCCCAGTCTTCAGCGAGGCCACGTCCCGCATCTGTTCCTCGAGCCAGAGCAGCGAGCGCATCGCGTCGGCCGCAGTGGCACGCGCCGGCGCGGCGCGAAATTCGTCGTTGAAAATTTCGAGCGACAGCGGGCCTGTATAACCGGCATCGAGCACCGCGGCCGTGAACTTCGCCATCTCAAACTCGCCCTGCCCCGGAAAACAGCGGTAGTGGCGGCTGTGGCTGAGAACGTCGAGCTTGACCCAGGGCGCATCGGCCAGCTGCACGTAAAAGATCTTGTCTCCCGGAATCTGTGCGATCGGCAGCGGGTCATCGCGCAGGGCCAGCGTGTGGAAGCTGTCCAGGACAATCCCCAGGTGCGGATGGTTGGCGCGCTGCACGACCTGCCAGGCCTGGCCGAAGCGGTTGATCTGCGGCGCCCAGGCGAGCGCCTCATACCCGACCCGCAAGCCGCGCCGCCCCGCCCTCTCGGCGAGCTGGTGCATCTGCTCGGCCAGGATTTCGACATCCCCCGACGCGTCGGACTGGGCGTTGGTGCACACCAGTATCAGCGGCGCACCGAGTTCCTGCATGACGTCGAATTTGCGCTCCGCGCGATCCAGGTTACGCAGCAACTGCGCCGGGGTCACGCCGTCGAAATCGCGGAATGGCTGGAACATGTCGATCGAGAGGCCCAGGTCCTCGGCGATGCGGCGCACATCGCGCGGCGAACCCGGAAACTGCAGCAAATCGTTCTCGAATATCTCGACACCGTCAAACCGCGCGGCCGCCGCGGCCTGCAGCTTCTCCCTCAGCATGCCCGACAGCGACACGGTGGCAATGGATCGACGCATCGTGGACCTCGCGACGATCAGGTTCAAGCCGTCCGTCGGGCGGCCTGCACGGCCGACACCGCCGCGCGCAAGCCCAGTGTGTAGCTGTCGACGCCAAATCCGCAGATCTGGCCCTTGACGATTTCAGCGAAGACCGAATGGTGCCTGAACTGCTCACGGGCATGGATGTTGGACATATGGATTTCAACAACGGGCACCGTGAGGATGGCCAGCGCATCCCGAATCCCGTAGCTGTAGTGGGTCCAGGCGCCGGCGTTGATCAGGACGGCATCGACGCCGTCCGTGAAGCCCTGGTGGATGCGCTCGCACATGGCGCTCTCGCTGTTGGTCTGGAAATGTTCAATGCCCGCGCCGAGTTCCCGGCCCAGCGCCATGAGGGTGGCATTGATCTCGTCAAGCGTGATGGTGCCGTACTGGACCGGGTCCCGCTTGCCGAACATGTTGTGGTTGATGCCGTGCAGCATGAGTATCTTCATTGGGTTCCTTCTTCTGTGAAAAATCAAAGTTCCACCGTGCGGCCGGACTTCGCCGCCTGCACGATCGCTTCGGTCACGCGCAGGTTGGCCAGGCCGTCCCTCGCGCTCACCAGCGGTTGCGCCTGGCCGCGTATCACCGCGCCGAAATGCTCCATCTGGCGCTTGATCGGGTCGTCGCGAACCATGCCGACCACCCCCTGTTCAAACGGTTTCCACCAGGAGCGGTCTTCGGGGCGCGGGTAGGTTTTGAGCCTCATCGTCGGCACCGACAAGCTGCCGTTGGTGCCTGAGATGACATAACAATCCTCGTCGTCGTAGCTGGGGTAGGCCTTGTTTTCCTGCGAGGTCTGCTCCCAGCTTCGGGCGCTGGCGGCTGTATCTGAAAGCATGAAGGTCCCGAGCGCGCCACTTGCGAACCTCAGGGAGATCGCCACGGTGTCTTCCACAGGAAACCCGCGTACAGCGTGCGAAGCCATGGCCTGCACCGCCACAATCTCGCCGCAGAGCATGCGCAGGTTATGGACCTCGTGGATCATGTTGAGCAGGATAGGCCCCGCGCCCGGCTCCCGCCGCCATGGCGCGTCATCGAAATAATGGTCGGGCTTCAGAAAGGTTGCACTGCCAGTCACCGAGACCAGCCGGCCGAGCTGGCCGGACCCCACGACCTCGCTAGCCTTGGCCATGATCGGGCTGTGGGCGCGATGATGGCCAATCAGTACCTTGGCGCCGGAGCGCTCGACCAACTGGACCAGGCGCTCGCCTTCGGCAAATGTCGGTGCCAGCGGCTTCTCGAGCAGCATCGGCAAACCGGCGTCGATGCAACGCATGGCATGCTCAACATGCAGCTGGTTGGGCGTCGCGAGCACGATGCCATCGGGAGGGTCCTTCGAAACCAGTTCCTCCAGCGATGCGTAATGCGGCACGCCGGCGGCGGCCGCCAGCGCGGCGGCGCCAGGCGCCGGATCGACAATGGCGGACAAGGTGCAGCTGGGGCTGCTGCGCACCACGCCCAGGTGGGCTTGCCCGATATAGCCGGCACCGGCTACCGCGATCCTGGTTTTTGGCATGGGCTTCCTCTGTTCGGAGCTGACCTGGTTCCGGCTTTAGTGCCCGGCCAGGATGTCACCGAGAAATGCCCGCGTGCGCTCGTGTTTCGGGTTCGCGAAGAACTCCTTCGGGGGGCCTTCTTCGACGATCTGCCCGCTGGCCATAAAGATCACACGGTCCGCGACGGCGCGCGCAAAGCCCATTTCATGCGTGACGCAAATCATGGTCATGCCGTCGTTCGCCAGCGCGACCATGGTGTCGAGCACCTCCTTCACCATCTCAGGGTCCAGCGCCGAGGTCGGCTCGTCAAAGAGCATGACCTTGGGCTCCATGCACAGCGCGCGCGCAATCGCCACCCGCTGCTGCTGGCCGCCAGACAGTTGCGCCGGATACTTTTCAGCCTGCTCCCCGATCCGCACGCGTTCGAGCAGGCGCCGCGCCGTGGCTTCCGCCTGGGCTTTGGACAGCTTGCGCGTGTTGATGGGCGCGAGCGTACAGTTTTCAAGCACCGTCAGGTGCGGGAAAAGATTGAACTGCTGAAAGACCATGCCGACCTCGGCGCGCACGGCGTTGATCGCCTTGGCATCATCCGTCAGCGCGATGCCGTCGACGAGGATGCGCCCCTTGGAGTAGCCCTCAAGGTGGTTGATGCAGCGGATCAAGGTGGACTTGCCCGAACCCGAGGGCCCGCACAGGACAATTTTTTCTCCCGCGCGGACCGACAGGTTGATGCCGGTCAGGGCCTGGAAGGAGCCGTACCATTTATCGACGTCTTCCATCACGATCATCGGGGTGCCCGCGCCGGCGGACGGGTTGGCGGTTTGATTCATGGCTCTGGCTCTTTCCGGACGACGGGATTACTTGGCAACGAAGGGAACACCTTCAATGCTGGCCGGGAAGTTCGTCATCGACGTTCCGGTCCACTTCTGCTGGATCTTGGCGAGCTCGCCGTTGGCCTTGATCTTGTCGATGAAGGCGTTGAGCACGGTGTTGAGCTCCTTGTCTTCCAGCCTGGTGCAGGCGCCGTTGAACAGCTGCGTGAACTCGAGCTTGTTCTCGTAGGTATTGGGCGTGGCTTCATTGAGGCGGCGCGCATAGAACACATTGCCGCCGACGGCCTGCACCTGGCCTGAGAGCAGTGCCTGTATGGTGGCCGCATCGTTGTCGAAGCGGCGGATGACCGTGCCGGGAGGCGCATTCTTGGTCACATCGCTGTCCTGGGTGCTCGAGCGCGGCACACCGATCACCAGCTTGCCCATGTCGGCATTGGTCTTGACCACCACGGACTTGGCCGCCACCAGGAAGATTGAGTTGCCGATGTAGGGCTTGCTGTACTGCACGGCTTTGGCGCGGTCAGGAAGCATCGCCATCGTCGCGAACAGCACGTCGACACGCCCGGACGTCAGCGCCGGGATACGGTTGGCGACCTCCAGGCCGGCGAACTCGACCGGCACGCCGAGCTCTTTGGCAAAGGCTTTCGCCATGTCGGCATCGATGCCGTCGGCCTGGCCGGTCGTCGAATCGACGAAGCCCCAGGGCGGGTTGGCGGCCTGGATGCCTACCACCAGCTTGCCTTTGGCCTTGATCTCGGCCGAAGTAATGGCCCGGGCTGGAGCGGTGATCAGCGTGGACGCGGCAATCAGGCCTGCAAGGCCGAGCATGAGCTGGCGGCGCTTGGAAGAAATCGTTTTGAAAGTCATGTCATGGTCTCCGGTTTAGGTTTTTTTTGAAAGCGGGTGACTGAAAAGTTGTCAGGAGCGGTCACCGGGCGCCCGTGGCAAGTCTGCGTTCCAGCCGCGACCCATAAAGGGAGAGCGGCCAGCACATCGAGAAGTAAAGAAGGGCTACGACGGCATAGACCAGCAGCGGCTTGAAATTCTGGTTGGAGACGATGCTGCCGCTGCGGGCAAGCTCGTTAAACCCGACGATCGCCGCGAGCGAAGTGCCTTTGATCAGTTGAACCAGGAAGCCGATGGTCGCCGGAAGAGAAATACGCAGCGCCTGGGGCAAGACGATCTTGCGCATCCGCGTGAGGTAGTTGACGCCAAGGGCGTTTGCCGCCTCGGTCTGGCCGCGCGGAACCGCTTCGATCGAGCCGCGCCAGATTTCGCCGAGGAAGGCACTGGCATGCAGCGTGAAGCCGATCGCAACGGAAGCCCACGGGTCGAGCTTCAAACCTATCAGCGCCAGGCCGTAGTAGGTCACGAACAGTTGCATCAGCAAAGGCGTTCCCTGGAACAGCATGATGTAGCCGCCGGTGATGCGCTTGAGCGTCTTGAAACCCGAGGTCCGCGCGAGTGCGATGAGCAATCCGGCCACGGCGCCCAGGGACAAGCCGATCAGCGACAAGGCAATCGTCCACTGCAGACCTTTGAGCAGGAACAGAAATTGAGGAATGGTGAAGGAGTCCATCTATTTCACCGGGTAGCTGAACATGCGCTGGGCAATGGCGCTCATTCCCATGAGCAGCGCCGTCGACATCGCAAGGTAGAGGAATGTCACCGTGCCGTAGACCTCGAAACTGCGGAACGAGTCCGATTCGATGCGCTGCGCAACCGAGGTCAACTCATAGGCCGAGATCGCGGAGGCGATGCTCGTCGTCAAGGTCAGCAGGATGAACTGGCTGGCCAGAGAGGGAAACACCGCCCGCAAGGCGGGCTTGAAAACGATCAGGCGGAACACCTGGAGCTTGCTCAGGCCCAGGGCGTGGCCCGCTTCGATTTGCCCTTTGTCGATGGCCTGCACTCCGCCGCGAAGAATCTCGATGGCATAGGCGCCGCCGTTCACGCCGAGCGCAATGATCGCCGTCGGTGTCGGGTCCAGCCGGATGCCCACCAAGGGCAGGGCAAAAAACACGAAGTAGATCTGGACCAGGAAGGGCGTGTTGCGAATGAGTTCAACGAAAGTGATGACCATCCAGCGTACCGGCGCCACATGAGACCCCCTGAGCGCGACGCCAACAGCGCCGATCACCGAAGAAAGCAGCAGGCCCGCAAAGGCAAGGCCGAGGGTGCCGGCACAACCCATCAGCAGGTCTGGAAACCCGTTGAGCACCGGATTGAAGTCGAATTTGTAATCCATGCGAAATTCCCGATCAACCCAGGGGCACGGTCAGTTTTTCGATCACCAGGCGGGTGTCGGGCCTCATGCCGCGCCACCACGCGAAGGCTTCAGCAGCCTGTTCGGCGAGCATGCCCACACCGTCGGCAATGCGTTTGACGCCCGCGTTCCGGGCAAGGCGAAGAAAGGGCGTCAACCCTTTGCCGTAAGCCAATTCGTAGGCCAGTTCGCAGTTGGCGAAAACAGTTGCAGGAACAGGCGGCAGCTCGGCGCTGAGGCTGGCCGAGGTGGCGTTGAAGACGAGGTCGAAATGCTGGCCGGCCAGGTCCCCATAACCGCTCGATGTCAACGGGATATCGCTGCGAACCTCGCTGACCAATTGGGAAGATTTTGAAAGGGTCCGGTTGACGATCAACAACAAAGCCGGCTTTTCGGCAAGAAACGGCAGCAACGCACCGCGGGCGGCGCCACCCGCGCCCAGCATCAGGATGCGTTTGCCTTTGAGCGCGCAGCCAAGGTTGTGTGTGACGTCACGGACCAGGCCCACGCCGTCGAAATTCTCCGCGTACACCACGTCGTTTTCGAACTTGAGCGCGTTCGCCGCCCCCGCCAGCGTGGCGCGCTCGGAACGCCTGCCGGCATAGGCGAAGGCATCGAGCTTGAAAGGCGCGGTGATGTTCATGCCGCGGCCGCCGGAAGCCCGAAATTCATCCAGCTGGGCTCTAAAGCTTTCACGGGAACCCTCGATCGCCCGGTAGGCCATGTCTTGCCCGGTGGCCTCGGCGAACATGCCGTGTATCAGCGGTGATTT
The DNA here is from genome assembly GCF_047303325.1 of Polaromonas sp. CT11-55. NCBI lineage: Bacteria > Pseudomonadati > Pseudomonadota > Betaproteobacteria > Burkholderiales > Comamonadaceae > Polaromonas > Polaromonas sp. CT11-55. The sequence goes on along the minus strand of NZ_JBKBEX010000015.1, from coordinate 76,464 downwards.
GCTGTGCCCGATCGGCTGGCCGATCACGGCGTATTGGTCAGTCATTGATTTGTCTCCGGTTTCCGCCAGTGCGCTGGCTTCTTTGTTCCAAACACCCGCCTTTATTTCACGGCGCTCTCCGCGTAAAGCACGCCGTCCGCGACCATGCGGTCGATCTCCGACGCCGAGTAGCCAAGGCCTGCGGCAATGCTGCGGTTGTGCTGGCCCATCAGCGGAGCCGGCATCGTGATCGTCGTATCGCAGCCCGAGAAGTGGAAAGGCAGATTCGGCAACTTGACCTTGCCAAGGACGGGATGCTCCTGCTCGATCAGCATGCCGCGCGCAAGCACCTGGGGGTCGGCGAGGACCTCATCGATACCCTGGACCTTGGCGCTCGGCACTTCGATGGCGTCGAGCTGCGCGAGACAATCCGCGACCGTGCGGGTCGACACCCAGGTTCTCACGACGGGCAGGATTTCGAGGCGGTTCGCGTTCCGTCCGCTCGCACTGTGAAAGCGCGCGTCAGCGGCGAAGGCCGGACCGCCTACCAGGGCCGCGAGCCGTTTCCAGGCATCGTCAACCTGGGCGGCGATCACGATATAGCCGTCGGTGGCGCTGAACACGCCGTACAGGGTCGACTGCGGCAGGTCGTGGCCGGTTTGCACCGGAATTTCGGTACCGCCGGAGAAGGTGTAGCACTGCACCGCGTATTCATGCATAGCAACGAGGCAGTCGTAGAGCGCCATGTCGATGTGCTGGCCCAGCCCGGAACTCACGCGACCCAGCAGGGCCGCGCAGACTGCGGCAACGCCGTGGATGCCGGTATACATGTCGCCCAGCGCGATGCGCAGCAACGGCGGCGCCTCGCCCGGGTTGCCGACCATGGCCATGATGCCGCTCTTGGCCTCGGCGATCAGGCCGAAGCCTGCGCGGTGCGAGTCGGGACCGGTGTGACCGTAAGCCGAGACGGAGCAGTAAACGAGTTTGGGATTTCGCTTCGAAAGTTCGGCATAGCCAAGGCCGAGCCGGTCCAGGGCACCAGGCCGGTAGTTCTCGAGGAACACGTCCGCGGTGTCGGTGAGCTTGTGCATCATCTCGAGGCCGCGCGGGTCCTTGAGGTTGACGCAGAGCCCCTGCTTGCCCATGTTTTGCTGGAGGAAGTAGCCGCTCTGCCCGTTCACAAAGAACGGGTGCGCGCGGCCCGCGTCGCCCATCGTGGGGCGCTCTACCTTGATGACCTCGGCGCCGAGCGCCGCGAGGCAGCGGCCCATGTAGGGACCGGCAAGGAAGTGCGAATAGTCGATGACACGGATGCCTTTAAGCGGCAGGGATTGGAGCGTCATGGTGCGGTTTCCGTGGAGGGGTTGGCACCGGGACGGCGCGGGATCATGAGGCGGTGTTCGCCCTGCTGCAATACCTGGCCCTTCTGGTTGAACAGTCGGGTGGGCAATATGACGATGCCCCAGTCCGGCTTGCTTTTGGAAGCGCGCATGCTGCCGACGGTGAACTCGATGTGCAGCACGTCCCCGATGTAGATGGGGAGCGCGAAATCCCAGGTCCAGCCCAGCGACATGCCCGGCAGGAAGCGGTATTCGCACTGGGTCTTCAGCCCGTCGGCCACCGAGAGGCCCATGAGGCCGTGTGCCACGCGCTGGCCGAAATGGCTGTTGCGCGCGTATTCCTCATCCACATGCACGGGCGTGAAATCGCCGGTGAGCTCGGCGTAGGCGTCGATGCGCTCCGCCGTCACGGTGTAGGTCGGGCTCTTGCAGCTGTCACCGACGACCGCATCGTCCCAGTATTTTTCGGGGGTGGTGAAACTGCGCATCACTGGGCCCTCGGGTTGATGGCCAGAACTTCGACCACGGAGTTGCCGCTCGCCTGGATCAGCTCGATCGCCAGCCCGTCCGGCAGCTGCAGCCAGTTGCGCCCCTGGGGCAGTGGCTTGACCTTCCACTTGTGCGCCTCGGCAATCGCGGCGTCGAGATCCTCGACCATGATGCCGATGTGCGCGAGCCAACCCGCGTCGTTGCTCGGTGGCGCTTCAAAGCCGGGCGTGGACATCAGCTGCATGCCGCCAATCGTCCAGTACTGGCTCGGCGCATCGGTGGGGCCTTCGATCTCGCGCACGTCCATGCCGAGTACCTGGTAGAAAAAGTCGATGTGCCACTGGATGTCGCGAACGCGTACCGCGACGTGCTCAACATAGGATTTTTGGGGATAGCTCATGTCTCTGTTTCTATTGATGTTTACGTTTATGTTTATGTTTGTTTGGCGGTGCTTGGCAGCGGGAGGCCTCGCTCTATGCCCTTGATGCAGGCGACCAGTGCGGAATTGACAGGTGTCGCGACGCCGTAGCGCGCCCCCCAGCGCACGACGGCGCCGTTGACATAGTCGATTTCGGTGACCGAGCCCTTCTCAAGGCTCTGCAGCATGGAGGCCTTGAACTCAGGGGGCAGGCCCTCGGCGGCCTTGAGCCAGGGTTGCCGGGGATCGGAGGTGGTGAGCGCGATGTCACCGGCGCGCGCGACCGCGATGGCTTCGGCGACGGCCGCCATGGCACAGTTTTCGACTTCCGGGATGGCGTAGAGCGCGCCGTAGTTCAGCCGGGTGATGCCGCTCAATGCGCCTGTCGCCACATTGACCAGCAGCTTGTCCCACATGGTGCCCATGATGTCGCGGCTCACCGTCGTCACAAGGCCTGCGCTGGTGAAGGTCTCGGCGATACGCAGCGCGCGTTCACTGACCCGGCCGTCAAGCTCGCCGACGATGGTTTCCTTGCCGCGTATACCCGAGATGATGTGGCCCACACCGAGCATCACACCGCCCGCATAGGTCTTGCCGGCGAGAACACGTTCGCGCCCAACGACATCGGCCAGCACATCCTCGTGGCCCAGGCCGTTCTGCAGCGAGAGCACAACCGTTGAAGCCCCCATCACGGCGTGGGCCGACTCAATGGCCTCGCGGGTATGGAAGGACTTGACGAGCACGACGACGAGGTCTGCCGGTCCCGTGCTGGCATCCACCTGGTCGCAATGCGTTGCCGCATGCACTGGAACCAGCCTGTCGCCGCGCTCGTCGCGCACCTTCAGTCCGTCGCGACTCAGGGTTTCTACCAGTGCCCGACCGCGATTGATCAACCAGACCTCGTGGCCGGCTTCGGTCAACACACCACCGATCGCACACCCCAGCGCGCCGGCTCCCAATATGCAGATTTTCATAGACATGGATGCTAGGGACGCGCCCAACTCTCGTCTATCCAATGCCTAGAATAGATAACATTGCGTTTTTCAATACAGCAGCTCAAGCCCGCTATGACCACCCCAACCCGATTGACCCCGTCTGAGATGGTGGACACGAACCTGCTGCGCCTGTTCGACCTGCTCTACAGCACCAACAGCGTCACCCGATCGGCGGAACTGCTGGGATTGAGCCAGCCGACCGTGAGCATCTGGCTGGTAAAGCTGCGCAAGCAATTCAATGACCCGCTTTTTGTGCGAACGACCGAGGGCATGCAGCCCACACCTCGTGCCGAAGCGCTGGTCGGCATTGTTCGCGCGGCGTTGGAGTCCCTGCGCCAGCTATCGGAAAGCGAACCCGTCTTCCATCCGGCGTCCGCACAGCGAACCTTCCGCATTTGCATGACGGATGCGAGCCACATCACCCTGCTGCCCCAGTTGCTCTCGCACGTGCGCGCGCTGGCGCCGGGCATCCGGCTCGACGCGGCGCGCATCGATGCCGACATGCCGCGCGCCTTGCAGGCCGGCGATGCCGACATTGCGATCGGGCTGATCCCCCAGCTCGAAGCCGGTTTCTATCAGCAAACCTTGTTCACCCAGGACTGGGTCTGCCTGGCCAATGCCGGCCATCCGCGCATCGGCGACACATTGAGCCTTGATCAATATGCCGACGAGTCGCACATCCTGATCGGCTCGGGCACGGGTTCGATATTGCTCGGCGACGCGTTGAAACGCCAGAAGATCGAGCGCAAGGTTTTGCTGGAGTTGCCGGGCTTCCTCGGCCTGAGCGCCATCCTGTCCTCAACCGACCTCATCGCGACCCTGCCGCGGCAGATCGGGGAAACGCTCGCGCGCATGGCCGGCCTCAGGGTGCTGGCCTGTCCCGTGGCCATTCCATCGTTCACCGTCAAGCAGCACTGGCACGCCCGCTATCACCATGATGCCGCCAACCGGTGGCTGCGCGGCGTTTGCGCAAACCTGTTCCTCAAGTCTTGAGTGGCGGCGGATTCAGCCCCTCAACGATCGACCCCCTCTTGCTTCTTCATGCCTGGTGCATAAAAAGCCCTGCGCAGACGCTTCTCAACCATCTGTTGGCACTGTCTTGCTGGTACCGCGCATGCCAGTATTGCTTCACGGTAAAGCCGGGAATTTCGAACGGGCACGGCAGCACCCGCAAGTGGCCCGCGCGCGCCAAAGTCTCCCCGATCATGCGGGGCAAGGTGGCGATCAGGTTGCTGCCGCCCAGGATCGATGACAGCCCCAGAAAGCCCGGCAGTTCCAGGCCCACCTTGCGCCGGATCTGCAGCGACTCAATGGCGTTGTCCAGCAACTGATGGCCGGTCCCCGAGCTGATGCTGATATGCCTTTCCGCCTGGTAGGCCTCAAGGCTCCAGCACTGCGCCAGGTTGTCGCCAATGCGGGGATGGTTGGCCTTGGCCAGGCATATCCAGTCCTGTTTGTAAAACGTCTGCTGGTAGAAGCCGGCATCGAGCCAGGGCAAATAACCGAGGGCGGTATCGGCCTCACCCGACTCCAGCTTGTCCGCCAGGTCCGGGCCGATGACGCTGGCCTGCAGGGAGATGCCGGGCGCAACCGCATGGACATGGTTGAGGATGCTCGGAAGCAAGGTGATATGGCTGGCATCCGTCATGCAGATCGAAAAGCGTTTTTCGGCGGTCGCCGGGTCAAACGGTTTTTCCGGCCGCGACAGGCGCGACATGCCGGCCAGTATCTCCCGCACCGTCCCGATCAAGGCTTCGGTGCGCGGGGTCGGGAGCATGCCTTTGGACGTCCTGATGAACAGCGGGTCATCGAGCTGCTGGCGCAGTTGCGATAGCCAGGTGCTGATGGTTGACTGGCTTTGACCCAGCGCATCCGCCGACCGGGTCACGCTTCCGGTGGCGCACAGCAAATCCAGCAGCCGAAGGAATTTGACGTCGAGAAGCGGGGCATCGAGGTCCATCGCGCCATTGTCCACCATTATCGAATTTACCGATGACGCAAATCGGATCCATCGAATGGACGAACGATGGTGCGGCACCTAGCATCTCCTGCAGTTCCATGGACCGTGGAACCCAGGCACACACAACTATTCGTCAGGAGACAACAATGCTTCAACCACTGCGCCTCGTCGCTGCAGGCGTGGCCTTTGCCGCCATGCACACCCTCACCGCGGCACAGCCCGCCGCACAGCCTGTTCCCATCATCGGGCTGGTCGAGCTATCGGGAACCGGCGCCACCGCAGGCACCAACTACAACAACGGCGTGAAGCTGGCCATTTCGGAAATCAATGCGGCCGGTGGCGTGTTGGGCCGCAAGATCAGCTACAGCGCCTGGGACACGCAGTCGAATCCCGGCATTGCCAAGTCACTGGCGACCAAGGCCATCGACCAGGGTGCGCCTCTGGTGATGGGGCCGGTTTTTTCGGGCTCGATCCTGGTCAGCATGGCCGAAACCCGCAGGGCGGAAGTTCCCAATGTCATAGGCGGCGAGGCCGCCGCGATCACGCAGCAGGGAAACCCTTACGTGTTCCGCAGCTCCTTTACCCAGGCCGCCGCCATGCCCAAGGTGGTCCGCTATATCCGCGACAGCGTCAAGGCCAGGAGCGTGGCCATCATCTACGTCAACAACGATTTCGGCAAGGGTGGACGGGACATGGTCCTCAAGGAGCTCCAGGCTGCCGACATCAAGGTGCTCGCCGATATCTCGACAGAGGCCGGCCAGCTCGACTTCTCCAGCGCCGTGCTGAAGGCCAAGCAGTCCGGCGCGGATGCCCTTTTCGTCTACAGCAACGAGGAGGAATCCGCCCGGGTGCTGAAAGAGGTGCGCAAACAAGGCTATGACAAGCCGGTGATCGGCGAAACCACCCTGGCGAACGACAAAGTCATCGAACTCGCGGGGGAAGCGGCCAACGGTGTGGTGGCGCACGTAGGCTTGACCCCGGATGCGCCGAATCCCACCGTGCAGGCCTTTGCCAAGCGATACCTCGACGAGTACAAATCAAAGGCGGATCACAACGCCATGAAGGGCTATACCGGCATGCACGCCGCCAAGGCCATTTTCGACAAGATAGGCAAGATCGATTCCAAGGCATTCGCGGCCGCGATGCACGGTGCCAGCATCTCGGCAAAGCAATATCCAGGGGTGTTGTTCGACGTCAAGTATGACGACAAGGGCGACCTTGATCGCGAGAGCTTCATCGTCAAGATCGTCAACGGCAAGGCGCAGGTCATAGAAACGCTCAAGCCGGCTGCCGCTGCCAGGTAAGGGCGGCGCGTCAACATGGCAAGCCCCTCCTTCGAGCACTGCAGGTACGAGCGCCACGGGCGTGTCCTCACCATCACGATCAACCGTCCGCAGGTTCTGAACGCGTTGAACCCGGCGGCCCATTTCGAAATGGCGCAGGCCTTTGATCTCTACGCCGCGGACCCTGAGCTGCACGTGGCCATCCTGACCGGAAGCGGAGACCGCGCATTTTGCGTGGGTACCGACCTGAAGGAGCTCTCAAGAACAGGCGAGCACCGCAAACCGCCCAGCGGCTTCGGCGGCATTACCACGCGCTTCGACCTTTTCAAGCCGGTGATCGCGGCGGTCAATGGCCTGTGCCTCGGCGGCGGCGCCGAAATGGTGGCCGCCTGCGACCTGGCGGTCTCCTCGGACAGCGCCAGTTTCGCCTTGCCGGAGCCGCTGGTGGGCCTTGCCGCGCTGGGCGGGGGCGCCTTGCAGAGACTGGCGCGCGAGATGCCGATGAAGGACGCGATGATGTTGATCCTGACCGGCCGGCGCATTGACGCGCAGGAAGCCAGGCGCATCAGCCTGATCAACGAAGTGGTACCGCACCAGGAACTGATGCCCGCGGCATTCGCCCTGGCCGAGCGCGTGCTCGCCTGTGCGCCCTTGGCCGTGCAGGCCTCCAAACAGGTGATGCTGCAAAGCCTCGACATGCCCGATCTGCAAACGGCCATGAGCGCCCGCTACGAGGCAGCGGAAAGGATGCTGGCCAGCCAGGACGCGATCGAGGGTCCGCTGGCCTTCGCCGAGAAGCGCAAACCGGTGTGGACAGGTCGCTAGAAGATAGCGACACGCAAGCTGCGGCCCCCAAAAAGCCACCCGACCGGGATGAAGGCGCCGCCGGGCTCCTGTACGCTTCATCCCTCATGCGGGCATCGAATTGCCGGGGCGCCCGGTACGAGGCACCGCATCCAAGACGACCTGGAGAAAGACATGGATTTCGCACTCAACGAAGAACAGAAAATGCTGGTCGCAACGGTGCGCCGTTTCATCGACGAAGAACTCAGACCGCTTGAGGACGAAGTCGAACAGCAGGGCTTTCTGGACCCGGACAAGGCGCGCGCCATCCACGAAAAGTCCAGGGCACTCGGCCTGTACGCCACGAACATGCCCGTCCAGTTCGGAGGCGGCGGGCTCGGTGCGGTCGATACCATGCTGCTGGAAGAGCAGTTCGGCCACACCACCGACATCCTGATACGCCGCGCATTTGGCAATGTCTATGAGGTGCTGCTCGCTGCCCAGGGCGAGCAGGTCGGCCGCTGGCTCGAACCCACAGTGCGAGGAGAGCGTGTCTGCTCCATCGCTATCACCGAGCCCGGTGCCGGTTCGGACGCCGGCAGCATCACGACGCGTGCCGTCAAAACAGCCGATGGCTGGCGCCTTTCGGGGAGCAAGCATTTCATCAGCGACGCAGAGGTCTCCGACTTCTTTATCGTGTCGGCGTTGACGGATGATCCCGGGGCCAAGGAAGGGAAGAAAAAGATATCGCTGTTCCTTGTCGACAAGGGCCTGCCCGGTTTTACGCTCGGCAAGGACCAGAAAATGATGGGACTTCGCGGCACCAGCCATCTTGAGCTTTGGTTCGACAACGTGCCCCTGGAGCCGATTGCGCTGCTTGGCGACGAAGGCAAAGGCCTGCAGCAGGCGCTCGGTGTGCTGGGCCGTGTCAGGCTGGCACAGGTCGGGGCGCGGGCCGTCGGCAAGGCCAGCCATGTGCTCCAGCTGATGACCGACTACGCCGCACAGCGCAAACAGTTCGGCCAGCCGATCGCCGACTTCCAGCTGGTGCAGCAAATGCTCGCGGACAGCGTGATCGAAATCAACTCGGCCCGCCTGATGGTTCTGCATGCCGCCTGGATGATCGACCAAGGCCTTGATGCCCGCGACTGGATCTCCATGGTCAAGGTACAGGCCGCAGAGATGCTGGGCCGCGTGACCGATCGGGCCGTCCAGGTATTTGGAGGGATGGGGTATTGCAAGGAACTGCCGATTGAACGCTACTACCGCGACGCCCGGATTTACCGGATTTTCGACGGCACCTCCGAAATCCATCGCACGGTGGTCGCGCGCAGCCTGATGCGGCATGGGGCGGCGCTGTTCGATATCAGCGCTTGAAGCAAGCCCGTTCCGGACCTGATACCGCTACCGTGGTTGCCATCACTTCCCACACAACTGCGGCAAGGTCACAACACGGAAGAGCCTCATTTGTAAAAGGCGCAGGCAAAAGCACGCCTCGTACTTACGTCCTGTTACGATGAGCGACGCCCTGAACAGAGCCCTTTGAGAGCTCCATTTTCCAAGCCATTTGTTCAGCCCAACGGTCCCCGTGGATGAGAACAAATGAGTCGCTTGATCACTTACCTGGCCCGTTGCGGCCTGAGCGGCGCGCTGGCGCTGACTGCCGCTGCAGCGGCATTGGCGGCCGATGAGCGTTTTGAGATCACGCGTTTCCAGGTTGAAGGCAATACCCTGCTGCCCGCTGCGGAAGTGGATCGCCTGGTCGGCCCGCTCGCCGGCCCGCAGCGCGGTTTTGCCGATATCCAGCTTGCCGTGGAAGCCTTGCAGCAGGCTTATCGCCAAGCCGGCTACAGCACGGTGCTGGTGTCGGTGCCTGAGCAGGAACTGGCCGGCGGCGCGGTGAAGCTGCTGGTGCGGGAAACCGTGATCTCCTCGATCACCGTAACGGGCAACCAGCATTTCGACGAGGCCAATATCCGCGCCAGCCTGGTGCGACTGCAGGTGGGCCGCTCGCCCAGCCTGGGCGCGATTTCTGAATCCATACAGCTGGCCAATGAAAGCCCGGCCAAGCAGGTCGGCGTGACGCTGGCCGAGGGCGACAAGCCGGGCACGATAGACGCGAAGGTGCTGGTCGACGACCACAAGCCGCTGCGCATCATCACCACACTGGACAACACGGGCTCGCCCTCCAGCGGCCGCTGGCGCACCGGTGTGGCCGTGCAGCATGCCAACCTTTTTAACCGCGACCACGTGGGCACGCTGGCTTACACCACCTCGCCCGACAGCCCTTCGGGCGTGAACCTGAATGTCTATTCGGTAGGCTACCGTGTCCCGCTGTATGCGTATGGCGACAGCGTCGACTTTATTTACGGCAAGTCGAGTGTCAACTCGCCTGCCAGTTCGCCGGTGCTGGGCGGCCTGCTGGGTTTTACGGGCAAGGGCGACGTATACGGCTTGCGCTGGAACCATTTTTTGGGCCGCAGCGGCGAAAGCACTTCCAAGCTGGTGCTGGGCCTGGACCACAAATTCATCGACTCGCGCTGCGAAGTCGGTGGCGTCACGGTCAGCATCGCGCCGCCCACGCCGCCGATTGCCTCCTGCGTGCCCTACAAGACCACGCCGCTGAGCATCACCTACAGCAGCCAGACCGAGGGTGCCGACCAGATGTCGGGCTACAGCGTCGGCCTGTCGCGCAACATTCCCAGCGGCGAGCGCTACACGAATATTGATGGCCGCACCGATCGCTACTCTTACCTGACGCCAGGCAACCGCGCCAGCCGTGACGATTTCATGGCCGCGCGCGGCAGTGCCTCGCTGTTCAGGTCTTTGGCCAGCGGCTGGCAGCTGCGTCTGGCCGGTAGCGCCCAGTACACCGACACGCCGCTGCTCGCGGGCGAGCAGTTCGGCCTGACAGGGTCCACAACGGTGCGCGGCTTCCAGGAGCGGGCGGTGACGGCCGACAGCGGCATCGTGGCCAATGCCGAGCTCTATACGCCGGAGCTCTCCGGCCGTGTCGGGCTGCCGGGCCAGCTGCGCGGTGTGTTTTTTGTGGACGCGGGCCATGGCAGCAACAACAAGGTGGGCAGCAGCGGCCTGCCCGGCAGCGTCACGGTGTCCAGCCTGGGCGCGGGCCTGCGTTATGTAATGAGCCGCGATTTCAGCCTGAATGTGGACCTGGCGCGCGTGAGCAACGCGGGCACTTCCCTCACGGAAAAACGGGGTGACTGGAATGCCCACCTGAGCGCCTCGCTGGCGTTCTGAAGAAGAACACAAGGTAGACCACCATGCGCATGTCCACGCACCTTTATTCCCGTTCACACCGACTCTCGCTGCTGGCCGCTTCGCTATTGCTGGCATGCGGCACGCAGGCCTTTGCCCAGGGCTTGCCGGCCAATGCCCTGCCCACGGGCTGGAATGTCACATCAGGCAGCGCGACCTTCGCGCAGAGCGGCAACACGCTGACCATCAACCAGACCAGCCAGCAGGCCATCGCCAATTTTTCGACCTTCAATGTGGGCTCAGCCGCGCTGGTCGACGTCCACCAGTTGAACAGCTCGGCAGCCCTGCTGGCCAGGGTCAACGGCGGCGACCCTTCCCAGATTCTTGGCGGCATCCGGGCCGACGGCGCCTTGTGGCTGATCAACCAGGCCGGCATCATGGTGGGCCCGGGTGCACGCATTGACGTGGCGCGTTTCATCGCCAGTTCGCTCAATGTCAGCGACAGCGATTTCCTGGCCGGCCGCATGAACTTCAAGAGCACGGGCACGCCGGGCGACGTGCGCAATGCCGGCACCATCAACGCGGCCAGCGGCGGCAGCATTTACCTGGTGGGCGCCAATGTCGCCAACACCGGCAGCCTGAATGCGCCCCAGGGCGAGGTACTGCTGGCGGCGGGGCAAACCGTGCAGCTGGTGGACACGGCAACGCCGGGCGTCAGCGTTGCCATCACCGGCACGCCGGGTGAAGCCCGGAACATAGGCCAGATCACGGCCGAAGCCGGGCGCATAGGCCTGGCCGCGGGCCTGGTGAGCAACAGCGGAACCCTCAACGCCTCCAGCGCGGTGCGCGAGGGGGGGCGGATTTTTCTGCGCGCTTCGGGTGACGTCAGGACCTCGGCCACGTCGAACATCAGCGCCAATGGCACGACGGGCGGCAACGTGGTGCTGATTGCCGAGAACGCGGCCTCCATAGACGGCCAGGTGTCGGCCACAGGCAGCGCGGGCCGCGGCGGTTATGTCGATACCTCGGGCAAACAGTCGCTTGACGTGGTGAACGTGCCGACGGTCGGCCAGGGCGGCGAATGGCACATCGACCCGTTCAACATCGAGATTGTGGCCGCCGGGCCGGACGCCGGCGTCGCGGGCACGAATGCGATTGTGTCCAATGAGACAGGTGCCCATATCACCGCGGCGACCATTGTTGCCCAGCTTGATGCCGGAACGAACGTGAGCATCACCACGGGCACGGGCAACCCTGCCATGGACATGGTGCATGGCGACATCACGGTGTCGGCCGCCATCGCCAAGAGCGCCGGGGGCGATGCGGCGCTGACGCTGAACGCCAACAACAACATCGTCATCAACGCGCCCATCACCAGCAGCTCGAACAAGCTGGCCCTGAACCTGAACAGCAACTACCTGAACAACTACCCGGCCGACAACCACGCGGTGCAGCTCAATGCCGACCTGGCGCTGAACGGCGGCGCGCTCACGGTGTCGCAAAGCGGGGGCAGTGGCAACGGCACGCTCAATATCGCGGGCGGCACGACAACGCTGGCGGGCGGCTCGGCCATCAACGCCGCGGGCGTGAACGTGCAGGCCGGCGGCACGCTGGCCGGTGCCGGCACCCTGGCGCTGGGCGGCACCGGGACGCTGCTGAACAACGGCACCGTGTCACCAGGCACCGCAGGGTCCGCCGGCACGCTGTTCGTTCAGGGCAAGTACACGCAGGGCAGCACCGGGGTGCTCAACATCAGACTGGCGGGCACCGACAGCTTTGACAGGCTCGCCATCAGCAACACCGCCAGCTTGAACGGCAGGCTCAACGTCCGCGGGCTCAACGGCTTTGTGCCGCCTGCCGATTCGACCTACAACTTTCTGACGGCGACGGGTTCGGGCAGCGGCAGTTTCAGTACGGTCGACGCACCCAACATCACCTCCAGCTCCGGCACGGCGAGCCTGGCCCTCAGCTACCCCGGCACAGGCACTACCGTTGCCCGCATCACGACAACCGCTTCCTCCGCGAACATCTGCTCGATCTCGCCGAATTCAGTGCTCTGCCAGGTGCTGTCGGCCGCCATCCCCGTCGCGGTCGCAATCCAGCCCGCCACCACGGCCGTCACCACGGCCTTGGACTCCAGCATCAGACCGCTCGCTACCGGCGCAGCGCTGTTTTTTACCCCGCCGCCAAGCGAATCCACCCCCGAGCAGGTCGCCTCCATGCCGGTCTCCATCCCGGCGGCCGGCAGCACGGCAACACAAGAGGACAAGGACAAGTTGGCTCCCGACAAAAAGGACGACAAGTCGGCGGAAGTCAAAACGACCGTCGCCAAAAACGAGCCGGTCAAAAAAATGTATTGCAATTGAGGCGCATGACATGAAGCAGCCAACACTTTTCACCCGCCTGCTCCCCGCATTGGCACTGGCCCTGCTGGTGCTGGCCCCGCTGGCGCAGGCCCAGGTGGTGGGCACCGTCACCAAGGTCTCGGGCCTGATGGTGGCCAAAAGCGCCGAGGGCCGCAGCCGGGTGCTGGCCGAAAACTCGCCGCTGCGCCAGGGCGACACCATCACCACCGGGCGCAATACCTTCGGCCGCCTGGAGTTTGTGGACGGCGCGGCCATGGTGCTGCAGCCCGAGACCCTGCTGGTGCTGACGCGCTACCGCTATGACGCGGGCAAGCCCGAACTCGACAAAGTCGAACTGGAATTGACGCAAGGCGGCTTCACCAGCACAACCGGCACATTGGGCAAACGCAGCCCCGACGCCACCGTGATCACCACGCCCGCGGGCAATCTGCAGGGCGGCGCCAGCATGGAGGTTTCTCTCAGGTAGCCATAAGGCCGCCCGAGCAAATCCCCGACACCCCACATCGAAGGAACCTCCATGAAAAAAATCATTTCGATTCCGCTGGCCCTGGTGGCCACGCTGGCCTCCACCGCGGCCCTGGCGCAGAACACTCCGGTCATACCCTCGCCCACCGGCGCGCGCGCGCCGGGGCTGTATGTGGCCGTGCTGGACGGCCTGATCAAGGTCACCAACCCAAGTGGCACCAGCAATTTCGCGGCGGGCCAGTTTGGGTATACGGCCTCGGTAATGCAGCCGCCTGTCATGCTGCCGGCAAACCCGGGGATCCCGTTCACGCTGCCGCCGGCGTTCAATACGTCGACATCGGTCACCGGCTCGGGCGCCCCCAAGTCCAACACGGTGGATTGCATCGTGCGCTGAAGCACGGATGCCGCGCCTGGCAAGGCCGGGAGCCCGGTTTATCTTCGCGGCAGCTTAAAAGCCCCTGTTCTTGCGAACCAGGGGCTTTTTTATGCCCTCGCGCAGCAACGGCTACTAACAATGAGTACCTTGGTCGTACCGGGGAAGCCCTGCCCTGGCGGCGTTGCGTATTCAGGGCCTTTGCCTAAGAATGGGACCGAACAACGGGAGGTTCCGATGAAGACACCATTTCAAGGACTGTTGCCGGCCGCCTTGGCCCTGCTGGTGATCGCCCTGCCGCAAGGGGCGTCCGCCCAAGCCACGCTGGAAAAAATCAAGAGCCGCGAGCAGATCAATGTGGGTTACCGGGCGCTTGCGGCGCCTTTCTCGTTTAACGAAGCACCGGGCAAGCCGCTGGGCTACAGCATCGAGTTTTGCAAGCCCATCATTGAGCAGCTGCGCCAGGCGGCGGGCAATAAGAACCTGCCGGTGCGCTATATCGAAACCGAAGTGGACGCGCGGGTGCGCCTGCTGACGGAAGGCAGTGTGGACTTGCTTTGCGAAAGCGTGACCGATACGCCGGAACGTCGCGCACGCATGGATTTTTCGACGCCGATTTTTGTCGATGCGGTCCAGGTGGCGGTGCGCAACAAGGACATGATCAGCACGCTGGAGCAGTTGAAGGGCAAAAGCATTGTCGGCATTGACGGCAGCACCGCGATCCCGGCGATGGAGCGTTTTTCGAAGACGCACGCGCTGAATTGGCAGCAGGCCAAGGCCGTGAATCCCGACGCTGCATTGGGCCAGCTGCAGCTGGGCTGGGCGGCCGGTTATGCGCGTGACGGCGCGTTGCTGGCGGCGCAGCTTGCCAGCCAGTCTGACGCGGGCAACTACACCATCCTGCCGGAGCGGCTCTCGGTGGAGACCATTGCCATTGCCTATCGCAAGGGCGACGCGGCCATGGGGGCGCTGGTGAATGCTTCGGTCAAGGAGTCCATGCGCAGCGGCGCCGCCCAGGGCTGGTATGAGCAGTGGTTTTTAAAGCCGGCCAAGCCCGGCGGCAAGCCGCTGTTCACGGCCATGCCGGCGGAGATGAAAGCGCTCATGGACGCCGCCAAGGCGAACTGACCAGGCCCCTCGCAGGGGGCCCGCCCGGCTCAGGCGCCTGCCGGCGGCGGGGCGTCCTCGGGCGTAATGAAGGAGTCTTCCCAGGCCACCGCGAATTGGTTATCCGTGCTGTCGTGAACAATGCCGGAGCCGGTGCTCAGCGGGTCGAAGTTGGTAAAGCGTATCTTGCGGTTGCGCTCCAGCTTGGCGCGCAGGCTGCTGCGGGCGGCGGCCATGGCGGCCATGTCCACCTGGTTGGCCGCGGGTTTCAGCTGCTCCACCTGCTCCACCTGCTCCACATGTTGCACGTGCTGCGCATCGGCGACCAGGGCGCTGCCGTCGGCCGCGCGCATGGTGTCGGGCACGGTGGCCAGGGCGTCGGCCTCGGCCTCCAGCGGCAAGGCCATGGGCGGCTCGCCGAGCACGGCCGGTGAGGACGGTTCTTCGTCGTCCGACAAATCGATTTCACCGAGGAAGGCGGCGCGCACGTCTTCCAGCGTGGGAAGGTTGCCGGCGCGCACCACGGCGTAGGCGATGCCGCATTCGGCAAACAGTTTTCGCTTGAGGTCGCGGCTGCTGGCCCTCAGGCCCTGGGGGCCGGGCACGTCCAGGCAGCCGATGACGGTGCCGTCGGCGGCGCAGACCGTGAAGCTGCAGTAGACGTTTTTGAGCAACTCAAAAGAGCGCTGGCCTTCGGCTTCGTTGCGCGGCGAGACAAAACGGATGACCGGGACCTTGACCAGCACGTGGTGGTCGAAAAATGCGCGCTGCAGCCAGTGCCAGACTTCCTGCTCGGCATCGAGCAGCAAAGGCCTGGGCTGCAGGTGCCATTGCGCGGGAATACGCCTTTTTTTGCGGGCGGCACGCGCCAGCCAGCCGTGGTGGCAAGCCGCCCCTGTTGCCATCCCTGACACTGCCGTCGCCGTCAGTGCCAACACAAAAACATCAAACATGTGTGCCTTAACTTTTTTTCAGTTTAAACACAGCACCCTTGAAGTTACAACCATTTACGTACCTGGGTGTTGTTGCAGCGTCTCACCTCTCGTCAGACCGCAGCAAGTAGTGACTTATGTCACGCAACAGCGCCTAAAAGCTGCGAAGCCGCAACAGCATCTGGAACAAAGGATTACAACTCAGGCGAGTCAGCTTCCGGCAACAAGCTGGCCAGCACCTTGTCGATACGCTTGCCGTCCAGGTCCAGCACTTCGAAGCGCCAGCCCGCGCATTCGACGATTTCGGCGGTTTTGAGCAGCCGGCCCGAAACGCTTTGCAGCAGGCCGGCGACCGTGTTGTAGCGGCCCTTGCCTTCTTCGGGCAGTTCCTTGATGTCCAGCCTGGCCTTGAGTTCGGCCACGGGCATGACGCCGTCGATCAGCCAGCTGCCGTCCTCGCGTTCGGTGGCCCAGGCGTCCACCTGGGCGCCGGGCTGCAATTCGCCGGTGATGGCCTCCAGCATGTCCATGGGCGTCATCAGGCCCTGCACCACGCCGTATTCGTCGACCACAAACACCATGCGGGTGGAGCGCGCGCGGAACTGCTCCAGCAGTTCCATGCCAGTCAGCGTTTCCGGCACAAAGACGGCCGGTACCGCGTAAGCGCCTATGCGGTCGGCCACCGAGGGCACGGTGCCCGGGCCCTGGGCCTGTTCCTGGCTGGAAGAGCCGGACTGGATCCGGCCGCGCAGCGCGAGCAGCTTGGCAACGTTGACCACGCCCACCACGTCGTCCAGGCTGCCGCGGCACACCGGATACCAGGAATGGCCGGTGGCGCCGGCCTTGTCGATGGCCTGGGCCACGGTGTCGGAGGCATCCAGCCACTCGATGTCGGAGCGCGGCAGCATCAGCGAGGTCAGCAGCCGGTCGTCGAGCAGGAACACGTTTTGCACCATCTGGTGTTCGTGCTCCTCGATCAGGCCGGCATCCACGCCCTCTTCCAGGCTGGCGGCGATTTCTTCCTCGGTCACGGCGCGGCCGGCCGTGTTGTCGATGCGCAGCAGCTTGAGCACCGCCAGCGTGCTGATGGACAGCAGCCTGACAAAAGGCTTGGCGCCCGTCGCCACCCACATCATGGGCCGCGACACCAGGCGCGCGACGGTTTCCGGATAGAGCTGGCCTATGCGCTTGGGTACCAGCTCGCCGAAGACGATGGTGATGAAGGTGATGACGGTCACCACCAGCGCGGTGGCGGTGATCTGGGACGCGCGCTGCGGCGCGCCGAAGGTCTGGATCCAGGCCGCCAGGTTGTCACTGAAAGCGGCCTCGCCAATAATGCCGTTGAGCATGCCGATGGAGGTGATGCCCACCTGCACCGAGGAGAGAAACTGCGTGGGGTCGTCCAGCAGGCCCAGGGCCGCCTGGGCGCCCTTGTCGCCGGACTCGCCCATGGCTGTGAGCCTGGCCTTGCGGCTGGAGGCGAGGGCCATTTCCGACAGGGCAAAAACGCCGTTGAGCAGCGTCAAAAAAGCAATCAGCAAAAAGTCCATAGATTAGGAGTCAGAGGAGTCTGGGCGGCAGGAATCCGTCGGCTACAACGCGCGAGAAAACGGTCCATCGCGGCGCTACCTCCTGCGCCCATAGTCGGGCTATGGGCTTGTCGGCATCACCGCGCTGTCCTCGTTTTTCGCGCGTTTCGCTTCGACGGCTCCTGCCGCCCAGACTCCTGGCGCAAAATAAACACATGTCAATGTACTGTATCGGCGACCTGCAGGGTTGCGACGCCCCCCTGGGGCGGCTGTTGGAGAAGCTGGATTTTTCGCCCAGCCGCGACACCCTCTACTTCCTCGGCGACCTGGTCAACCGGGGTCCCGAATCGCTCAAGGTGCTGCGCCGCCTGGCGGCCCTGGGCGACGCCGCGCAGTGCCTGCTGGGCAACCACGACCTGCATCTGCTCGCGTTGTGGCAGGGGGCGCGTCCCCCGGGCCGCAAGGACACGGTGCAGGACATCCTGCAGGCACCGGACAGCGAAACGCTCATGGACTGGCTGCGGCACCGCGCCATGGCGCTGCAGCGCCACGGCTGGCTGATGGTGCACGCGGGCGTGCTGCCGCAATGGACGGTGGCGCAGACCATGGCGCTGGCGGCCGAGGTGGAGCAGGTGCTGCGCGGCGGCGAACTCAAGGCGTTTTTCGGCGCCATGTACGGCAACACGCCGGACCGCTGGAGCGACAGCCTGCAGGGCGCCGACCGGCTGCGCGTGGTGGTGAACGCGCTCACGCGCCTGCGCTTTTGCACGCCCGAAGGCGTGATGGAGTTCGACAGCACCGAGGGCGCCGACGGCGCGCCCGCCGGCTACCTGCCGTGGTTTGAGGTACCGGGGCGCAAGACCGCCGGCACGGCGGTGGCCTTCGGCCACTGGTCCACCCTGGCCAAGGACGGCGCCGCGCCGCGCCTGCGCAACAACACCCTGCCGCTGGACACGGGTTGCGTCTGGGGCGGCTGCCTCACGGCAGCGAAACTGGGGGCGGAAGCCGGAACGTTTGAGCTGATCGCCGTGCCCTGCGAACAGGCGCAAAAACCAGGCAAGGCCGGCAAATCAGGCTGAGATGGGCCGGCCCCGGCCGGCCTCATCGGCCCAGGCGCGCGCCACACTGGCGGACAGCAGCAGCACGGCCGATGAAAAATAAATCCACATCAGGATCACCACCAGCGAGCCGGCCGCGCCATAGGCAGACACCACGGCGGCGGTGGAGAGATAAAAGGCCATCAGGTGCTTGCCGACCGCAAAGAGGATGGCCCCCGCGGCTGACCCCATCACCAGATAGCGTAAAGCGGGTTTGGGGCCCACACTCATTTTCATGAGGGCCACAAACAGTGCGACGCAAAAACCGAAAGACACGAGTTCGTTGAGCACCCAGGCGAGTTTTTCGACCGGCAGGTAGCTGCCCGCCCAGCCCGACAGCAGGCTTAAAAAGGTTGAAATCGCCAGCGAGACCAGGAGCAGGAAACCAAACGCCAGGATGTAGGCCACGCCGCGCAGGCGCAGGGACGCGCTGTGCCACCATTTTTGCTGCGGCACTTCGCCGCTGCCTTGCCGCCACAGCCGCTCAAACGCATCCTGCAGCTCCGCGAACACGCCCGTCGCCCCCGACAGCAGCAGCGCAAAAGCAAACAGCGAAGCCGTAATGCCTTCCGAAGGCGCCTGCGCGCTGGACAGCGCCTGCTGCACCACCTGGGCGCCCTGCGCCCCTATGACGCTGCGGATCTGGTCGACCAGGCTGGTTTCGAGATAGGCGCGGTCCAGCCACCAGCCGAGCACGGCGACCAGCAGGACCAGCAGCGGTGCCAGGCTCAGGATGCCGTAAAAAGACATGGCCGCGCTCATGCGCATGCCGCCGGCGTCAATCCACTGGTCGACGGCGCGCCACAAGGGGCGAAAGATTCTCAGGACTTGCTGGGAGAGCGCGGGAAACCCGAAAACCGCTGATGGTGCGGTCTTCATGTCGGGGTCGGAATTCGCCATCATGAGGACAGCGTAAAAGGCGGGCCGCGCGACCCGCACCGGACAGCCCCCCTACCGGCCGTAGGCGCTAACCGACGGCCCGGCGGTTTTCAAGCCACGGTTCAGACCGTGGACTGGGTCTTGAACAGCGCCGCGACTTTTTTCTTGGGCTTGATGTTGGCCGACACGCCGCTGCGCACGGGAGCGGCCTTGGCGGCGGCTTCCCAGGCGGGCTGGGCGTCGGGCGCAACCGTCGGTTCATAGGGCTGGTCGAAGAAGGGATCGCGCTGCGCGGCCGGCTGGCGGTGCGGCGTGTATTCGCGGCGCTCGCGCGGCTGGTGTGCCTCGCGCGGGCTGCCGCCGTCCTCGCCTTCGCGGTACATGCGGCGGCCGTCGTTGATGCGGCCCTGCTCCTTGATGCGCGGGCGGTCTTCGTCGAACTCTATGGGTTCCAGCTCGATCTTGGTCTTGATCAGCTTCTCGATGTCGGCCACCAGGCGGTTGTCGCTGCTGGCCACAAAACTCACGGCCAGGCCCGAGGCGCCGGCGCGGCCGGTGCGGCCTATGCGGTGCACATAGTCTTCGGCGTTGAAGGGCACGTCGAAGTTGAACACCGCCGGCACGTCCTTGATGTCCAGGCCGCGGGCGGCCACGTCGGTGCAGACCAGCAGGTCGA
The DNA here is from genome assembly GCF_047303325.1 of Polaromonas sp. CT11-55. Lineage (NCBI taxonomy): Bacteria > Pseudomonadati > Pseudomonadota > Betaproteobacteria > Burkholderiales > Comamonadaceae > Polaromonas > Polaromonas sp. CT11-55. Next base: position 56,574 of record NZ_JBKBEX010000015.1, on the reverse strand, counting down.
CTTCGCCCTTCTTGAAGGCTTCCAGCGCCTTGAGGCGCTCGTCCTGGCTCTTGTCGCCGTGCAGCGCGGCGGTCTTCAGGCCCTCGCGCTCCAGCGAGCGGGCCAGGCGCGCGCAGCCCAGCTTGCTGTTGACGAACACAAAGGCCTGCTTCATGCCGCGCTCTTTGAGGATCTGGTGCAGGGCCCGGCGCTTGTCGTCGGCGCCCACGCTGTAGAAATGCTGCTCGACGGTGGAGGCCGTGGCATTGGAGCGCGCCACCTCGATGGTGACCGGGTCCTGCAGGTAGCTGGAGGCCAGGCGCTTGATTTCGGGCGAGAAGGTGGCCGAGAACAGCAAGGTGATGCGCTGCTTGGGCAGGTAGCTCAGGATGCGCTGCAGGTCGGGCAGGAAGCCGATGTCCAGCATGCGGTCGGCCTCGTCCAGCACCACGTATTCAACCTGGTTGAGCACCGCGTTCTTGGCTTCGATGTGGTCCAGCAGCCGGCCCGGCGTGGCCACCAGCACTTCCACGCCTTTTTTGAGTTCGGCCGTCTGCGGCTTCATGTCCATGCCGCCGAACACCACGGTGCTGCGCAGGTTGGTGTATTTGGCGTAGAGTTCGACCTGTTGGGCCACCTGCACCGCGAGCTCGCGCGTGGGCAGCAGCACCAGCGCGCGCACCGGGTGGCGTGCGGGCGAGGTCGAGGGGTTCTCGTGTTTCAACATGCGCTGCAGCAGCGGCAGCGAGAAGGCGGCGGTCTTGCCGGTGCCGGTCTGGGCGGCGCCCATCACGTCCCTGCCCTGCAGCACGACCGGAATGGCCTGCTCCTGGATGGGGGTCATGGTTTCGTAGCCCATTTCGGCGACGGCGCGGGCCAGCGGTTCAGCCAGCGAAAGATTCGAAAAAGAGGATGTCATAAGAAAGCTCTGCGTAACGCTTGCGGGTATCTCTGTCGGTGGTAGCGCGCGTATCGGGGGATGGGGTTGCCTGGGCGCGCGTGCGGCCAACAGCACAGCCGTTGGCGGGAAAGGTAACACCGCAGACCGCCCGGGTCCGCGCGATATCGACCGCGCGGCAGGGCTTGTGCAGGGCTTCCTCAGCCCCGTATTGTCGCACTTTGGGCCAATTGGCTGGTTTTGCCGGTAATTTACGGTTTCAGGCCTGCCGCGGGCCCGGCGCCCGGGCCGGTTCCGTCGGCAGATTGCTATTGATTTTATAGCTTCTCATGACCACCGGACAATGGCCTCAAGGGACCAGACTATAAATTTCGGGCACTGAAGGTGTCGCAGGCCTTGACGCTGCCGGTTTTAAAGCCGGTGTCGAACCAGCGCTGGCGCTGGGCGCTGGTGCCGTGGGTGAAGCTTTCGGGCACCACCGCGCCGCCGCCGGCGCGTTGCAGGGCGTCGTCGCCGATCTTGGCGGCCGCATTCATGGCTTCCTCGACGTCGCCCTGCTCCAGGATCTGGCGGGCGTTCTGCGCGTTGTGCGCCCAGACCCCGGCAAAACAGTCGGCCTGCAGTTCCAGCCGCACGCTCAGCGCGTTGTATTCAACCTTGCTGACGCGGCCGCGCATCTGGTCCATCTTGGCGCTGATGCCCAGCAGGTTCTGCACATGGTGCCCCACCTCGTGGGCGATCACATAGGCCTGGGCGAAGTCGCCGGGCGCGCCCAGGCGGCTGCGCAGGGTTTCGTAAAAACCGAGGTCGATGTAGACCTTCTGGTCGCCCGGGCAATAAAACGGCCCCATGGCCGCCTGCCCCTGGCCGCAGGCCGTGGGCGTGGCGCCGCGGAACAGCACCAGCCGGGGTTTTTGGTAGGTCGCCCCGCCCTTGGCAAAAACGTCGGTCCACACATCCTCGGTGTCGGCCAGCACGGTGGAAACAAATTTCGCCATGCGGTCGTCGGCCGGCGGCTTGTGGGCCGGCCCCTGCTGCTGCACCTGGGCCGGTGGCCCGCCGCCGCTGAGCAGCCCCAGGATGGTCAGCGGGTTGATGCCGAAAATCCAGCCGCCGACCAGCGCCACCACGATGGTGCCAATGCCTATGCTGCGTCCGCCAAAACCGAAGCCGCCGCCACCTCCGCCGCCGTCATCACGGCGATCTTCGACGTTGTCGGATTCGCGATTGCCTTCCCATTTCATGATCTTCCCCTTGTGCAATGCACTTACCGTGCTTGTGTCGTGCAATACTTGTTGGCGTCCGCCGTGCAGGCACTGCCCCGATGCCCCGGGCGCGTGTCAGCGTATGCGCCGACTTTACTTGAGCGGCGCACCCGCCGCGGAACAAAATTGAACCCCGGCGTATCCATTTCCCATGAACACTTTTGCCCTTTCCTCGCCCACAGGCCCCGGCCCGCAGCGCAGCGCCGGCGCCGTGTCGTCCCTGTTGTTCCGCTCGCCGCGCCTGGCCCTGGCGCTGCTGCTGGCCATGCTGCTCACGGCCTGCGCGAGTCCCATCACCACCCGCGTCACCAGTTTCAACCAGTGGCCCGCCGACGCGGCGGGCAGCACCTTCAGCTACATCACGCCCATGGACACCACGCGGCAGCTGGAGCAGGCCACCTACGAAGGTTATGTGCAGGCCGAGCTCGAAAAACGCGGCCTCAGGCGTGCCCCCGAAGGCCAGGCCGGGCGCCTGCAGGTGGACGTGGCGGCCAGCAGCCGCAGCGAGGAAAAAACCTGGCTGCAGCCGGTCTACCAGGACAACATGGTGTTCCTGCCGCCTTACCGCGACGCCGCGGGGCGGCTCTACGGCGGCGGCTGGGTACCCGACCCCTTCGGGCCGCGCTACATGGGCGACCGGCCGGTCAATGTAACGGTGTACACCAACAGCCTGCGCCTGCGCCTGCTCGACACCAAGGACGTGCCGCCAGGCAGGCCGCCGCGCACGGTGTTCGAATCGCGGGCCCTCTATGAGGGTGGCAGCGGCGACCTGCCGCTGGTCGTGCCCTACCTGGTCCGCGCGGTGTTTGACGACTTCCCGGGCCAAAACGGCCAGGTGCGCGTCGTGAAGTTCGACAGCGAAACGGGCGCTGTGATCAAGAAATAGTTGTTCGCTTATTCAAACCGAACCCTCAGCCCGTTGAGCGCGCCGGCCACCGGCCCGGCCGCCTCGATTTCGGTATGCCAGGTTTGCCCCGCCTGCACCGGCCAGGCGTCGGTCAGCGTGCCGGTGGTAATGACGTCGTTGGCGCGCAAGGCCGGCGCGCCCGGCGTGGCGCGCAGCTCCCGCACAAAATGCAGCAAGGCCTGCACCGGGCCGTCCAGCACATTGGCGCCCACGCCCTGGTCCTTGAGCACGCCGTCGGCGTAGAGCCTGAGCCGCAAGCCCGCCAGCGCTTCCATCAGCACCTCGGGTTCCGTTGTGGCCGGCAGCGCCACCGTATGGCCCACCAGCAGCCGGCCATGCAGGCCGCCGTCGGCCACCGCCTGCGCGGCGCTGAATTTCCAGCCCGGGAAATGCGTGTGAACGATTTCATAGCTGTGCGCCACCCAGCCAATCGCCGCCACCAGCTGCGCCGCCGTGCAATCAGGCGGCGGTGCCTCGCGCAGGCCGAACACCACCTCGGGCTCTATGCGCGGCTCGCACAAGCCTGTGAGCGAAAGCACGCCCTCGTTAGGCACGGAAGCGTCGACATGCACCAGGCTGCTGCGCCACACCGTGCCCCAGATGGGCCCGTAGACCCCGTAGCGCGGCCAGATCGTGCGGTTGGTAAAGCCGACCTTGTAGCCCACGGGAGCATCGCCCTGCGCGCTTCGCGCGGCGCGCACGGCCAGCGCGGTGGCATAGGCCAGCGGCACATCGGCCGGCACGGCGGCGGGCCAGGGCAGTGGCCGGGCCTCAAGGCGGGCGCGGGCCAGGTCGGCGACCAGCGAGGCAATGTCCGGGTGCAAGGGGGTGTTGTTCATCAAGCCATGGTATCCAAAAAGCCGCGCTCCCCCACAATGGCGGCATGCCCTCTTCCTCCACATCCACCGCTTCCCTTCCCCGCGTGCTGCTGACCGGCTTCGACCCCTTTGGCGATACCGGGCACAGCAGCCAGCCCCTGAACCCCAGCTGGCTGGCGGTGAAGGCGCTTCACGGCAAGCGCATTGCCGGCCACCTCGTGGTGGCGGCGCAGCTGCCCACTGTGTTCCAGGCATCGATGGCCGAACTCACAAGGCTGCTCCAGTTGCACAAACCGGCGCTGGTGGTCTGCGTGGGCCAGGCCGGGGGACGCGGCGCAATCTCGCTGGAGCGCATCGCCATCAACGTCAACGATGCGCGCATCCCCGACAACACCGGCGCGCAGCCCGTCGACACGCCGGTGGTGGCGGGCGGGCCGGCGGCCTACTTCAGCAGCCTGCCCATCAAGGCCATGCTGCAGGCGCTGCAAGGAGCGGGTGTGGCGGCCGAGGTGTCGCAAACGGCGGGCACCTTTGTCTGCAACCACGTGTTTTATGCGCTCATGCATGCGCTGGCTACCAAGCGCGGCTTCAAACGCACGCGCGGCGGCTTTATCCATGTGCCCTACCTGCCCGAGCAGGGCGCGCCCAGCATGCCGCTGGACGAAATCGTGCGTGGGCTGCACCTGGCCGTGGCGACCGCGCTGGCCACGCCGCGAGACATCACCAAAGGCGCGGGGGCCGTCAGCTAGCCAGGGTGTCGTCCCGCGCGCCGGAATCCCGCGCGGGCGCGGGCGGTTCGTCGCGCAGCAGGCGCCACAGCAAAAAAGTGCCGAGGATGGCATTGCCCAGCGCAAAGCCGGTGAACAGCACCGTGGCCCAGGCAGTCAAGGGGTGGTTGTGAACAATCCAGGCCAGCAGCGGGGACAGGCCGTTGAGCGTGAGCATCAGCCAGAACAACGGGTTGCGCGGCTGATAAAGGCGAGAAAGAGGGCGTGACGGTGGCATCGCCCATGCTAACCGCGGCGGCCCTACGCGGGCCTGACAAGCAGGGCCTGTTAACAGACCCTAACGAATGGAAAACGACGCGGCCATCAAACCCTGAGGCGAGCGCGCCGGGTGGGCCGGCATGACGTTGCCTGCGGAAGCCGAGGCTTCGGCAAAGGCCGGCGCCTTGGAGGCGCCGTCGGCGGCAGGCGGCTGTGCATTAGTGGCGGCGCGGGCCTGCTGGATACAGTTCTGGCGCGCGGCGCCCGCGCGGGTTTCCATGCATTGCGAGATGGCCAAGAGTTCGGCCCGGCGCTGGTCGTCGCGCATCTTGGCCTTGGCAACCTGCGAATCCGCCACAAAGACCATGGCGGCCAGCTGGCACAGAATCACCAGGCCCGCTGCAACCATCAGCAGCGTCTTGTATGGCAATTCATCGAATTTCCTCAAATGCACAGAAAACATGGCAACCTCCCGTTGGTTACACCATGCTAGGGCGGGCTTGCAATAGTCCATTCGGCGCCTTGCCCGTCCCGCTGTAGGATAAAAACCTCTCGTCAAATTCGGCCAGGGCGCCAGGCCATCCACCACTTCACGGGCCATCCCGCTTACCATCGCAGGCATGACGCTCCATCCGTATCCCACCTCGCTGGACGCCGGACAGACCGCCGCGCGGCTACCCTACCCGCTGCTGGTCACCGAACTCATACGCCTGCTCAAGGATGAGTCGGTCCAGGTCCCGCAGCGGGTGGTGCAGGCCCTGCCGGGCGGCGGCAGCCTGTTCGTGATGCCGGCGCTGGACGCCCGCACCGCGATCGCCAAGCTCATCACCCTGACCCCCGCCAACACCGGCACCGGCCTGCCCGCCATCCAGGGCGACGTGGTGGTGTTCGACGTGGCCAGCGGCCGGCGCCGGCTGATGCTGGACGGCCCCACCGTCACCGCCAGGCGTACCGCCGCCGTCTCGCTGCTGGCCGCGCAGCGGCTGGCGCCCAACACCCGCGGGCCCATGCTGATCGTCGGCGCCGGCGTGCAGGGCGTGGCGCACCTTGAAGCCTTTGCCCAGGGCCTGGGCGTGCGCGACTTCCGCATCACCTCGCGCAGCCACGCCAGCGCCCAAGCCCTGGCGCAGCATGCACAGTCGCTGGGCCTGAACGGCCGCGTCGTGCCCGACGCCGACGCCGCGCTGGCCGACTGCCCGCTGGCCGCCACCTGCACGCCCGCCGGCGGCGTGGTGCTCAGCGCCCTGCCGCGCGACGATGGCTTCATCAGCGCCGTGGGCGCCTACACACCGTCCATGGTGGAGCTCAGCGCCGCGCTGTGCCAATACGTCGCGGCCCAGGGCAGCGTGCTGGTCGACACCCCCGACGCCGTGCATGAAGCCGGCGACCTGCTGCAGGCCGGCCTGGACGTGGCCCGCTTCGCCAGCCTGGGCGAGGTGGTACGCCAGGACATGAAAAAGCCCGACGGGCCGGTGCTGTTCAAAAGCTGCGGCTGGGCGGGCTGGGATCTGGCCGCTGCGCGCACGGCGCTGGCCTGAGCGGCTCCTGACGGCTCTTTAGGCCTTAGGCAACGTCACGCCCACCTGGCCCTGGTACTTGCCGCCGCGGTCCTTGTACGAGACCTCGCAGACGTCGTCCTTGTCGCTTTCAAAGAACAATACCTGCGCGCAGCCTTCGCCCGCGTAGATCTTGGCGGGCAGCGGCGTGGTGTTGGAGAACTCCAGCGTCACATAACCTTCCCATTCGGGCTCAAAGGGCGTGACGTTGACGATGATGCCGCAGCGGGCATACGTGCTTTTGCCCAGGCAGATGGTCAGCACGTTGCGCGGGATGCGGAAGTACTCGACGGTGCGGGCCAGCGCGAAGCTGTTGGGCGGGATGATGCAGCTGTCGCCGTGGAAGTCGACAAAACTCTTTTCGTCGAAGTTCTTCGGGTCGACCACCGTGCTGTGGATGTTGGTGAAGACCTTGAACTCGGGCGCGCAGCGGATGTCGTAGCCGTAGCTGCTGGTGCCGTAGCTGATGATCTTGTGGCCGTCGCGTTGCCGGATCTGGCCGGGTTCGAAAGGCTCGATCATGCCGTGCTGCTCGGACATGCGGCGTATCCATTTGTCGCTCTTGATGCTCATTCGGGGGAACTCCTCACTGTGCCCCGATTGTAGGCAAGGTTGGCGCCCTCTCTCCCCGGGAGAGGGCGCGACCTATAAAGCCTGCGAAATCACCGTGCGCTCCACCACCCGGTCGTCCCCCAGCACGATCAGCGCGAACAGCAGCTCGCCCAGGTTGGCCGCCAGCGCGGTCTTGCGCGCCAGCAGCGGCGTGGCCTGCGGGTTGAGCACCACGAAGTCGGCCTCGCAGCCGGGCTGCAGGTTGCCCACCACGCCTTCCAGCCCCAGCGCGCGCGCCGCGCCCGCGGTGTGCTGCCACCACAGCTGCTGGGGCGAGAGCGACAGGCCCGGCTTGGTCTGCCCTTCGCGGCCCACGTAATAGGCGGCCAGCATGGTGTGGAAGGGGCTGAAGGAGGTGCCGCCGCCCACGTCGCTGGCCAGGCCATAGGGATAACCGATGCGCTCGGCGCCTTCGTAATCAAAAAAGCCGCTGCCCAGGAAGAGGTTGCTGGTCGGGCTGACGGCCGCAGCCGTGCCGGTGGCACGCATCAGCGCGCGGTCTTCGTCGTCTATGTGTATGCAGTGGGCATAGACGGCGCGCGGGCGCAGCAGGCCGAACTGCTCATAGACGCTCAAATAGCTGCGTGCCTCGGGATACAGTTGGTGCACCCAGGCGATTTCGTCCTTGTTCTCGGCGACGTGGGACTGTATCCAGACGTCGGGGTATTTGGCAGCCAGCTCGCCGGCGCCGCGCAGCTGGGCTTCGCTGCAACTGGGTACAAAACGCGGCGTGATGGCATAACCGAGCCGGTCCACGCCGTGCCAGCGCTGGATCAGGGCTTCGGTGTCGATGAGGCTTTGCGCGGTGTCGTCACGCACGCCCTCGGGCGAGTTCTGGTCCATCAGGCATTTGCCGGTCATCAGGCGCAGGCTGCGCTTTTGCGCTTCGCCGAACAACGCGTTCACGGACGCGGGATGCGAGGTGGCAAAAGCCAGCGCGGTGGTCACGCCGTTGCGCAGCAGCTCGTCAATGAAAAAAGTAGCGGCCTGCGCGCTATGGCCGGCGGCCGAAAAGCGGCTTTCCTCAGGGAAGGTGTAGTTTTCCAGCCAGGGCAGCAGGCCTTCGGCCGGCGAGCCGATCACGTCGAGCTGGGGATAGTGGATGTGCATGTCCACAAAACCCGGCGCGATGATGCGGCCCGGCAGGTGTTCAGTGGGCAGCTCGGCAAAACGCGGCGCCAGCGCCTGGTAGCTGCCAGCGGCCTGCACCACCTGGCGGCCTTGCGCGTCGGGGCCGACCACCAGCAGGCCGTCGGCCTCGTAGGCGGCCTGGGCGGGGCCGGTGAAATACAACAGGGCGGCGCGGTAGGCTTTCATGGGGCTAGGTTACCCCAGCAGATGCGCGCCACGATATGCAAATCCCGATAAAGGGTATCAACGGCTCACGCGGCAGCCGTCGCCCAAGGAGGCGCGCCACACGCGCACCGAGGTCAGCCCCGGCAGTCGGGCATCGAGCTTGCGGAAAATGAACTGGCAAAGGTTTTCCAGCGTGGGCGGGCCCAGCTCTTTCACGTCGTCGAGCATGTGGTGGTCCAGCTCCTCGCGCAGCACGGCGATTTCGCGCCGCACCAGGCCCAGGTCCATGACCATGCCGGTGGCGACGTCGGGCTCGCCGGCCACAAACACCTCGGCGTTGTAGGTATGGCCGTGCACGCGCTTGCTGCCTTCGGCCTCGATGGCTCGCTTGAGGGTGTGGGCCGCGTCAAAGTAAAAAGTCTGGCTGATCTCGCAGCGCATGGGTTCTGGCGTAGGAAGCTTTTTCATCGGATGCCCGTGATCTTGTGGGTCTGCAGGCTGAGGCGCCAGGCCGGGCGCTCCATGCACAGCTGGATGCAGGTTTCGGTGTTTTGCTGCCGCTGCGGGTTGTCCATGGGCTGCAGGTAGCGGTGCGTGAAGTCGGCGGCTTCGAGTTCGGCCAGGTCAAAGCTTGGCTGGGGCCAGACCAGCTTGAGCTCCTGGCCCGCGCGCTGCACCCAGGGGGCACCGGCCTTGGGGCTCACGCAAATCCAGTCTATGCCCTCGGGCGCGGCAATGCTGCCGTTGGTCTCGACCGCGATCTGGAAACCGCGCGCATGCAGCGCGGCAATCAATTCGGCATCGACCTGCAGCAGCGGCTCGCCGCCCGTCATGACCACAAAGCGGTGGGCGCTGTCGCCGGCCGGCCACTGCGCTTCGATTTGCTGGGCCAGCGCGTCGGCATCGGCAAACTTGCCGCCCAGCGTGCCGTCGGTGCCCACAAAATCGGTGTCGCAAAATTTGCAGACAGCGCTCGCGCGGTCCTGCTCGCGGCCTGACCAGAGGTTGCAGCCGGCAAAACGGCAGAACACCGCAGGCCGCCCGGCATTGGCGCCTTCGCCCTGCAGCGTGTAGAAAATTTCCTTGACCTGGTAGCTCATGGCGCGGCTTTCGTGCGGCCGAAGTGCTGCGCGGCAAGAAATTGAATGGAAGAAATAAAACAGGCGCCCACACAAGCCGAAAGACCGGGGGTCGCGAGGTTTTTATACATGGTGGTCCTCTACATGGCCCCGGAGATAAACGGATGCTGGCGCGCCGGGACAGCACGCTGAAGTCCTGATTTTACCGGTTCAGGCCGGATGGCGGGATTTCAGGGGATTTAGCGACGAATCAGCCTCAGGGCACGGGCATCTCGCGCGCCTGCTGCTGCAGCCAGCCGCAAAAGCTGTCCAGCCGCGCATGCGGCCCGGCGCGGCGCCTGGCCACGTACTGGTAGGCGCTTTCCTCAAAGCCCAGCGGCGCCACCAGGCGGCCGGCGCGCAGGTCGTCCATCACCAGGTGCCAGGGCGCGATGCAGACGCCCAGCCCGCCCACCGCGGCCTCCAGCGTGAAGTAATAGTGCTCAAAGGCCGGGCCGCCCTGCACCGCCAGGTCGCTGCCGCGCGACGCGCACCACATGCGCCATGCGTCAGGCCGCGTCGTCGTGTGCAGCAGCGGCAGGCCGGCCAGGTCCTGGGGCTTGCGCACAGCCACCCTGGCCGCCAGCGCGGGCGCCATGACCGGCCCCAGGCGCTCCACAAACAGCGGCAGCAAGGTGGCCGAGGCCTGGCTGCCGCGTTCGGCGACCGTGATGACGAGGTCGTAACGGTCGCGGTCCAGGTCCGGCGCATGCTCGGCCGCGCTGAGGCGAACCTCGGTATCGGGATGCAGCGCATTGAAGCCATACAGGCGCGGGATCAGCCATTTGACGGTGAAGGTGCTGAAGCAGCACACGTCCAGCGTTCCGGCCTCGCCGCTGCGCACCTCGCGCACGGCCGCCTCCATTTGGTCCAGCGCGGCGGACAGCGCCGGCCACAGCGAGGCACCGGCGGCCGTCAGTTGCGGCTTGTTTTTGGCGCCCTCGAACAGCACCACGCCCAGCGACTGTTCCAGCTGCCGCACCTGCCGGCTGATGGCGCCCGGCGTGACCGACAGCTCCTCGGCGGCGGCCGTCATGCGGCCCAGCCGGGCGGCGGCCTCAAAGGCGCGCAAGGCATTCAGGGGTGGAAGGCGGCGCTTCATGATGTGAGTTTATTGCACATAGGATGCGCCAAGAAATCGTTTTTCCTGGTGAACCTTGCCCGGCAGAATTCGCGGCACCCTGGCAAAACAAGCAGCTGGCCTGCAACAACTTCAATTGAGGAAAAATCACATGCCTTTTATCCGTACCAACGTCCACCAGAGCACCAGCCCCGAGCACCGGCAAGGCATCGTCATGGGCATACACCAGGCCCTGATCGACAGCATAGGCATGCCCGCGGACGAGCTGTTCAACATGGTGAGCGACTACGATGCCGGGCAGTTCTTCTTCGACCGGACTTTCAACGGCATGGCGCGCTCGGATCGGCCGGTGGTCGTGGAGATCACGCTGCGGCGCGGCCGCAGCGACGCGATGAAACGCGGGCTTTACGCGGCCATCGCGCGCAATTTAAAAGCCAACGCCAGCGTGGCGCCCGACGATGTGTTTATCTTCATGCACGAGAACGACTACTCGGACTGGTCGGTGGGCGGCGGCAAGTTCGCCATGGCGCTGGTGCAGCAGCCCGGTCCGGGCTGAAGCCAGGCGCCCTATTTGCCCGCAACGGTTTGGCCGGACGGCAGCGACGGCCGCACCGGGTAGGCCCTGGCCATCCACAGGTAGAGGCCGGCGCCCAGCAGCAGCGTGGCGGCGGCAATCTCCAGCGACAGCGTAAAGCCCGCGCCCGCATTGGGCGTGTGGCGCAGCAGCACGGCCACCAGCGGCGGGCCCAGGATCTGCCCCACACCGTAAGTGGCAGTCAGCAAGCCGATGAAGCTCGCGGCCGTAGCGGGCTTCAGGCGGCGCACTTCCTGCATCGCAAAGAAAGTGATGGCGGTAAAGGGGATGCCCAGCATCAGGCTGCCGATGGCAAAGCCCGCCAGGCTGGGGCTCCAGAGGCTGGCCGCAATGCCCAGGGCCTGCAAAAAGTAGCAGCCGGCCAGCAGCAGGCGAAAGTCCTTGCCCGGTGGCAATCTTGTAGCCAGCAACGCGCCCAGCATCACGCCGAGGCCGAAGATGGGCCAGAACATGTCCAGCCATGCCGAGCCCGGCAGCGCCGCGCGCGCGATCACCGGCAAAAAGGTGGCGGTGATGATGTAGCCGAAACCGGCCAGGCCGTAGGCCAGCGTGAGCAAGGTCATCTCGGCATTGCCATGGTGCTGCGCCGCACTGCCCGGCTGCGCGGCCGCGCGCGGCGCCAGTGGAATGAGGCGCTCGTCACCACCGCGCAAGACATGCCACACGGCGGCGGTCAGCACAAAAGACAGCACACCAAAAATCACCCAGCCGGTGGCGGCCGTCCACTGCCAGGCCACCATACCGGTGGCAAAGAGGCCGCTCACCACAATGCCCGCGCCGGGGCCGACATAGATGATGCCGCCCATCGCGGGCACGCCGCGTTTGGCGAGTTGCGAGAGGCACCAACCCGAAGTGAACACAAACACCACCCCGCTGGTCACACCCGCCGCAAAACGCAGAAACGGCCAAGCGGCCGGCACATGCCAGCCCATAGCCAGCGTGAGCACACCCGTCGCGACCAGCCCCGCGCGCACCAGCGACGAATACGCCAGCGAAGGCAGGCCCCCGAAACGCGCCCACAGCCAGGGCTGCAGCGTGCACAGGATGGCGCCCAGCATGTAGCCGAAGTAGTTGGCACTGGCCAGCCAGCTGGCCGTGGGCAGGTCGACCACGCCGTCGCTCAGCATCATGGGCAGCAACGGCGTAAAGGCAAAGCGCCCTATGCCCATGGCCACGGCCAGTGCCACCAGCCCGGCCAGCGCGATGGGCCAGGCGCCGTGCGGCGCGGGGGAAGACTCTTGATGCGGCTGCGATGTGGAGGCCATGCCCGGGGTCCTTGCTTGCTCTATGGTTCTACCCGGATCATACGTTTGAGCTGCCGGCTGGGCAGGCGCCCGGCCTAATAACCCCGGGAGCCTGGATTCGCAGAAATACATCCGCAGATTACGCAGATTTACGCAGATTAAGAAAAATGTGATGAAGGGTCGTGTGTCCACCGCAGGGGGCGGATATGAAGTCTTGAATACAAAACTCCTGTCTTCAATCTGTGTAAATCTGCGTAATCTGCGGATAAATCATCTGCGGATAAACGCAGCGGCAATCAGCGAAAGCGCTCAAAGCTTTCGTTGAGGCGGTCCACAAAACGCGCCTTGGCCGAGGCGTCGATAAAACTCGCTTCGAAGCTGTTGCGTGCCAGCGTATAGGCATGCCGCGCATCCATGCCGGTGGCCGCGAAGGTCTGCGTGAAGTTCTCGTTCATATAGCCGCCGAAGTAGGCCGGGTCATCGGAATTGACGGTGGCGGCCAGGCCGGCGTCCAGCAGTTCGCGCAGGTTGTGGCTGGCCAGGTCGGGGAACACGCAGAGCTTGAGGTTGGACAGCGGGCACACCGTCAGTGGAATGCGGTCTTGCGCCAGGCGCCGCATCAGCGATGCATCGCGGCTGGAACGCACGCCGTGGTCCACGCGCTCGACCTTGAGCACGTCCAGCGCCGTCCAGACGTATTCGGGTGGCCCCTCCTCGCCCGCATGGGCGACCAGGTGAAAGCCCAACTCGCGGCAGCGCGCGAAGACGCGGGCAAACTTTTCGGGCGGGTTGCCGACTTCGCCTGAATCCAGGCCTACGCCTATGAACTTGTCGCGAAACGGCAGGGCCTGCTCCAGCGTTTCAAATGCGTCCTCCTCGCTCAGGTGGCGCAAAAAGCACAGGATCAGCGAGGCGCTGACGCCGAATTCGGCCTGAGCATCCACGCAGGCGCGATGCAGGCCGTTCACCACAGTCGCCATGCTGACGCCGCGCGCCGTGTGGGTCTGCGGGTCGAAGAACATCTCGGTGTGCAGCACATTGTCGGCCGCCGCCTTGCGCAGGTAAGCATGCGCCATGTCGTAAAAATCCTGCTCGGTGATCAGCACGCTGGCGCCGGCGTAATAGATGTCGAGAAAGCTCTGCAGGTTGGTGAAGGCATAGGCGCTACGCAGCTCTTCGACGCTGCGGTAGGGAATCGAGACATTGTTGCGGCTGGCCAGCGCGAAGATCAGTTCGGGCTCCAGCGAGCCCTCGATGTGCATGTGCAGCTCGGCCTTGGGCATGCGCCTGAGCAGCTCGGGCAGGCGGTCGGCGGCCACGGGTTTGACGGAAAAAGACATATCGGCTCCCTGAAAAACAAAAGGCTGCCTGGAGGCAGCCGAACCGGGATTTATTCCCTCTCCCCCTGGGAGAGGGTTAGGGTGAGGGCCAGTGGCGGACGAAACATCGTCGTCCCACGCACAGGCCCCGGCCCTCACCCCTGCCCTCTCCCAAAGGGAGAGGGAGCAATACTCCGCACTCCCGGGGAAAGGCACTTCATCAGTTACCTGGAACCTTGCCCTCAACGCCCTTGACGTAAGTCTTCAGGCCGCCCAGGAATTTGTCGTCGGCTACCACGTCTTTGGCCAGCAGTTCCTTGCCTGTGTTGTCGGTGATCGGGCCTTTCCAGATCGAGAAGCTGCCGTCCTTGAGGCCCGCCTTGACTTCGTCGATGCGCTTTTTGGTCTCGTCGGGCACGTCGGCGGCAATCGAGACGATGTCGATCGCGCCTTCCTTGACGCCCCACCAGGAGGCGGTGTTGCCGGTCCATTTGCCTTCCAGCGCCTCACCCACGGACTTCACGTAGTAAGGGCCCCAGTTGATGATGGCCGAGGCCAGGTGGGCCTTGGGGCCGTAGGCGGTCATGTCGGAATCCCAGCCAAAGGCGCGCTTGCCCATTTTTTCGGCGGTCTGCAGCACGGCGGAGGAATCGGTGTTCTGGAACAGCACGTCGGCGCCGCCGTTGATCAGGGCGGTGGCGGCTTCGGTTTCCTTGGGCGGGTTGAACCATTCGTTGACCCAGACCACCTTGGTCTTGACCTTGGGGTTGACCGACTGCGCGCCCAGCGTGAAGCTGTTGATGTTGCGCACGACTTCGGGAATCGGCACCGAGCCGACCACGCCCAGCGTGCCGGTCTTGCTCATCTTGCCCGCAATCACGCCGGCCATGTAGGCGCCTTCGTAGGTGCGGCTGTCATAGGTGCGCATGTTGTCGGCCTGCTTGTAGCCGGTGGCGTGCTCGAACTTGACGTCCTTGGTGTCGCCGGCGACCTTGAGCATGGGCTCCATGTAGCCGAAGGTGGTGCCGAAGATCAGCTTGTTGCCCTGGGCCGCCATGTCGCGGATCACACGTTCGGCGTCGGCCGACTCGGGCACTTTTTCGACGAAGCTGGTGACGACCTTGTCGCCGTAAGCCTGCTGCACCGCCTTGCGGCCGTTGTCGTGGGCATAGGTCCAGCCGCCGTCGCCCACCGGGCCGACGTAGGCAAACGCCACCTTCAGGGGTTCGGCCTTGGCGGCGGGCGCCGCAGCCGCGGGCGCGGCGGCCGGAGCTGCCGGTGCCGCCTCTTCCTTTTTGCCGCAACCCACCAGGGCTGCCGCAGCCACCGCGGACAGGGCCGCCAGCTTGAGCAGGGAACGTTTTTGCAGGTCAGTCATGTCATCTCGCTTTCGTGGAAGGAAGGTGAAGAAAGTAAAACAGGGTGCGCTTAAAAAATGCAATTATGCGGCGGAAACCCGGAAGCGGGTCCTCATGCCCCGGGGTAAAACGGCTTGCCGATGGAGCTGGGCATGTTGACGCGAATCCACAGCGGGTTGCGCGAGATCAGCACCAGCACCACGATGGTAGCCAGGTAGGGCAGCATGCTCAAAAACTGCGTGGGCACGTTCACGCCCAGGCTTTGCAGGTGAAATTGCAGCATGGTCACCCCGCCGAACAGGTAAGCCCCAAGCAACACCCGTGCCGGGCGCCAGGTAGCGAAGGTGGTGAGCGCCAGCGCGATCCAGCCCTTGCCGGCGATCATGCCCTCGACCCACAGCGGCGTGTAGGCCACCGACACATAGGCGCCGGCCAGGCCGCAGAGCGCGCCGCCGGCCACCACGGCGGCCAGCCGTATGCGCCGCACCGGGTAGCCCAGCGCATGCGCCGATTCGGGGCTTTCGCCGACGGATCGCAGCACCAGGCCGGCGCGCGTGCGGTACAAAAACCAGATGAGCCCGGCCGTCAGCGCCATCGCGATATAGACCATGGGGTGCTGGCGGAACAGCGCCGGGCCCAACAGCGGAACATCGGCCAGGAAGGGAATCGGGTAGTGCGGCTGCTCGGGCAGTTTTTCCTGCACGTACTTGATGCCGGCAAAGGCCGAAAAACCCGCGCCGAACAGGCTCAACGCCAGGCCGGTCGCGTACTGGTTGGTGTTGAGCCAGATCACCAGCACCCCGAAAACAGCCGCCAGGAAGGCACCCGCCGCCATGCCGGCCGCAAAGCCCAGCCAGCTGTTGCCGGTGTGCACCACGGTGGCAAAACCGGCGATGGCGGCGCACAGCATCATGCCCTCGGCGCCCAGGTTGACGACGCCGGCTTTTTCATTGATGAGCAGGCCCAGGGCCGCGATGGCCAGCACGGTGCCGGCGCTCAGCGTCGCGGCGATCAGCAGCGCGGTGGAATCCATCACTCGGCTCCTTTGAGGACTTCGGACGACGGCGGCGTGGCCACCGGCATGGTGATGGGTTTGGCCAGCCTCAGGCGGTAGGCGATCAGGGTGTCGCAGGCCAGCAGGCTGAACAGCAGCAGGCCCTGGAACACGCCCGTGATGGACTTGGGCAGGCCCAGACGCGACTGCGCGAGCTCGCCGCCTATATAAAACATGCTCATCAGGATGGCCGAGAACACCACGCCCACCGGGTGCAGCCGCCCCACAAAGGCCACGATGATGGCGGCAAAGCCGTAGCCCGCCGGCACATAGGGCGTGAGCTGGCCTATGGGGCCGGCCACCTCCAGCGCGCCGGCCAGGCCCGCGGCGGCGCCCGAGGTCAGCAAGGCCAGCCACAGCGCGCGGCGCGACGAAAAGCCGGCGTAGCGCGCGGCCGCGGGCGCCAGGCCGCTGACCTCATGCCGGAAGCCGGCATAGGTGCGGAACAAAAACAGCCACAGCCCGGCCACGCCCAGCAAAGCGAGGACGATGCCGATGTTCACGCGCGAGCCCTGCATGAGCCGGGGAATCTGCGTCACGGCCTCAAAGGTCTTGGTCTGAGGGAAGTTGTAGCCGTTGGGGTCTTTCCAGGGGCCGAAGACCAGGAAGTTGAGTACCATGTCGGCCACATAGACCAGCATCAGGCTGACCAGGATTTCATTGGCATTGAAGCGGTCGCGCAGCAGGGCCGTGAGGCCGGCCCAGGCCATGCCGCCCGCGATGCCGGCCAGCAGGATGGCCGGAACAATCCAGGGGCCCGTGGTTTTTTCCGCGAGCAGCGCGATGCCGCCGGCCGCGATGGCGCCCATGACGAACTGGCCTTCGGCGCCTATGTTCCAGACATTGGAGCGAAAGCACACGGCCAGCCCCAGCGCGATGATGAGCAGCGGCGTGGCCTTGACCAGCAACTCGCCGATGGCGTACGGCGACTTGATGGGTTCCCAGAAAAACACCTGCAGGCCCTTGACCGGGTCCTTGCCGAGGGCCACAAACAGCGCCACGCCGATCAACACGGTGATCAGCAGGGCCAGCAGCGGCGAGGCATAGCTCCAGAAGGCGGACGGCTGGGGGCGGACTTCAAGCTGCGCCATGGGCCACCTCCGTCTGCGCCCACAGGCCGCTCATCCACTGCCCCACTCGCTCCACCGTCGCGTCGGCGCGCGGCAGCGAGGGCGAGAGCTGGCCCTTGGCCATCACATAAAGCCGGTCGCAGATGTCGAACAATTCTTCCAGCTCCTCGCTGACCACCAGCACCGCGCAGCCGGCATCGCGCAGCTTGAGCAGCTCGCCGCGTATCTGCGTGGCAGCGCCCACGTCCACACCCCAGGTCGGCTGCGAGACGATGAGCAGCGTGGGCTGGGCGTCGATCTCGCGGCCCATGATGAACTTCTGCAGGTTACCGCCCGACAACGACTTGGCCACCGCCTGCGGCCCGCCCGACTTGACCTTGTAGGCGGCGATGATGCGTTCGGCCTGCGCCTGCAGCGCGCCGCGGTTCAGCCAGCCGTTGCCGGCCACGGACTCCTTGCGCGTGAGCAACAGGTTGCGCGCCAGCGAGAGCGTTGGCACGGCGCCGCGGCCCAGGCGCTCTTCCGGCACAAAATGCAGGCCCAGCGCCCGGCGCCGGTGCGGCCCCAGCTTGCCCACCGCCTGGCCCTTGACCACGATGGCCTCGCCGGCGGCACGGGTGTCTTCACCCGAAAGCGCGTAGAGCAATTCCTTCTGGCCGTTGCCCGAGACGCCGGCAATGCCGACCACTTCGCCGGCACGCACCTGCAGCGCCACCTGGTGCAGGTCCACGCCGAACTGTTCTTCCTTGGGCAAATCCAGCCGCTTGACGTCCAGCACCACGGCGCCGGCGTGCAGCTCGCGGTGTTCCAGCGCGGGCGGCTCGGCACCAATCATGAGGCGGCTCAGCGAGGCATTCGACTCCTGGCGCGGGTCGCATTCACCCGAGACCTTGCCGCCGCGCAGCACGGTGCAGGCGGTGCACAGCGCGCGGATTTCATGCAGCTTGTGGCTGATGTAGAGAATGCTGCAGCCCTGCGCGGCCAGCTGGCGCAGGGTGACAAACAGGTTCTCGACCGCCTGCGGCGTCAGCACCGAGGTTGGCTCATCCAGAATCAGCAGCCGGGGATTCGTGAGCAGCGCGCGCACGATTTCGACACGCTGGCGCTCACCCACGCTGAGCGTGTGCACCGGCCGCGCCGGGTCCAGTTGCAAGCCGTAAGCCTGGGTGGTCTGCACGATGCGGGCCGAGACGTCGGCCAGGCTCAGGTGTTTGTCCAGCCCCAGCCAGACGTTTTCGGCCACGGTGAGCGTGTCGAACAGGCTGAAATGCTGGAACACCATGCTGATGCCCAGCGCCCGAGCCTCGTGTGGGTTGCGCACCGTCACCAGTTGGCCGTCCATGGCCACGGTGCCGGTGTCGGGCCTGACGGCGCCGTAGATGATTTTCATCAGCGTGGATTTGCCCGCTCCGTTCTCGCCAAGCACGGCGTGGATCTCGCCGGGCCGCACGGTCAGCGAAATGCCGCTGTTGGCCAGCACGCCGGGATAACTTTTGCTGATGCCCTCAAGCCGCAGCCGCGCTTGCGGCCCGGAAGGGCTGTCGGTGGGGGGCTGTGCTGCGCTCATTGTCTCGTGGTGTCCGTTTTTTTTAAGGTCGTCGGTATTCTAGGGAGCCAGGCGGGTGGCTTACGCCCACCCGTCACGCAAAGTCATTCTTTTCGCAGCATGGACGCCACGGACTTGACTCTCTCGCGCAGCCATTTCGCGGCATTCGAGGCATGGGTGCGTTCGTGCCAGAGCTGGTAATACATCATGCGTGGGAACGCCACCGGGCTGGGCAGTATGGCGACCGGCAGGATGCCGGAAAAACGTTCGCAATACTGGCGGCCCGTGGTCATCACCAGCAAGCTTGATGCCACCATGGACGGCATCAGGCCGAAATGCGGGCAGCGCACCGTGATGTTGCGCACCAGGCCCAGCGCGTCCAGGTGCTCGTCGATCACGCCCTTGGCGCCCGGGTGCAGCGCCGAAGGCGCGATGTGCTCGGCTTCCAGCCAGCTTGCGGTATCCCAGCCGCGGCGCACCGCGGGGTGGTCCTTGGCCACCAGGCAGACCACCTCGTCGCCGAACAGGCGCGCCATGTGCAGGTCGTCGGGCGGCGCGGCCCAGTTGCCGATCACGATGTCGGCCTGGCCCTGCGCCAGCTGCGCGCGGTAGTCGGAGTCTGCCGACAGCGGCTGGATCTCGATGCGGCAACGCGGCGCCTGCGCCTTGATCTGCGCCACCAGCTGCGGCAAAAAAAGCGGGTCCAGGTAGTCGCTGGCCGCCAGGCGGAAGGTGGTGTCGGCCGTGGCCGGGTCGAAGCCGCGGGCATCGCTGAACAGCATGCCGGCCGCGCGCAAAATGCTGGCCGAGGGCTCAATCATGCGCAGGCCGGCATCGGTAGGCACCATGCCCGCGCCCGAACGCACCAGGATGGGGTCGCCGGCCAGCACCCGCAGGCGCTTGAGCGCCGCGCTGACGGCGGGCTGGTACATACCCAGTCGGATGGCGGCGCGTGATACGCTGCGTTCAGTAAGCACGGTGTTCAAGACCCTGATGAGATGGAGGTCTATCTTGTCGAAAAGCGCCTGGTCTTTCATACCTTTTCACCCATGCGCTTGATATGGGCTTTGATATGCCGGGCACGGCGTGAGTGTTTAACCTGAAGCATGGCTGTCCCACTTTTTTCCAGACCCATCCGTTTCATCAGGCGGGGGGAAGTTGTTTCCGTCAGCAATGTACCACCCAGCCGCACCCTGCTGGAGCTGCTGCGCGAGGACCTGGCCTGCAGCGGCACCAAGGAAGGCTGCGGCGAGGGCGACTGCGGCGCCTGCACCGTGGTACTGGGCGAGGCGGCCGGCGGGCAGGTTCAGTACCGTGCCATCAACAGCTGCATTCGGCTGGCGCATTCGGTTGACGGCATGGCCTTGTGGACCGTGGAGGACCTGGCTCAAGACGGCGCCTTGCATCCGGCGCAACAGACCATGGTGAATGAACACGGCTCCCAATGCGGCTTCTGCACCCCGGGCTTTGTCATGAGCCTGTTCGGCATGTACCAAAACCATGTCTGCAAGGGCGAGCCCATCAGCCGCGAGCTCGCGCAGGAAGAACTCTCGGGCAATCTTTGCCGCTGCACCGGTTACCGGCCCATCCTGGACGCCGCCCAGTCCATGGCGGCGCTGCCGCCCGTGAAGGTCGATGAAACCGCGCTGCTGCGCAAGCTCCAGTTACTGCGCTCCGAACCCGGCGTGACCGAAACAGCCTACCTGGCCCCGCGCACCCTGGCCGGTCTGCTGCAGGCCCGCGCCGACCGGCCCGGCGCCCAGCTGGTCGCCGGCTGCACCGACGTGGGCCTCTGGGTCACCAAGATGCATCAGGAATTCGGCCAGGTGATTGACGTCACCAAGGTGGAAGAGCTGCGGCGTATTGAACACTACCCGCATCACATCGCCATAGGCGCGGCCGTGACGCTGGCCGACGCCTATGCGGCACTGGCGAAAGACCGGCCGCAGCTGCACAACTTCGCGACCCGCTTTGCCGGCTTGCCGGTGCGCAACTCGGGCACCCTGGGCGGCAACGTCGCCAACGGATCGCCGATCGGCGACTCCATGCCCTTGCTCATCGCCTTGAACGCGAATGTGGTGCTGATGAGCGTGCGCGGCCACCGCGAGATGCCGCTGGAGAAGCTCTACACCGGCTACCGCCAGAATGTGATGGCCGCGGATGAGGTGCTGGCCTGGATCAAGGTGCCCCGGCCACAGCCCGGGGAAGCGATGAAGGTCTACAAAATCTCCAAACGCTATGACGACGACATCTCCGCCGTCTGCCTGGCGATCAACCTGCAAGTGCAAGACGGCAAGGTCATCGCCGCCTCGATAGGCGCGGGCGGCGTGGCTGCCACCCCCGTGCGCGCGGTGCAGACCGAAGCGGCGCTTACCGGAAAGCCCTGGACCCAGGCCACCGTGCGCCAGGCCATGGCCGCCTTGCGCGCCGAGTTTTCGCCTATCTCCGACATGCGGGCCTCGGCCGCCTACCGCAGCGAGGTGCTGGGCAATTTGCTGCAGCGCTACTGGCTCGAAAGCCAGGGCCTGCAGCAAATCAACCTGGCCTCCTTCCGGCTGGAGGAGGCCGCATGAACGCCAAGGACATGTCCGTGAGCCGCGATGCGATGGCCGACCCCGAGGTGCGCACGGCCAATGCCCGCGCCGACAGCATGCCGCCCGCCGACCCGGCCCAAAAGCAGTCGCTGGCTCGCCAGCCCGCCGGCGCGCGCGCGGCCGGCCGCTCCACACCGCATGAAAGCGCGCGCGCGCAGGTGGCCGGCGCCGCGACCTATGTCGACGACATTCCCGAACTGCGCGGCACGCTGCATGCCGCGCCGATTCTGTCCACCGTAGCGCACGGCCGATTGCTGGGTGTTGACACGGCCGCCGCTCTCGCCATGCCCGGTGTGCGCGACGTGATCCTCGCGCGTGACATTCCCGGCGACACTGTGCTGGGCAACTTCTCGCATGACGAACCAGTGTTCGCGCAAGATACCGTGCAGCACATAGGCCAGGTCATAGGCGTGGTGGTGGCCGATACCGTGATGCAGGCGCGCCGTGCCGCGCGCAAGGTGGTGTGCCATATAGAAGCCTTGCCGGCACTGCTCAAGGTGCAGGACGCGCTCAAGGCCCAAAGTTATGTGCTGCCGCCGGTGTTTGTGAAACGCGGCGACGCGGCCGCCGCGCTGAAAAAAGCCGCCCACAGGCTGCAGGGCACACTCGAAGTCGGCGGCCAGGAACACTTTTACCTCGAGGGCCAGGTCGCCTACGTCGTGCCGCAGGAGCAGCAGCAATGGCTGGTGTATTCCAGCACCCAGCACCCCGGCGAGATTCAGCACTGGGTCTCGCATGCGCTGGGCATTGCCAACCATGCGGTGCGCGTGGAGTGCAGGCGCATGGGCGGCGGCTTTGGCGGCAAGGAAACGCAATCGGGCCAGATGGCCGTCTGGGCCGCGATTGCCGCCCACAAGCTGCGCCGCCCCGTCAAGCTGCGGCTGGACCGCGACGACGACTTCATGGTCACCGGCAAGCGCCACCCCTTTGCCTATGAATACGACATCGGCTTTGACGCCACTGGCCGGCTCACCGGCCTCAAGCTCATGATGGCGGTCAATTGCGGCTTTAGCGCCGACCTTTCAGGCCCGGTGGCCGACCGCGCGGTCTTCCACGCCGACAACGCCTACTTCCTCGAAGACGTGGAGATCGCCTCCTACCGCTGCAAGACCAACACCCAGAGCAACACGGCCTTCCGCGGCTTCGGCGGTCCGCAGGGCATGATCGTGATCGAAACCATCATGGGCGACATCGCGCGCAGCCTGGGCCTGGACCCGCTGGACGTGCGCAGGCGCAACTTGTACAGCGACGAAGTCGTCGCGGCGGCGAGCGCGACCGTGCCGGAACGGCGCCGCGATACCACGCACTACCAGATGAAGGTCGAGGACAACATCCTCGAACCGCTGCTGGCCAAGCTGGAGCAGACCTCGCACTACCGGCAGCGGCGCGAAGCCATCGCCGCTTGGAATGCCAAAAGCGAAGTCATCCAGCGTGGCATCGCCCTCACCCCCGTCAAGTTCGGCATCTCGTTTACCGCCACCCTGTTCAACCAGGCCGGTGCGCTGGTGCATGTCTATACCGACGGCAGCGTGCAGGTGAACCACGGCGGCACCGAAATGGGCCAGGGCCTCAATACCAAGGTCGCGCAAATCGTGGCCGACGAACTCGGTGTGCCCCTCACCCAGGTGCTGGCCACGGCCAGCGACACCAGCAAAGTCCCCAACGCTTCGGCCACCGCCGCCTCGGCCGGCACCGACCTCAATGCGCGCGCCGCGCAGTACGCGGCCCGCAATGTGCGCGACAACCTCGCGCAGTTCGTCGCCGGCCTGGACCGCTGCGGCGCGGGCGCCGTGCAGTTTGAAAACGGCGAGGTCGTCACGCCCGCAGGCGCGCGGCCCTTCACCGAGGTCGTGAAACTGGCTTACGCCAACCGCATACAGCTGTGGAGCGACGGTTTTTACCGCACGCCCAAAATCCACTACGACAAAACCACGCTGACCGGCCGGCCTTTCTACTACTTCGCCTACGGCGCGGCCTGCACTGAAGTCGCGATAGATACTTTGACCGGCGAAAGCCGCGTGCTCAAGGTCGACATCCTGCACGACGTGGGCACCAGCATCAACCCGGCCCTAGACATAGGCCAGATCGAAGGCGGTTTTATCCAGGGCATGGGCTGGCTCACGACCGAACAACTGGTGTGGAACGACAAGGGCCTGCTCAGCACCCACGCACCCAGCACCTACAAAATCCCGGCCACAGGCGACGTGCCCGAACACTTCAAGATAGCCCTGTGGCCCGAACCCAACCGCGAAGACAACGTCTTCGGCAGCAAGGCCGTGGGCGAGCCGCCGCTGATGCTGGCGATCAGCGTGTATGAGGCTTTGCGCGATGCGGTGGGGGCGCGCCGGGAGCAAGACTCGCCGGTGAGGTTGACGGCTCCTGCTACTGCGGAGAACGTCTTGCGTGCGCTGGGCTAGCGCATTTGGGCTTTCTATAAGGCCAATGCCTCAACCCATCAACCCATCAGGCCAGCAGGGTTGATTTCGCTGAGTGGCTCGCCTTCGACATGTCCAAATAGATTCGTGCACTATGTGATCCAAGCCTTGGATCTGGAGTTGCTCAACGTGGCCTGTTAATCGTCTTAGAAATCCATAGGCCAATCGCAAAAAAACCAATTGCCAGCAAACTTACATAGAAGAGAACGGGGAAATCATCGACTTCCTTTCCATTGACTTCGTACTTCAAATGCCAGCGCTGCTTTCTTACAGAAGCGCCAACTCCCAACTCCGAAGACAACGACTGGTCCACAGGTCCCGCTGAATAGGAGTACAGCGAGTTATCGGCCGTGCGTTTCAGCAAGTAGTTTGTCGCGCATCGATTGTTTTTTGGCTGCTGACACACGACTTCCCTGCCAACAATTAAACCGTCTGCTTCAATCGACGCACGTCCATAAATTTCGGAGCAAGCCATGCCCAGAAACATTAAGCCCAGTATCAGAAATGCCAGAAATGGGTTAGTGTATTTTCCATCAGTCATATCGATTCCCTCATTGACTGTTGAATGACCCTGCTCTCAGGGCAATTCAACACCACTTAATTCACGCCGGCATTTAAGAAACAGACAGCACCAAAGACCACGCAAGGAGCCAACATTAGACACGTCAACGCCAGCATCTCGTTGGTCTTGTGTTCAGATCCGGCCGCGATCGCTCACAGAGGGCTCGTCTTCTCGATAGCGAATACTCAAAGGACTACCCACAATGAGAGATTCGCATGCCGCTCCGCAATTGCCCGCAGTCTAGTGGCGACTATCGACCTTGTCATCCTCCATCTGCAGAAAAAACTGAGTGTGCGCATAGGCAACTAAACTTTCACCGCGCGATTTTGATGTAGCCAATGTCAAAGTCCTCTGGCGGAATTCCGCCGCCTTCGGAGGCGGCGCAAGTCTCTTCATCAAAGTTAGTACATTTTTTGCATTAGTTCGAAGCTCAGGCCTCACGGTACATCCCCGAATCCCCGCGCACACCCAGCTTTTTCCTGAAAGCCTGGATATCAAAACCTTCGCTCGCGAGCCGCTTTTGCATCACGGCCTGGGCGGCGGCCACCGCGTCGGCGCTGGCCCACTCCACCACCGTCACCACATCGAACTCGCTGCTGTCGCCGGTCTGGGTCAACACGTGTTTTTGCAGGCAGCCAGGTTGCTCGCCCAGCATGCGCTGGACCTGGTGGATGCGCTCGACAAAAGCGGATATCGACTGCGAGGGCACAACAAACTTGTCGACGCGGAACACGGAGGCGGAAGAAGAAGCGGGGCTGGATGAATCGCTGGACATGGAAACAACTCCTTTGAAAAAAACGGGCCAGGTTGGCCCGCAAAAGCAGGAGTCTGGAACCTCAAGTAAAGTTGAGGTCAAGCACTTTTTTTCAAGGAAACCCATGGGCACGGAACTCGAACAGGCCGGCATCTTCCCCACGCTCTCGGTCGGCGACATGGCGCGGCGCAGCGGGGTGGCGGTTTCAACCCTGCATTTTTATGAAACCAAGGGGCTGATCAGCAGCACCCGCACCGAGGGCAACCAGCGACGCTACGCGCGCGAGATGCTGCGCCGTGTGGCTTTTGTGCGTGTGGCGCAGCGGGTCGGCATCGCGCTGGCCGACATCGAGGCGGCCCTGTCCACCCTGCCCGCGAAGGCCGCGCCCAGCCGCGCGGACTGGGAGCGCCTGTCGGCCGCCTGGCGCGCCGACCTGGACGAACGCATGGCGCAGCTCAAGAAGCTGCGTGACACGCTGGACGACTGCATAGGCTGCGGCTGCCTGTCGATTGACAAATGCCGGCTGCGCAACCCTTTTGACAAGCTGGGCGAACAGGGCGCGGGGCCGCGGCGTTTGTGGGTCATGCGCCGTGACGGTTCCTAGGATAGGAATTTATCCGCAGATTACGCAGATTTCCGCAGATTAAAAACAAGACTTTTTTACCCAAGGCTTCAGGCCTATTCCCTTATGCTGGCCATACGACCTCACATCGGGTTTGTCTGTTTATCTTTATCTGCGTAAATCTGCGTAATCTGCGGATATGAATCTGCTTCCCCTCTTGGAGAGGAATAAAGAGTGACCGGTCCTAGAAGAATGGCCGGAACAAGTCCAGCAACATCATCAGCACCGCAAAGCCCATCACCACCACACCGCCCCAGCCGAACCAGGTGGTCTTGAAGCCCGAGGTGAACTTGCCCATCACCGATTTGCGGCCGGCCAGCAGCATCAGGCCGGCCATGATGGGCACGGCCACCACGCCGTTGATCACGGCGCTCCAGTACAGCGCCTTCATCGGGTCTATGCTGGTGAAGTCCATGCCGGTGCCGACCACCGTGGCGATAACGATGATGGCGTAAAAGCGCTTGGCCTCGTACCAGTGGCGCTCCAGGCCTTCGGGCCAGCCGAAGGCTTCGGCCACCGCATAGGCGGCCGACGAGGCCAGCACCGGCACGGCCAGCAGGCCGGTGGCGATGATGCCGCCGGCAAACAGCGCAAAGGCAAAGTCGCCGGCCAGCGGCCGCAAGGCCTGCGCCGCCTGCGCGGCCGAGGTCACGTCGTGGATGCCGGCCGCATACAGCACCGCCCCACCCAGCACCATGATGAAGAAAGCGATGGCGTTGGAGAAAAACATGCCGATGTAGGTGTCGCGCTTGACGCGGCGCAGGTCGCGGCGCACTTCCTTTTCCGACCCATGGCCCGCGCCCTTCAGGCGCAGCTCTTCGACTTCCTGCGAGGCCTGCCAGAAAAACAGGTAGGGCGAAATCGTGGTGCCCAGCAGCGCGACGATCATCATCCAGTAACCCGAGGTCCATTGCAGCTTGGGAATCACCAGGTCGTGCAGCACCTGGGCCCACTGCACCTGCACAAGGAACACGGCGATCACATAGGCGAACAGGAATAGCGTCAGCCACTTGAGGATGGGCGCGAGCTTGCGGTAGGGCACAAACACCTGCAGCAGCACCGTGATGACGCCGAAAGCCACCGCATGGAAATGGTCGCCGCCGCCCACGGCCAGTTGCAGCGCCTCGCCCATGGCGGCGATGTCGGCCGCGATGTTGATGGTGTTGGCGACCACCAGCAAGAAAACCATGCTCATCAGAAAGGCGCGCGGCGTGTGCTCCCTCAGGTTGGCCGCCACGCCCTTGCCGGTGACCCGCCCTATGCGAGCGCTCACCAACTGGATGGCGATCATGAAGGGCAGCGACAAAAACACCGTCCAGAGCAGCCCGGTGCCGAACTGCGCCCCCGCCTGCGTATAGGTGGCAATGCCGGATGGGTCGTCGTCGGCGGCGCCGGTGACAACGCCGGGGCCGACATGGCGCAGGAAGGAGGGGATGCGGTTCAACATGCGCGCGAGGCTAACACGGCTTCATGAGGCGAAACTTAATTCGTACAAAAATTAAGGGCGGGCGTCCATGCCCGCCGCATCGAATGCAAAAAAGCTACAAAATTCATAGCAGCCGGCGCATTGCCGGCTTTGCGGGCTGGCCTGCACAGGGCCAAAGGCGTAGGATGGGCGCTCCGCACCTGGCGCTCACCGCCTGCGCGGCCCCAGGATGCCAGTGGAAGCTTCGCCACGGCGCAGGCTTCCCTTCAAGACCGGAGGACTCATGACAGTTTCACCACGCACCAGCGGCCAGGCCGCCCAGCCTTCCAGGCGCCCTGCGCCCACTGCGGCGCCCGGAGGCAGCGCGTAATGGACAGCGCCGTCGTCAGCCTGTTGGGCGCCTTCCTGCTGTCCATCATCGGCCTGTTTGTGTTTATCTGGTCGCTGCGCAAGGGGCTGCTGGTGGAGAACCCGACAGCCGCCTCGGTGATCTTCGCGCATGGCGAAGTCGGCCAGGTGGACGACCCGGCCCTGCAGGGCGCCGCCCAGGCGTCCATGCAGCAGGCGGTCAAGGAAGGCGGCATACAGACGCACGCGGCCGACGCCGCCGAGCTGCTGGACCGCATCAGTTCCGACCGTTCCACCGCCTTCCCGGTGTTCATGTTCATCACCTTTGCCTGCATGTGGCTGGTGGTGGGCTCGGCGGCGGGCCTCATCTCGTCGATCAAGCTGCATGAACCCGACTGGCTCACCGACTATGCCTGGCTGACCTTCGGCCGCATACGCACGGTGCACCTGACCGGCGTGCTCTACGGCTGGATCACCAATGCCGCGCTGGGGATGATCGTGTGGCTGCTGCCGCGCCTGCTGCGTACCCGGCTGTACGGCGCCATCTGGGTCATGCTGGGCGGCGCGCTCATCAACATGGGCATCGCCGGCGGCATAGGCGCCATCGCCACCGGCTGGAACGACGGCATGGAATACCTGGAGATCCCCTGGCAGATCGCGATCTTCATGTTCGCCGGCTTTGCCCTGGTCATCCTGCCGGTGCTCTACACCCTGGTCAACCGCAAGGTGTCACACCTGTATGTCAGCGTCTGGTACATGACGGCGGCGCTGCTGTGGATCGCCCTGCTCTTCCTGGTCGGCAAAATGCCCGGCGTGCACACCGGGGTGCAACAGGCCACCACCAACTGGTGGTACGGCCACAACGTGCTGGGCCTGTGGTTCACACCAGTCAGCGTGGGCGCCATCTATTACTTCCTGCCCAAGGTCATAGGCCGGCCGATACGCTCCTACAACCTCTCGCTGCTGGGCTTCTGGACGCTGGCGTTTTTCTACGGGCAGGTCGGCGGCCACCACCTCATAGGCGGCCCGGTGCCGGGCTGGCTGGTCACGCTGTCCATCGTGCAAAGCGTCATGATGGTGATCCCGGTGATTGCCTTCAGCATCAACATGGGCGCCACGCTGCGGGGGCGCATGCACCTGGCGCGTTATTCGCCCACGCTGCGCTTCATGATGTTCGGCGGGCTGATGTACCTGGCGTCCTCGCTGCAGGGCTCGCTGGAGGCGCTGCGCAGCGTCAACCAGATCACCCACTTCACCCATTTCACGGTGGCCCACGCGCACCTGGGCGCCTATGCCTTCGTCACCATGGTGCTGTTCGGCGCCATCTATTTCATGATGCCCCGGGTGCTGAACTGGGAGTGGCCCTACCCCAAACTGATCACCCTGCATTTCTGGCTGGCGGCCGTGGGGGCGATGATTTATTTTGTCGGGCTCACCATAGGCGGCTGGCTCCAGGGTGTGGCCATGCTGGACGCCGCGCGGCCCTTCATGGCCTCGGTGGAGGTCACCCTGCCCTACCTCCAGTGGCGATCCGTCGGGGGTAGCCTGATGGTGCTCAGCCACCTGGTGTTCGTCGGCCATTTCCTGGCCATGGCGCTGCGCTTCGGGCCGGGCCGCGCGGGCGCCGCCCTGTTCTGGCCCAACGAGCCGCAAAGCACGGAACTGGGAGCCGCACATGGAAAATGAAGTCAAGCTGGCCTCGGGCGCCATGGTGGCGCTGGGCATCGCCACGGCGGCCCTGGTGGTCATGCCCTATATGCAGGTGCGCGACATCAAGCCGCCGCCGCAGCTCAAGGGCTACACCAGCGCGCAGCTGCGCGGGCGCGAGGTCTACATCGCCAACGGCTGCGTGTATTGCCACAGCCAGCAGCCGCGAGACCGCAATTTCGGCCCCGATGCGGAACGCGGCTGGGGCCGCGCTTCGGTGCCCGGCGATTATTTCTACGACAAGCCCCACCTGTTGGGCAGCATGCGCACCGGGCCCGACCTGTTCAACATCGGGGCGCGCCAGCCCAGCAAGGACTGGCACCTGGGCCACCTGTACCAGCCGCGCGCCTACGTGCCCGGCTCCATCATGCCGTCCTATCCCTACCTCTTCGTCGTCAAGGACGCCAAAGACGCCGAAAGCGAAGGCGAGACGCCGCTGGCCCTGCCGCCCGCCTACGGGCCCAACGTGGGCCAGGTGGTGGTGCCCACGCCCCAGGCCCTGGACCTGGTCAAGTACCTGCAGGGCCTGAACCACACCTACCCGGTGCTGCCGCCCGCCCCCAAGCCCTGAGCCCCACAAGGTAACGCCATGCTGAACGACAAGACATCCGAGAGCCGGGCACAGGAGCGCGAACAGGCCGAGCCCTCCGAAAAAAGCCAGCCCATTCCACTGCTCTTCCTGGTCGGGGCGGCGGCATTGGTGCTGTGGGGCGCGGGCTACATCGCGCTGTCCGGTTCCTTCGGCCGCGCCGACCTCGGCGATAAACGCACCCTGGCGGACCTGTCCGGCCCGGCGGCCGGTGCCGCGGGCGCATCCGCCAACGGCAAACAGCTGTTCACCGCCAACTGCGTGGCCTGCCACCAGGCTACCGGCAAGGGGCTGCCCGGGGTGTTTCCACCGCTGGACGGCTCCGAATGGGTGGCCGGCGACGAGCGCACCGTGGCCAACATCCTGCTGCACGGCATCACCGGCGAGATCACCGTCATGGGCAACACCTTCAAGGGCGCCATGCCGGCCTTCCCGCAACTCAGCGACGCCGAGCTGGCCGCGGTGGCCAGCTACATCCGCTCCGAATGGACCAACAAGGCGGGCGCCATCAAGCCCGAATTGTTCGAGGCCGAACGCAAGGCCGGCACACGCACCGCGCCCTTTAACGGCGGCGCCGAGCTCAAGACGCTGGCGGGCAAAGCCTCCTGAGTTTTCCGATGTTTCGCACCGCCTTGCTGAGCGCCATGCTGGCCCTGGCGGCTTATGCCGCCGCCGCGTGGCTGACGCATGACTTCCAGGTCTGGACCGCCGAGGGCGCGCGCCGGCTCGAAGTCGCCCTGCAACCAGTGCCCAGCCCGGCGGTCGAGGTGGACGGGCCAGGCACTGCCCCGCAGGCGCTGTCGCTGGTTCTGGCGGACGGGCAGTCCGTCACGCTGGTGGATTTTGTCTACACACGATGCCAGACCGTCTGCCTCGCGATGGGTAGCAGTTTCCAGCAGATGCAGCGCGCGCTGCAGGAGCGCAGCGGCCAGAGCGGCCAGGTGAGGCTGCTGTCCATCAGCTTCGACGGCAGCCACGACACACCCGGCGTGCTGCGGGCCTATGCGGCGCGATTGAGCGCCGACCCGCAGCTGTGGCGTTTTGTGCGTGTGCCGGACTCGCGGGGCGCCCAGCGCCTGCTGGCGGATTTCCAGGTCGTGGTGGTGCCCGACGGACGTGGCGATTTTGAGCACAACGCGGCGCTGCTGGTCGTCGACCAGCAAGGCCGGCTGGTTCGCATCTTCGACTATGCGGAGCAGCAACTCGCGCTCGACTATGCGCAGCACCTGGCGGGCGCCGGCGCGCCATCGCCATCCCCATGAAGGCCATGAAGATCCCGCCTGTTCCTTCGCGCGGCGCACTGGCCGGTATGGCCGCGGCCCTGCTGTGCCTGCTGGCCTGGCCCGGTGTGCGGCACGCCCTGGAAGCCAGCATGACGCTTCACATGCTGGTGCAATACCCTTTGCTGGCACTGGCCGGCTACCTGCTCGCCGCGGCACTGCCGGGCCGCTGGACGGCGCACCTGGACGTGTGGAATGCCCACGGCATCAGCGGCCTCTTCGCCACCGCGCTGATGCTGGCGGTGTTGATGATTCCCCGCGTGCTGGACTTGGCGCTGATCGACGGCCGCATTGAAATACTGAAGTACCTGGCCCTGCTGGCCTGCGGCGCCGCCATCCGCCTGTCATGGCGGCCGGCGGGCCTGCTGGTGCAAGGCTTCTTCCTGGGCAATGTGCTGCCCATGATGGCCGTCGTGGGCAATCTCTATGAAAGCTCACCGCTGCGCATCTGCAACGCCTACCTGCTGGACGACCAGGCGCGGCTGGGGCAGATGCTGGTGTGGATGGCGGCGGCGATTGCCGCGGCATGGTTTGCCTGGCTGGTGCGCACCTTGATGCGAAGAGACGCTGCGGCCCTGCGTGGCGATGCCGCCGCAGCGACCGAACCCACAGCGCACTGAGTCGTTCGCAAGAGCGGCTACTCGCTCATGACCACCAGTATCCGCGCATCGGCACGGCCCAGCGAGGTATAGATGTGACCGACGCCGCTGTTGAAGTAGGCCGACTCGTGGCGCCCGACTTCGACGATTTCACCGGTTTCAAACTCGATGCGCACCCGGCCTGAGAGGACCGTCACAAACTCCTGCCCCGGGTGGCGGATGAAATCCGTGAACTGACCGCGATCGCGCGCCATGACGCGGCCGAGCACGGGTGTCATGCGCTTGCCCGGAAACCCGTTGGCCAGCGCCCGGTAGTCGTAGTGGCCCGAGCTGTAGGTCGCCTCCCCGCCTGCTTCAGACCACACCACGACAGGTGCCGCACCCCCGGCAGGTACTGCGCCACGCGCGTCTATCAACTGCCCCACATCGAGCGCGAGCGCCTTGGCCACGGCGGCCAGCTTTTCATAGCTGACCGAGATCTGGCCCAGTTCCATCTTGGACAGGGTGGACAGCGCCACGCCGGAATGGCCGGACAAGTCCTTGAGCGTCAGCCGGCGCGCCTTGCGGTGCCCGCGCAGGCTCAGGCCGAGTTGCACGCGATCGGCCTCGGGGGCGGCGGCGGGAGCGCGGGCGGATCGTGCTGGGCGTGCGGGCATGGTGTTTTCCCTTTGTTTGGGCTAAATCGGGTAAATCGGCTGGACAGGCACGATTCTCGCATGTGAGAATTCTCAAATGCGAGAATTTGACATACTCATCGTCGGCGCCGGCATTGCGGGCGCTTCCCTGGCCTGGCGCCTGGCCGGCCAGCGCAGCGTCGCGCTGCTCGAGCGCGAGTCCCAGCCGGGCTACCACTCCACGGGCCGTTCGGCCGCCATGTTCATGGAAACCTATGGGCCGCCCATGGTGCGGGCGCTCACGCGCGCCAGCCGGGCCTTCTACGAACGGCCGCCCGAGGGCTTCGCCCCGGACCTGATGCAGCCGCGCGGCGTGCTGTACCTGGCCACGCACGGCCAGGAACAGGAACTGGCGAACTCCCGCAAGGAATTGCTGACGAACTGCCCCGGCCTGCAGACGCTGGACGCCGGCACCACGCTGGCCCATGTACCCTGCCTGCGGCCCGATCTGGTGCACGGCGCGCTCTACGACGCAGGCGCGCAGGACATGGACGTGCACGCCCTGCACCAGGGTTTTCTGCGCGGCTTTCGCCAGAAAGCGGGGGCGGACGGCGAACTGCGCAACAGCGCCGACGTGACGCGGGCCACGCATGACGGCCGCTGCTGGACCGTGGAGCTCAGCGACGGCCAGGCCCTGCGCGCCCGCACCGTGGTGAATGCCGCGGGCGCCTGGGCCGACGAACTGGCCGCCGTGTTCGGCGTGCGGCCCGTGGGCCTGGTGCCGCACCGGCGCAGCGCCTTCACCTTCAAGGCGCCCGAGGGCGTGGACGCTTCGCACTGGCCGGCCGTGGTGGGTGTCGATGAAAGTTATTACTTCAAGCCCGACGCGGGCCAGCTGCTGGGCTCGCCCGCCAATGCGGACCCTACTGTGCCGCACGACGTGGTGCCCGAGGAGCTGGACATCGCCATGGGCATACACCAGATTGAAAGCGTCACGACCCTGACCATACGCCGGCCCGCCAGCACCTGGGCCGGCCTGCGCTCCTTTGTGCCCGACGGCGAGATGGTGATAGGCCATGACGACGCCGGCCCAGGCTTTTTCTGGCTCGCGGCGCAGGGCGGCTACGGTATCCAGAGCGCGGCGGGTGCCAGCGCGCTGGCCGATGCACTGCTGCGCGAGGCCGCGCTGCCCGAAGAACTTTTGCAAGAGGGCCTGGATGCCCGCGCACTGTCGCCCGTCCGCCTGCGATGACCTTGACACCACCACCGTCCCACTCTCGACCGAAACTTCAAAAGAGGCCTACCATGCAACACATGTCAATCAATGCACTGCGCCGCGCGCTGATCGCCGGCGGCGTCCTTTTCTGCGGGCTGGCAGCCATGGGCGGGCCCGTGCGCGCCGCCGACTTTCCGGAACGGCCCATCACGCTGGTCGCGCCCTTCCCGGCCGGCGGCGCGGCCGACGTGCTGGCGCGCATCCTGGGCAAGGCCCTGGGCGACCAGTTGGGCCAGCCCGTGGTGATCGAGAACAAGCCGGGCGCCGGCACCGCCATAGGCGCGGCCGCGGTGGCCGCCGCCAAGCCCGACGGCTACACGCTGCTGGTGAGTTCCAACTCCACCTTCACGCTGAACCCGGCGCTGCAGCCCAAGCTGTCCTACGACCCGGCCAAGGGTTTTGACCCGATCGGCATGGTGGGATCGGTGGCGCTGGCGATGCTGGTGAACCCCTCGGTCACGGCCACCGACGTGCACCAGTTTGTGGCGGCGGCCAAAGCCAACCCGGACAAATACCTTTACGGCAGCTTCGGCAACGGCACCAGTTCCAATTTCGCCGGCGCGATGTTCAACACGGCCACGGGCCTGAAGATGACGCATGTGCCCTACAAGGGCTCCGGCCCGCTGATGACCGACCTGATGGGCGGGCAGATCCCGGTGTCCTTCGACACCGTGGTCGCCGCATCGCAGCAGCTCAAGTCCGGCAAGGTCCGCGTGCTCGCCGTGGCCATGAACAAGCGCTCAGCCCTGCTGCCGAATGTGCCGACCATGGCCGAAGCCGGCTACCCCGCTGTCGACATGAATGCCTGGCTGGCCGTGGTGGGGCCCAAGGGCTTGCCGGCACCCGTCAAGGCGCGGCTCGAAAAAGCACTGGCCACGGTGATGGCCAACCCTGAGATCATCGACAAGCTCAAAGGGGCCGGCTTCGAGCCCGGCTATGCCGCGATTCCCGACTGGGCCGGCATGGTCACCACCGAGATTGCGCGCATGAAGACGCTGGCCGAACGTTCCCAGATCAAAACCGACTAACAAGATATTTGACATGCCCTCCACCCTGCCCGACATCTCCGCCGTCGAACTCCGCCGCCTGATCGCCAGCCGCCAGGTATCGCCGGTGGAGCTGATGGACGCCTGTATCAGCCGCATCGAAAACCTCAACCCGGCCATCAATGCGATCTGCGCGACCGACTTCACGCGCGCGAGAGAAGCCGCGCGCGAAGCCGAGGCGCAGGTGATGCGCGGCGGGCCGCTGGGGCCGCTGCACGGGCTGCCGCTGGGCGTGAAGGACCTGCAGGACACCGCGGGCCTGCTGACCACTTACGGCAATGTCGGGCTGCGCGGCAATGTGCCGGTCGAGGACAACGCTCTGGTGGCCAAGCTGCGCGCGGCCGGCGCCATCGTCACGGCCAAGACCAATGTGCCCGACATGGGCGCCGGCGCCAACACCCGCAACCCGGTCTGGGGCGCGACGGGCAACCCCTTCAACCCCGCGCTCAATGCGGGCGGCTCCTCGGGCGGCTCGGCCGCCGCGCTGGCGGCCGGCATGCTGCCGATTTGCACCGGCTCGGACACCGGCGGCTCGCTGCGCATACCGGCTTCGCTGTGCGGTGTGGTCGGCCTGCGGCCCTCGCCCGGGCTGGTGGCCAATGACGCCCGGCCGCTGGGCTGGTCGGTCATTTCTGTGCTGGGGCCCATGGGCCGTAATGTGGCCGACACGGCGCTGCTGATGTCCGCCAGCGTGGGGGCCGATGCGCGCGACCCGCTGTCTTACCCGGTGGATGCCTCCGCCTTCTGGCCGCTCAGGCCGGTGGACCTGTCCACGCTGCGCGTCGGCACGACGGAGGATTTCGGTGTCTGCATCGTGGACCCGGAGATACGCCGCGTCTTCCGCCAGCGCGTGGAAGCCATACGCCCGCTGGTGGCGAGCTGCGAACCGGTGGACCTGCAGCTGGGCGACGCCGACCGTGCCTTCGACACACTGCGTGCCGAGAGTTTTGTCGCGGCCTTTGCCGATACCTACCGCAAGGCCCCCGAAACACTGGGCCCCAATGTGCGCGACAACATGGAGATCGCCGCCGCCATCACGCTGGCCGACCGCGCCTGGGCGCACCTGGAGCAAACGCGCATCTCGCGCCGCTTTGCCAAAGCCTTCGAGCAGTACGACCTGATCCTGGCGCCGGTCACGCCGGTCACGCCCTTCCCCTGGACGGAACTGTTCGCCGGCAATATCGACGGCCAGGCCATGCGCAACTACTACCACTGGCTGGGCCTGACCTATGTGGTGACGCTGGCCACCAACCCGGCGCTGGCCCTTCCTTGCGGCAAGGACGAGCACGGCATGCCCTTCGGCCTGCAGGTCATAGGGCGGCTTCATGCCGATGCGCAGTTGCTGGCCGCGAGTCAGGCGCTGGAACAGGTGTTTGCGGGCAGCGACAGCCTGCGCCGGCCTGTGCCCGACCTCAAGGCCTTGCAGGCGGCCAGGCCCGAGCTCAAGTCCATCGTGACGCACCCGCCTGAAACGTCGGGCGTCCAGGGTGGCGGCGGCCTGACGGCGGTCTGAGAAGCCGCGCCGAATCTACAGGATCAGCAGCGCCCGGAAGTCGTTGACGTTGGTGTGTGTGGGCCCAGTGACGACCAGGCCGCCCAGCGGCTCGAAATAGCCATAGGCGTCGTTGCGGTCCAGGTACTGGTCAATCTTCATGCCCTTGGCCAGTGCGCGCTGCAGGGTGTCGGGCGCGACAAAGGCGCCGGCATTGTCTTCCACGCCGTCTATGCCGTCGGTATCGGCCGCCAGCGCGTAGACGCCGCGCTGGCCCTGCAAGGCCAGCGCCAGGCCCAGGCAGAACTCGCCGGCGCGCCCACCCCGGCCCCGCGCAGTGCCCTCGGGCTGCTTCTTGACCGTGACTGTTGTCTCGCCACCGCTCAAAATCACACAAGGCCTGCTGAAGGGCTGGCCCTTGAGCGCCACGGCGCGCGCCAGCGCCGCATGCACCTTGCCGACCTCGCGCGACTCGCCTTCCATCTCGTCGCTCAGGATGTAAGCCTGCAGGCCGGCGGCGCGCGCCACGGCGGCGGCGGCTTCCAGCGACTGCTGGGGCGTGGCGATCATGTGCACTTCATGGCCTTTGAAGACCGCGTCGCCGGGCTTGGGGGTTTCCAGCGCGCCCTGCTCGAGCAGGCTCATGATGGCGCCCGGCACTTCGATGCCGTAGCGCTGCAAAATCGCCACCGCCTCGGCGCAGCTGGTCGCGTCGGGCACCGTGGGGCCGCTGGCGATGATGGACGGGTCGTCGCCCGGCACGTCGCTGATGGTGAGCGTCACCACGCGCGCCGGCGCGCAGGCCGCGGCCAGGCGCCCGCCCTTGATGCGCGAGAGGTGCTTGCGCACGCAGTTCATCTCGGAAATATTCGCGCCGCTGTTGAGCAGCGCCTTGTTGATGCGCTGCTTGTCTTCCAGCGTCAGGCCTTCGGCCGGCAGGGTCAGCAGGGCCGAACCACCGCCCGAGATCAGGCACAGCACCAGGTCGTTTTCGGTCAGGCCCTGCACCATGGCCAGGATGCGCTGGGCGGCCGCTAACCCAGCGGCGTCGGGCACAGGGTGCGCGGCCTCGACGATTTCGATGCGCTGCTTCAGGCCCTCGGGCCGCGGCGGGATGTGGTGGTAGCGCGTGACCACCAGGCCTTCGAGCGGCGCGTCGGCCGGCCACAAGGCCTCAACCGCCTGCGCCATGGAGCCGCCGGCCTTGCCCGCGCCAATCACGATGGTGCGGCCGCCGCTGGCTTGGGTGGGCGGCTGCGGCAGGTAGCGCGCGGTGTTCTCCAGCGGCTGCGCGCGCGTGACGGCGGCGCTGTACAGGTGTTCCAGGAACTCGCGCGGCTGCGCGGCGGCGTCGGGAATGGTGTGGGATGTCTTGGCTGCGGTCATTGAAAAGTCTCCACCCTCGATTGTGCCGTGGTAACCGGGCAGTAACCCGGCAAACCCGCAGGGTTTGGGGGATACGGCCAAAACACGTGCTGCCTAAAATGACTCTTCCTCTTCCAAAGCAGAAAGCAGACACCGCATGAACGCCTACCTGGCCCTGGGCATTGCCATCGTTGCCGAAGTCATCGCCACCACGGCGCTCAAGTCCAGCGACAGCTTCAGCCGGCTCGTGCCTTCGCTGATCAGCATCGCGGGCTACGGCGTGGCGCTGTACCTGCTCACGGTCACCATGAAGTCCATCCCCACCGGGGTGACCTATGCGATCTGGTCAGGCCTGGGCATAGTGCTGATCAGCATCGCCGGCTTTTTTGTCCACCACCAGAAGATAGACCTCTGGGGCATGGTGGGCATGGCGCTGATCATCGCGGGCGTGGTGGTGCTCAACCTGTTTTCGAAATCGACCATGGCGTGATCTGACGTGACAGGGCCGGCACCCCGGCCCTTGCGCTCTATTCAATCGCGACTTTGGTGTCCTTCACCAGCTTCGCGAACCGTTCGGTGTCTTCCGCGATCTGCCGCGCCATCTGTTCGGGCGTATTGCCGACGGGCTCGGCGCCTATGTCATCCATCTTCTTGCGGAACTCCGGCGAGTTGACGATTCTGGCCAGTTCGGTGCTCAGCCGCGTCACGATGTCCTTGGGAGTGGCCGCCGGTGCCAGCACGCCGAACCAGGTGCCGAGGTTGAAGCCCTTGAGGCCGGCTTCGTCCAGCGTGGGCACATCGGGCAAAGCCGCAGACCGTTTGTTTGTCGTCACGGCCAGCGCGCGCAGCTTGCCTGCCTTGATGTGCGGCAGCACCGGCGTGATGGTGTCAAAGGACATGGTGATCTGCCCACCCAGCAAATCGGTGGTGAGCGGCCCGCTACCCTTGTAAGGGACATGCAGCATCTGCACGCCGCCCATGCTTTCAAACTGAGCCCCTATAAGGTGCTGGCCCGTGCCGTTGCCGTTGGAGCCGTAGGTCAGCTTGCCGGGTTCCGCCTTGGCCAGCGCCAGCAGTTCCTTCACGGTCTTTGCCGGGACCGCCGGGTTCAGCACCAGCACATTGGGCACCAGCGCCACGATGCTGACGGGAGCGAAATCCTTCTGGAAGTCATAAGGCAGTTTCTTGTACACGCTGGTGGCGATAGTGTGGTGCACCGCGCCCATCAGCAAGGTGTAGCCGTCGGGTTTGGACTTGGCCACAAAGTCCGCGCCCAGGGTCGCGCCGGCGCCGGGCCGGCTTTCCACCACCACGGGCTGGCCCAGGCTTTTCGACAGCTCCTGCCCCACAGCGCGTGCCAGCACGTCCGTCGTGCCGCCCGCCGGGAAAGGCACGATGAGGCTGATGGGCCGCGCAGGCCACGCCTGGGCAAAAGCCGGGGCGCCCATCAAGCTCGTTGCCGCCAAGGCACCCAGGGCCAGCGCGTGGGCCAGCCTTGACGCGTACCGGCCGCGTCCTTGTTGTTGTGATCGCATGTCTTGTCTCCTTGTGTTTGCCTTGTGTTTGTTTTTCTGGAATCAGGCCGCCGCGGCCACGGGCCTGGCGGTGTCGGCAAAGCAGCGGCAGACCGCTTTGGTGACCTGCGCCGTGGTGGCCTGGCCGCCGAGGTCGCGTGTGTGCAGGGAGGCGTTGGCCGTCACCGCTTCGATGGCCTGCATCAGCTGGCCGGCGGCGGCGTGCTCGCCCAGGTGCTCGAGCAGCATCACGCAGCTCCAGAAGGTGCCGACCGGGTTGGCCAAGCCCTTGCCCATGATGTCGAAGGCCGAGCCGTGGATGGGCTCGAACATGCTGGGGTAGCGGCGCTCGGGGTCGATGTTGCCGGTGGGCGCGATGCCCAGGCTGCCGGCCAACGCGGCGGCCAGGTCGCTCAGGATGTCGGCGTGCAGGTTGGTCGCGACCACGGTGTCCAGCGAGGCGGGGCGGTTCACCATGCGGGCGGTGCAGGCGTCGACCAGTTCCTTGTCCCAAGTGACGTCGGGGAACTCCTTGCTGATCTGCAGCGCGATCTCGTCCCACATCACCATGGCGTGGCGCTGCGCGTTGGACTTGGTGACCACGGTGAGCAGCTTGCGCGGGCGCGACTGCGCCAGCCTGAAGGCGTAGCGCATGATGCGCTCGACGCCGGCGCGCGTCATCATCGAGACATCGGTCGCCACTTCGATCGGGTGGCCCTGGTGGGCGCGCCCGCCCACGCCCGCATATTCGCCTTCGGAGTTCTCGCGCACGATGACCCAGTTGAGCTGCTCCGGCGTGCAGCGCTTGAGCGGCGCGTCTATGCCCGGCAGTATGCGCGTGGGCCGCACGTTGGCGTACTGGTCAAAGCCCTGGCAGATCTTCAGGCGCAGGCCCCAGAGTGTGATGTGGTCGGGAATGTCCGGGTCGCCGGCCGAGCCGAACAGGATGGCGTCCTTGTCCCGCAGCTCGTCCAGACCCTTGTCGGGCATCATGACGCCGTGCTCGCGGTACCAGTCGCCGCCCCAGCCGTAGGACGTGAACTCGAAACGGAAACTGGTTTGCGTGGCGGCCAGGGCCTGCAGCACCTGCTGGCCGGCCGGGACGACCTCCTTGCCGATGCCGTCGCCGGGGATGCAGGCGATCTTGTAAGTCTTCATGGGTTTCCTCGGGTTGTGAGGCGTCCAATGTAGCGATTGGCGGGAACAACAAAAGCTCGTAAAGTGAGGCCATTGTTAACTTCAGGTTACGAATGACCCCATCCAACCCCGCCCCTTCCGAGATGGCTTTTTTCAGCCTGCTGGCGCGCTACGGCAGCCTGTCGGCCACCGCGCGCGAGTTGGGCGTCAGCACGGCGGCCGTCAGCAAGCGGCTGGCGCAGATGGAGGCCAGGCTGGGCGTGCAATTGCTCAATCGCACAACGCGGCGCGCCAGCCTCACGCAGGAAGGCGAGATTTACCTCGCGCACGCGCGCCGCATCCTGGCCGACATTGACGACATGGAGCAGCAGGTCTCCAGCGCCGTAGCGGCGCCCAAGGGCCTGCTGCGCGTGAACGCCACCCTGGGCTTCGGCCGCAGCCATGTGGCGCCGCTGATCTCGCGTTTTGTCAAAGCCCACCCCGAAGTCGAGGTGCAACTGCAGCTCACCGTCAACCCGCCGCCGCTGACCGAGGACGCCTTTGACGTCTGCATACGTTTTGGCGAGCCGCCCGACGCGCGCGTGGTGGCGCGCATGATCGCGCCGAACCGCCGCCTGCTCTGCGCCTCACCGGCTTACCTGGCACGCCATGGCACACCCAGGGTGCCGCACGACCTCGCACGGCACAACTGCATCGGCATACGCCAGGGCGACGAGGCCTACGGCATCTGGCGCCTGGCGTCGGGCAAGCACACGCAGGCCGTCAAGGTGCATGGAAACCTGAGCACCAGCGACGGCGAGATCGCGGTGAACTGGGCGCTGGATGGCCACGGCATCCTGATGCGCGCCGAGTGGGACATCGCCAAATACCTGCGCAGCGGCAGGCTGGTGCAGGTGCTGGAGAACTACCGCACGCCGGCGGCCGACATCCATGCGGTCTACCCGGCGCGCCACCAGCATTCGGCCCGAGTCAAGGCTTTTGTGGATTTCCTGGCGCGGCATTTCGAGAAGCCGTCGACGCGGGCCGCCGGGCTGGCGACTGACTGGTAGTCGCTACTCAGTCTTCGCGCCCGCGTCGAACCACTGTTTGATCACCTGCCGCTCCGCCTCGGTGATGCCGGTCGCATTGTTCATGGGCATGAGCCGCGTGACCACGGCCTGCTGGTAGACCTGCGTGGCGTGCAGCTTGAGCGCCGCAGGCGAATCGAGGCGCACATTCTTCATCTGCACCTGCTCGCCATGGCACTGGTAGCAGCGCTGGGCTAGTACGGTTTGCACCTGGCCGTAGCCTGTTGCCGACGGGGTGGCGGACGCCGCAGCCACTGCGGTAGGCGCCGGCTTCATCCAGACGACCACACCGATGATGACCGCCACGCCCGCCAGCGCATAGGCCAGCGGGTGCCGGTTGCGGCCCAGCTTGTAGCCGTGGCGCAGCACAAAAAACTGGCGTATCGCCGCGCCGGCCAGCATCATCAAAATCAGCACCAGCCAGTTCTGCGGATGGCTCCAGGTGAAGCTGTAGTGGTTGCTCAGCATGGCGAACAGCACCGGCAGCGTGAAGTAAGTGTTGTGCACGCTGCGCTGCTTGCCGCGCTGGCCGTGCACCGGGTCCACGGGCTCGCCGGCCTTGATGGCGGCCACCACTTTGCGCTGGCCGGGGATGATCCAGAAAAACACATTGGCGCTCATGGCCGTCGCCATCATGGCGCCCACCAGCAAAAAGGCCGCGCGCCCGGCAAACCAGTGGCAGGCCAGCCAGGACGCGATGCAGACCAGCACCGCGACCAGGGCGCCCACGATGGCGTCGCCGTTCTTGCCTCTGCCAAACAGCTGGCAGATGCCGTCGTAAAGCATCCAGAACACGACAAAGAAAGACAGCGCCACGGCGGCGGCCGCGCCAGGCGACCAGTTCATCAGCGACTTGTCGACCAAGTAGGTGCCGGCGTGCCAGAGGTAGGACACCGTGAACAGCGCGAAGCCCGACAGCCAGGTGCTGTAGCTTTCCCAGTAAAACCAGTGCAGGTGGGCCGGCAGCTGCGGCGGCTTGACCGCGTATTTGACGGGGTGGTAAAAACCGCCGCCGTGCACGGCCCAGAGCTCGCCGCTGACGCCTTGCTTCTTCAAGTCCTCATCCACGGGCGGCGTGAGGCTGCTGTCGAGGAAGACAAAATAAAACGAGGAGCCGACCCAGGCGATGGCGGTGATGACGTGGACCCAACGCAGCAGCAGGTTGGCCCAGTCGAGTAGATAGTTTTCCATAGCGCTCAACTTGTGCAAGGCTGCTCACCACTGCGGGCGCTGTAAGCAGAAAACGGGTCACGAACAAGAGAAAGCTTGTGGTTCGGCCACCTGCTTTCCCGGCTCCGCTGCGACCTGGTGGTGCAAGTTTATCGGCTTTGACGCT
Source organism: Polaromonas sp. CT11-55 (assembly GCF_047303325.1). Classification (NCBI taxonomy): domain Bacteria; kingdom Pseudomonadati; phylum Pseudomonadota; class Betaproteobacteria; order Burkholderiales; family Comamonadaceae; genus Polaromonas; species Polaromonas sp. CT11-55. Next base: position 14,109 of record NZ_JBKBEX010000015.1, on the reverse strand, counting down.
CAGCGCAAAGCCTTCGCGGCCTCCTCCCGGTCTGCATCGACTGTCTGCAGCAACTGGGCAGCGACGGCAACGGCGATCACTTCGGGCTCCTTGCCGGTGATGCCCGGCACGCCTATAGGACAAGTGACGTGCGCGAGCTCCGCTGCCGTGAAGCTCCTGGCCTCCAGCCGGTGGCGAAAGGCCGCCCATTTGCTCTTGCTGCCTATCAGGCCTATGTAGGGCAGGTCGCCCTGCTCGCGCTGGCGTTTGAGGCAGGCGGCCAGCACATCCAGGTCTTCGGCATGGCTGAAGCTCATGATCAGCACACGCGATTGCGGCGCCAGGCCGGGCACGGCGGCCTGCACCGGATCGGAGTGTTCGCAGCTCACGCGCGGCGGCACGCTGTCCGGAAATATGCCGTCGCGGCTGTCTATCCAGCTCAATTCAAACGGCAAAGGTGCGAGCACCCGCGCCAGCGCGTGCCCCACATGGCCGCCGCCGAACAGCGCCACCGGCGTGAGCCGCGGCGAACCCAGCCGTAACGCCAGCGCCGCCGCATCGCCGGCCTGCACCCGCTCAAAGTGCAGCTGCACTACGCCGCCACAGCACTGGCCCAGCGAAGGGCCCAGCGCCACGCGCAGAGAAGCGTGGGCGCCGACTGGATCAGCGCCGCCAAGCAGCGCGCGGGCCCGCGCGATGGCGTCGTATTCCAGGTGGCCGCCGCCTATGGTGCCCACGATGGCGTCGGCGAACACCGCCATCCAGGTGCCCGCCTCGCGCGGAACCGAGCCCTGGGTTTGGGCCACCTGCACCAGCACCGCCGGCGACAAAGCCAGGCGGGCGAGCAGGGACTCCAGTAACAAACCGGTGTTGCAGGAAACCATTGGTGACGTGTTGAACGCGTATGTAAATGGAATAGTCGGCAAAATCAGACCATAGCACCACCCGGGCAGCGCGCAGTTTCCGCGCATGATGACGGGTATACGCAAAATCCCATGAACCGCCGAGAGGCAAACCATGACAAAACCCGAGATGCCTTCTTCTCCTTCCTCCACCACTCCGCGCCGCTTCTGGCTGGTGGCCCTGCTATCCGCCGCGGCGGCTGCCGTGGTGAGCGCCTGCAAGACCGCTCCCGAGGCCACGCCCGCGCCCGCCGGCCCTGCCACCGCACCCGACTCACCGGTCATCGGGCCTATCGCGGGCCCCAAGGGCTCAGCCAGAAGCTCAGGGGCGACCACGCCGCGGGCTTACCGGGAGGACGGCGCCACGCACATTTACGGCCTCAATTCAGACCGCATCTACAAAGGGAAAATGCCGCCGCTGCTGTACGCCGTCGGCGTGTTGAATGTGGAAATCGACCGCACCGGCCGCGTAACCCGCCTGGACTGGATGCGCGCGCCCAAACATGCGCCTGAAGTGATGGCGGAAATCACCAAAATGATCCAGGAAGCTTCGCCCTTCCCGGCACCCACACGCATGGGCAAGGTGGTCTATACCGACACCTGGCTGTGGCACCAGAGCGGGAAGTTCCAGCTCGACACGCTAACTGAAGGACAGAACTAGAGCCCCCACGGTCGCTCACTGCGTGTAGCTCCCTGCCCCCGAGGGGGCCGCCCGCCTGCGGCCCGGCAAAGCCGGTTCCGCGGCTCATGCTGGCCTTGGGTGGCTCGCTTCGCATCGCCTGGCGTAGCCGCGATTGCTGCTTACTCGATTTGCAAGTTCTGGGTTTTGACGACATTGCGCCAGGCGCGGTAGTCGGCTTCGATGAAGTGGCCCAGCAGCGCGGGGGAGCCGGGTGCGGCTTCGACGGCGTCAGCCTTGAAGCGGGTGATCACCTCGGGCATGGCCACCACCTTGTTGATGGCGGCGTTCAAGGTGTTGACGATGGCCGGCGGGGTGCCGGCGGGGGCCATGAGCGCAAAGTAGTTGACCACGTCGATGCCGGGCAGGCCGGCTTCGGCCATGCTGGGTACGTCGGGCAGGGCACTGGAGCGCTTGGCGCTGGTCACGGCCAGCGGCTTGACGCTGCCGTTCTTGATGAAGGGCAGCAGCGCCGGGATGGTGCCGGTGACGAGGTGGATCTGCCCGCCAATCATGTCCATGGTGGCGGGCGCCACGCCGCGGTAAGGAATGTGGGTGATGAAGGTGCCGGTGCGGGCTTTGAGCAGCTCCAGCACCAGGTGGTTGACGCCGCCCGCGCCGGCCGAGCCATAGTTGAGGGCGCCCGGCTTTTGTTTGGCCAGGCTCACCAGTTCTTTCATGTTGTTGGCCGGCAGCTTGGTGTTGGCGGCCCAGACCAGCGGGCCGCTGGCGATCATTCCGACCGGCGTGAACTGGCGCAGCGGGTCGTAGTTGGCGCTGGGCAGCGAGGCCGCCACCGTGGTGAAAGGCGAGGCCACCAGCAGCAGGGTATAGCCGTCGGCGGGCGACTGCGCCACAAACTGCGTGCCTATCGCGCCCGAGGCACCGGCGCGGTTGTCGACCACAAAGCTGGCGTTCAGAACTTCACCGAGTTTTTGCGCGACCAGCCGCGCCATCGCGTCGGTGCCGGCACCGGGCGCGAAGGGCACCACGATCTTGACCGGGCGATCCGGGTAAGCGCCGGAAGGGCCTTGCGCCATGGCGGCGGGAAGCGCCAGGCTGGCGGCGGTGCCTGCGGACAGCAGCAGGGCTTGGCGGCGGCTCAGGGCGCCCATTGGCTTGACATTCATGCGGGAAAGGGAAGAAGTGATCAAAACCGTCAATTGTCGCCGCGCCCCATGACGCGGGGATGACACGGCCTTAGCTGCCACGGTAGGTCGAGTAGCTCCAGGGACTCACCAACAGAGGCACGTGGTAATGGCTGCCGGTATCGGCCACGCCAAAGTCCAGGCTGACCTGGTCCAGGAAGGCCGGCTCGGGCAACACCACTCCGCGCGCCTTGAAATAGGCCGCGACCTCGAACACCAGGCGGTAAGTGCCCGCTTTCAGGTTGGCGTTGTCGTAAAGCGGCCCGTCCGGGTTGCGGCCATCGGCGTTCAGGGTGAAAGCCTTCACCAATGTGGCCTGCCCGCCCTGCGTGGTGAACAGCGACACCTTCATGCCGCCCGCAGGCACGCCGTGCATGGTGTCCAGTACATGTGTGCTCAAGCCCATGGCAGTCCCTTTGTGATTTCGGTTTACCAAAAGTGTATACAGTTTTTGGATTTGCGGCTATCATGGCCCGATGGAATCATCCACCACCCACGCCATCGTCGAGGCGCTGACCAAGGCCATTGTGGAGCACAGACTGCACCCGGGCACCAAGCTGGCGGAACAAAAACTCGCCGACCATTTCGGCGTTTCGCGCACGCTGGTGCGGCAGGCGCTGTTCCAGCTGTCGAAAAACCGGCTGATCCGCCTGGAGCCGGCGCGCGGCGCCTTTGTGGCCGCGCCCTCGGCGATGGAGGCGCGCCAGGTGTTCGCCGTGCGCCGCATGCTGGAGGCCGAAATGACGCGCGCTTTTGTGCGCGAGGTCACGCCCGCCAAGATCAGGGCACTCAAGGAACATGTGGCGCGCGAGAAATCCGCGCTTGACGACGTGCCCGGCCGCACCGAACTGCTGGGCGACTTCCATGTGCGCATGGCCGAACTCATGGGCAACGAGGTACTGGCGCAGATGCTGGGGGAGCTGGTTTCGCGCTGCGCGCTGATCACGCTGATGTACCAGACGGCCACCGCCGCCGAGCACTCCAATGACGAGCACGCCGAAATCGTCAAGGCCCTGGCTGCCAGGGACGAAGCCCTGGCCGTGCGCCTCATGAACGAACACCTGCTGCACGTCGAGGAGAACCTGGCCTTCGACCGCAAGATGCCGACCAACGATATCTCCATGGCGCTGTCATGAGTACAAACTACCCAAGAGATTTGATCGGCTACGGCCGCAATCCGCCGCACGCGCAGTGGCCCGGCCAGGCCCGTATCGCCGTGCAGTTCGTGCTCAATTACGAAGAAGGCGGCGAGAACTCGGTGCTGCATGGCGACGCCGGTTCCGAGCAATTTCTGTCCGAAATGGCCAACCCGCCCAGCTACGCCGACCGCCACCTGAGCATGGAAGGCATTTATGAATACGGCTCGCGCGTGGGCGTGTGGCGCATCCTGCGCGAGTTTGAAAAGCGTGGGCTGCCGCTGACCGTCTTCGGCGTCGGCATGGCGCTGCAGCGCCACCCCGAGGTCGCCGCGGCCTTCACCGAACTCGGCCACGAAATCGCCTGCCACGGCTGGCGCTGGATCAACTACCAGCAGATCGACGAAGCCACCGAGCGCGAGCACATGCGCCTGGGCCTGGACGCGATCGAAAAACTCACCGGCACGCGCCCGCTGGGCTGGTACACCGGCCGCGACAGCCCCAACACGCGCCGCCTGGTGGCCGACGACGGCCGGCTCGAATACGACAGCGACTACTACGGCGACGACCTGCCCTTCTGGACCGAGGTCACGCGCACCGACGGCACCGTCGTGCCCCGCCTGGTCGTGCCCTACACGCTGGACAGCAACGACATGCGTTTTGCCCTGCCCCAGGGTTTTGCGCAGGCCGAGGACTTTTTCATCTACCTGCGCGACAGCTTTGACGCGCTGTACGCCGAAGGCGACGCGTCGCCCAAGATGCTCAGCATAGGCATGCATTGCCGGCTGCTGGGCCGGCCCGGCCGCATCGTGGCGCTGCAGCGTTTTCTGGACCATGTGCAAAAGCACGACCGCGTCTGGGTCTGCCGCCGCCTAGACATCGCTCGCCACTGGCAGGCCGCCCACCCCTACATGCCCCGGCAGGAAAGCTGAACATGGCCATCACCCTTGAACAGGTCAACACCGCGCCGCGCGAGCAGGCGCGGCAACTGCTGGACGGGCTTTACGAACACTCCCCCTGGGTGGCCGAAAAAGCCCTGGACGCCCGGCCCTTCCGCTCGCTGGCGCATCTCAAGCACGCGATGGCCCAGGTGTTGCGGGGCGCGGGCAAGGACGCGCAGGTCAAGCTGATACAAGCCCACCCCGAACTGGCCGGCAAGGCCATGGTGAGCAAATCCCTCACGGCCGAATCCGCAAACGAGCAGGGCAAGGCGGGCCTCGCCGACTGCACGCCGGAAGAATTCGCCACGCTGCAAAAACTCAACGCCGACTACAACGCGAAGTTCGGCTTTCCCTTCATCCTGGCCGTGCGCGGGCCGCGCGGCACCGGCCTGAGCCGGCAGCAGATCATCGAGACCTTCGCCCGCCGCCTGCAGAACCACCCCGACTTCGAGCTGCAGGAGAACCTGCGCAATATCCACCGTGTGGTGGAACTGAGGCTCAACGACAAGTTCGCGGCCACACCCGCGCTGGGCAACGACGTCTGGGACTGGCATGAAGCCCTGTCGCGGTACAGCGACCCGGGTTACCTTGAAAAAGGCCAGCTCACGGTAACTTACCTGACCGACGCGCACCGCGCCTGCGCGGCCTACATCAGCAGCACCATGCGGGATTGCGGCTTTGACGAGGTAAATATCGATGCCGTCGGCAATGTGGTGGGTGTTTACAAGGCCTCGGCGCCGGGCGCCAAAACCCTGCTGACCGGCAGCCACTACGACACCGTGCGCAACGGCGGCAAGTACGACGGCCGGCTCGGCATCTTCGCGCCCATGGCCTGCGTGCGCGAGCTGCACCGCCAGGGCAAGCGCCTGCCCTTCAACATCGAGGTCGTGGGCTTTGCCGAAGAAGAAGGCCAGCGCTACAAGGCCACCTTCCTGGGTTCGGGCGCGCTGATCGGCGACTTCAAGCCCGAGTGGCTGGAGCAGAAGGACGCCGACGGCATCACCATGCGCGAGGCCATGCTGAGCGCCGGACTGAAGCCGGAAGACATCGGTCTCATCAAACGCGAGGCCGGCAACTACCTGGGCTTTGTCGAAGTCCATATCGAACAGGGCCCGGTGCTTAACGAGCTTGACCTGCCGCTGGGCATCGTGACCTCGATCAACGGCAATGTGCGCTACCTCTGCGAAATCACCGGCATGGCCAGCCATGCCGGCACCACGCCCATGAACCGCCGCCGCGACGCGGCCGCCGCCGCTGCCGAACTGCTGCTGTATGTGGAGCGCCGCGCGGCGCAGGACGGCGATTCCGTCGGCACCGTGGGCATGCTGCAGGTGCCCAGTGGTTCCATCAACGTGGTGCCGGGGCGCTGCCTGTTCTCGCTGGACATGCGCGCACCCGTCGATGCGCAGCGCGACGCGCTGGTGGCCGACGTGCTGGCCGAACTCAAGGCGATTTGCGAACGCCGCGGCGTGCATTTCACGACCGAGCTGACCGAGCGCGCCGCCGCCGCTCCCAGCGCGCCGGCGTGGCAGCAGCGCTGGGAGCGCGCGGTCGACTCGCTGGGCGTGCCGCTGCATGCCATGCCCAGCGGCGCCGGCCACGACGCCATGAAGCTGCACAAGGTGATGCCGCAGGCCATGCTGTTTGTGCGCGGCCAGAACTCCGGCATCAGCCACAACCCACTGGAAAGCAGCACCAGCGACGACATCGAGCTTGCGATCCAGGCTTTCACCCATCTGCTCACCCATCTCTCCTCCTGACCACAATGACCTTCTCCACAGACTACGCAAAGCTCGACAGCTGGATCGATGCTCACTTCGACGAAGAAACCGCATTCCTGCAGCAGCTCATACGCGTGCCCACCGACACGCCGCCGGGCAACAACGCGCCGCATGCCGAGCGCACCGCCGAACTCATCAAGGCCTTCGGCTTCGAAGCCGAAAAACACCCCGTGCCCGAAGCCGAAGTGCGCGGCTACGGCATGGAGTCCATCACCAATCTGATCGTGCGGCGCCAGTATGGCGGCAAGGGTGAAGGGAAAACCATCGCCCTCAATGCCCACGGCGACGTGGTGCCGCCCGGCGAAGGCTGGACCAAAGACCCCTACGGCGGCGAAATCGTGGACGGCAAGATCTACGGCCGCGCCTCCGCCGTCAGCAAATGCGATTTCGCCAGCTTCACCTTCGCGGTGCGCGCGCTCGAAGCGCTGGGCGCACCGCTCAAGGGCGCGATCGAGCTGCACTTCACCTACGACGAGGAATTCGGCGGCGAGATGGGCCCGGGCTGGCTGCTGAAAAAAGGCCTCACAAAACCCGACCTGCTGATCGCGGCCGGTTTTTCTTACGAGGTCGTCACCGCCCACAACGGCTGCCTGCAGATGGAAGTCACGGTGCACGGCAAGATGGCGCATGCCGCGATTCCCGACACCGGCGTCGATGCGCTGCAGGGCGCGGTGCACATCCTCAACGCGCTCTACGCGCAGAACGCGCTTTACCAGGAAGTCACGTCCAGGGTCGAGGGCATCAAGCACCCCTACCTCAACGTGGGCCGCATCGAAGGCGGCACCAATACCAATGTGGTGCCCGGCAAGGTGGTGTTCAAGCTGGACCGCCGCATGATCCCCGAAGAGAACCCGGCCGAGGTCGAGGCCAATATCCGCAAAGTGATTGCCGACGCCGCCGCCGGCCGCAAGGGCATCACGGTGGACATCAAGCGCTTGCTGCTGGCCAACTCGATGCGGCCGCTGCCCGGCAACCGGCCGCTGGTCGAGGCCATCCAGAAGCACGGCGAGGCGCTGTTCGGCCAGAAGATCCCGGCCATGGGCACGCCGCTGTACACCGATGTGCGCCTCTATGCCGAAGCCGGCATTCCCGGCGTGATCTACGGCGCCGGGCCGCGCACCGTGCTCGAATCACACGCCAAGCGCGCCGACGAGCGCCTGGAGCTGGAAGACCTGCGCCGCGCCACCAAAGTGATTGCCCGCACGCTGCGCGACCTGCTGGCCTGAGCGAAGCGCCGCCGACCTTAAGCCCGCCGGCTCACCTCACTCGTGGGTGTAGTCCAGCAGGGCCAGGTATTCCTTGCGGTCGGCCTTGACCCACTGTTTGACGCCGATCTCGGAGAGGATGCCGGCCGACTGGCTGTTCATGGCCAGCAGGGAATCCGTCAGCTTGCTGACCATGTCGGCCGGCACGCCGGGAGCAGCCAGCACCGACCAGTTCACCACAGGCTGAGTTTCACCAATGATGCGGCCGCCGCCTTCCTGCCATTTCCTGGCAATGGTCGGATTGACCGCGCCCACCTCGGCAAGGCCTGCCGCCACCTGGCCCGATACGGAGTCCTGATAGCGCGTGTAGGAAATATAGGGCTCGCGCACATTCATGCGGCGGATCTCGGCGCGCGCGACCGCTACCGTGGCGGAAGACTCATCCGGCATCAGGATTTTTTTGCCGCTGAGCTGGCTGATGCTGTTGATGGGCGAATTGTTGTTCACGATAAACGCCGCCTTGTAGGGCTCGGGCCGGCGCACCAGGGGCTGGTAGCCTCCATCGCGAACCAGCTTGGACAGCTGGTTGACGGATTTCCCGAAAATGATCAGCGGTTTCTGGTCCGACGATGCCTGCCGCACGAAATTCTGGATGTCGATGACAGGGTCGACCACCACCTGCTTGCTGCGGATCTGCCCGCCCAGGTAATCGGCCCAGCCCCGGTAGCGCAGGGCCAGCATGGAAATGCTGAGGTCCGCCGTGACCGCCTCGTTGATCAGCAGCCGCCAGCGCTCCGCACTACCCGCCTGCTGCTGGCTCCAGCTGATCGAGGGAAAGCCCTGCCAGGCCACGGCGGCCGCGGCGGCACCCACCACGCCGCGAAGAACCGCGCGGCGACCGGTTACGTGTGACAGCAATGCAGTATTCATTTGATCACCTTTGAAGGGTTGATTGCGGATTGCACAGTCTTCTTTGCTGCCTCGTCCTCCCATTGCCTGGCAGCGGTCAGGCTTGCCTTGAATGCCAGCGCACTCTCAAGCAGCCATTTTTTGTTGTCTTCGGAAAGGGCGTAGCTCAGCCTGAACTCGTCCATGGGCATGCGGTCCTCCCGCACGGCCTTGATCAAGCGGTCCACTTCGGCCGCGGCATGCGCGGGCGTCGACAGCAGCACCAGGCGGCTCATCTTGTCGGGGTTGTTGGGCACATGGCAGTTCACGCACTGCGACTCGCGCATCTGCGCCGCCAGGTCCCGGTAGCGCTTGTCCACGCTGCCCAGATACGGGTTTTCGGGCCGGTACAGGCCGTCGAACAGGGTCACCGCCGGCTGGGTGTGGCCTTTTTCGTCGGTCCACAGCCAGGGCCCCTGGTATTTCTCGTGCTGCACCGCCACCACGGGCTGCAACAGCGGTGTGGGCGCCACGTCGGTGAACTGCGCCACCTTGATGGTGGCCGTCTCGGGACTCATCCACAGCATCATGCTGCGGGCGTTCTCGTACATGGACCACTTGGCCTCGTCGTGCCAGAACGGGTAGGGAAACTGGCCCGGCGGCAGGCGGTTGCGAAAGGCCGCTTCCAGCCGTACCAGGAACATCTTCTCGTCGGCCACCCATTCCACGGTATGCCGGCCGTTGAACATGAAGAGCGGCGCATACATGCCGGTCCAGGCGTCCGGCGCGAACTGCGTGAGGTTGGTCTGGCGCAGCGTGGCGTTCTCTTTTTTGCTCTGCCGGCCCCACAGCACGATGGGCGCCACGTGCGCGCGCAGCTGGCTGGGGCCGAACAAAGCTTGCCGGCACTGGTTGTAAGCGCCGACATCGCCGGCCGGCGCCAGGGGACAATTGCGCGCGAGCTCCGCGGCGATTTCCGCCGCGGCTTGCTCGATGTTGGGCGGCACCGCCCTTTTTTCCTGGGCTTGCGCGCCGCAGGAAAGCGCCAGAACGGCGGCCAGCAACCCGGCTCGCCATGCAGACGGCGACAGCAGCTTCGTTCGAATCAACACGTCCATTTTTTACTCCCTCGTGTAGTCCAACAAATCCAGGTAGTCCTTTCTTTCGGCTTTAGCCCAGGCCTTCACGCCCATCGATGTCATGACGGCGGTGCTTTCGGGATTGGTCGCCAGCAACGCATCGCGCAGCTGCTGCACCATGTCCGCGGCCACGCCGGGACCGGCAAGAATCGACCAGTTCACCACCGGCTGCGTTTCAGCCACCACGCGCCCGCCGTCTTCCACCCATTTTTTGGCGATGGTGGGATTGACCACGCCAATCTGGCCCATTCCGGACTTCACGAACTGCGCGACTTCCTCCTGGAAGCGCACGTGCGTCACCCGGATCTGGCTGAGTTTTTGCCGCCGCAGTTCCGCCAGGGCCACCGCGCTGGTAGCAGCGAACTCGTCGGGCATGATGACCTTGGCATCCGCCGCATCCGTGAGGGTTTTGATCGGGGACTCCTTGGCCACGATAAAGGCCGCCTTGTAGGGATCGGCGCGCCGCACCACCGGCTGGTAGCCGTTGTCGCGCACCAGCTTGGCCAGCTGGTTGACGGACTTGCCGAAGACAAACTCAGGCTTGCTGGCGCCCTGGGCCACCGCCATGAAGCGCTTGATGTCGACCATGGGCTCCACCACGATGGGCCGGCCCTTGAGCTGGGCAGTGATGAAATCGGCAACAGGCCGGTAGCGGTTGGTCAGCACAAAGGAGTTGGTGTCGCCTCCCACGGCTTCATTGATCAGAAAACGCCAATTGGCCCCTGCCGGCCCTGCGGCCGGTTTTTTGCCGGCTGCCGCGGCCTGGGCCCAGGCGCTGCCTGCCCCACCCATCCCCCCTGTCAGGGCGCCCAGGCCCAGGATTGACAACATCTGGCGGCGCAGCTGCGAATAAGGCGTTTTCATGAAATCCCTGTCTGAATGCATCGTTGTTAGATCGCTTCGGCCGCCACCCCAAGGCTTTGTCATGGCCTGGGAGCCGTACGGCCTTGCGGCTTAATCCCTCTCACGCAATGCACTCTATGGACGAGCCGCGAAAATAGTCAAAGTCTGTTTGCGGGTCCTTTCCTGTCAGGACTGACAGGTAAAAGCTGGCAGTGCCCGCACATGCGATCCCGCCTGCCGGGGCCAAACGTAATCAGCTGTAACGCCAGGCTGTCATCCCCCTTGTCCTTGCTCGCCTGGAGACAGGCCTTCTTTTAAGCAGGCAAGCCTGCGGCACTCCGGGCAATCCCGGCGACCGGCAGGCTTGTTGAGCAGAAATCCGGCAAGGCCAACGCGAGGCCGTAGCCATCCGCGGAATCCGGCCTGTGAGTAATTACAAGCTGCCAGCATTGACAGCGCTTGAACGGGCTATCTGTTGCGCTTTCGCCAATACGCACCACCGGCCTGTCAAGCCCCGCTAGCTGAAGGACTGCACGGCAACCCTTGCGGCAAAGCCAAAGTTCTACTCCGCAGGCACGACAGGCATTGTTTTTGCTGTATCGTTTTGGGGTTTGCCTCGCTTCACGGCCGCAGCCTCTTCCACGGAGTCCGCCTGCCGCCCCCTTCCGCCACCAACAAGAAACTTTCCGATATGAAAAACCGCGCTTTTGCCCTCCCCCGCCTGGCCGCCCTGATGACCGGGGCCGTGCTTGCCCTGACGGCCTTGGGCGCGCATGCGCAGAACACCCCCATCAAATTCCAGCTCGACTGGCGTTTTGAAGGCCCTTCCGCGCTCTTCCTCACACCGGTGGCCAAGGGCTACTTCAAGGCCAACAAGCTGGACGTCACGGTGGACGCCGGCAACGGCTCGGGCGGCGCGGTCACCCGTGTGGCCTCAGGCACCTACGACATGGGTTTTGCCGACCTGGCTTCTGTCATGGAATTCCATGCCAACAACCCCGACGCGCCCAACAAGCCGGTGGCGGTGATGATGGTCTACAACAACACGCCGGCCTCGGTCATGGCGCTCAAGAAGTCGGGCATCAAGACACCGGCCGACCTCAACGGCAAAAAAATGGGCGCGCCGGTGTTCGACGCCGGCCGCCGCGCCTTCCCGGTGTTTGCCAAGGCCAACAAGATCACCGGCTTCCAGTGGGTCACCATGGACCCGCCGCTGCGCGAAACCATGCTGGCGCGCGGCGAGGTGGACGCCATCACCGGCTTTACCTTCACCTCGCTGCTCAATCTCGAGGCGCGCGGCGTCAAGGCCGAGGACGTGGTGGTCCTGCCCTATGCCGACTTCGGCGTGAAGCACTACGGCAATGTAGTGATCGCCTCGCCCAAGCTCATCAAAGAGAACCCGGCCGCCATCAAGGCTTTCCTGCAGGCCTTCACCAAGGGCGTGAAAGACGTGGTGGCCGATCCGGCCGCCGCGATTGAATTTGTCAAGGCGCGCGACGGCATCATCAACGTGCCGCTGGAAGTGCGCCGCCTGCGCCTGGCCATAGACACCGTGGTCAACAGCCCCGACGCGCGCGCCGAAGGCTTCGGCCAGGTGAAAGCCCCACGCCTGACGCTGATGGCCTCGCAGGTGTCCGACGCTTTTGGCACCAAGACCCGCGTCGACCCCGCTTTGGTGTGGAACGGCAGCTTCCTGCCTACGGCGGCTGAACTCAATGTACTGCCGGTCCCGAAGAAATAAGAACAAACATGTCCCTGGCTACCACTGACAGCCATTTCGTTGACTTTCGGGATGTCTGGCTCGCCTATAACGACGAGCTGCTCGCACGCAAACAATTTTCCGTCGAGGCCATAGACCTGCAGGTGCGGCAGGGCGAATTCATCGCCATCGTCGGGCCTTCGGGCTGCGGCAAGTCCACTTTCATGAAGCTGGCCACGGGCCTCAAGATGCCTTCGTCCGGGCAGATCCTGATCGATGGCCGGCCCGTGACCGGGCCGCTGAAAATTTCAGGTATGGCCTTCCAGGCGCCCTCGCTGTTGCCCTGGCGCACCACGGTCGGCAATGTGCTGCTGCCACTGGAGATCGTTGAACCTTACCGCAGCCAGTTCAAGGCCAAACGAAAAGAGTTCGAAGAACGCGCGCGCCGCCTGCTGCAAAAGGTCGGCCTTGCCGGTTATGAAGACAAATTCCCCTGGCAACTCTCTGGCGGCATGCAGCAGCGCGCAAGCATTTGCCGTGCGCTGATCCACGAGCCCAAGATGCTGCTGCTCGACGAACCCTTCGGCGCGCTGGACGCCTTCACGCGCGAGGAGCTCTGGTGCATACTGCGCGACCTCTGGACCGAGCAGCGCTTTAACGTGATCCTGGTCACGCATGATTTGCGCGAATCGGTGTTCCTGGCCGACACGGTGTACGTGATGAGCAAAAGCCCGGGGCGCTTTGTCGTCAGGCGCGAAATCGACCTGCCGCGCCCGCGCGACCTGGAAGTGACCTACACCAGCAAATTCAGCGACATCGTGCACGAGCTGCGCGGCCACATAGGCGCGGTGCGCGGCGGGGCCGCGCCATGACCATGAACAACAAACAGCTGGAACGCTGGGCGCCCTGGGTGCTGCTGGTGGTCGTGGTGTTGCTGTGGCAAGTGGCGTGCAGCGCCTTCTCGGTGCCCGAATTCATTTTTCCCGCGCCGCTGGCAATCGCCCAGGCCATGACCGAGTTCGCCACGCCGATCGCCGAAGCCGCCTGGAAAACCTTCTGGGTCACCCTGGTCGGTTTCGGCCTGTCCATCATCGTCGGCGTGCTGCTGGGCTTTCTGGTCGGCTCCTCGCGCCTGGCCTATGCGGCGGTGTATCCGCTGCTGGTGGCCTTTAACGCCGTGCCCAAAGCCGCGATTGTCCCCATCCTCATCGTCTGGTTCGGCATAGGCATAGGGCCCGGCATTCTCACCGCCTTCCTGATCTCGTTTTTCCCCATCACCGTCAACATGGCCACGGGCCTGGCCACACTGGAGCCCGAACTCGAAGACGTGTTGCGCGTGCTGGGCGCCAAACGCTGGGACGTACTCGTCAAGGTCGGCCTGCCGCGCTCCATGCCTTACTTTTTTGCTTCGCTCAAGGTCTCTATCACCCTGGCTTTCGTCGGCACCGTTCTGGCTGAGATGACGGCCGGCGATTCTGGCATCGGCTACCTCATGCAAAGTGCCGGGTCGCAGCAGCGGCTGGCGTTGGCTTTTGCGGGCTTGGTGGTGATTGGGGCGATGGCGATGGCGATGTATGAGCTTTTTAGTTATGTTGAGAAACATACTACTGGGTGGGCTCACCGGGGGTCGCATTAGGCCGGGTCTTGCTCCGGCCTTGCGCGCTCTTCCTCCTCACCCTCCTCCTTCCTCTGCTTAGTTCAGCTGGCCGGGTCTCGCCCCGGCGGGCGAGGCACTTTTCTTTGCTTCGCCAAAGAAAAGTACCCAAAAG
>NZ_JBKBEX010000014.1:0-125208 GCF_047303325.1 Polaromonas sp. CT11-55 | reverse complement strand
CCAGACTGCGGGTCGCCTTTTCTTTGCTTACGTTCTTTTGGCGAAGCAAAAGAAAGTAAGTCGCCCGCCGGGGCGAGTCCCGGCCAACTGAACCAAGAAGAGGAAGGAGGAGGTAGAAAGAGGAGAGCGCGCCCGCCGGAGCAAGACCCGGCCCACAATTTCATTTGTAATGTTCCACCTCTGGGCGCGCAGCCCCAAGAGGCATACCATCGCTGGCAGGCAAGGAGGAATCATGAAAAGCCACGCCAGCATCAACCGCATTTATCGCCTGGTCTGGAGCCCGGTTTCCAACAGCTGTGTCGCCGTGGCGGAAAACACCAGCAGTCGGGGCAAGCTCGGCGCTTCCCTGGGGATGGCCGGACTGACGCTTGCCATGGCATGCCTTGCACCGCAGGCCAGGGCCGCCGATGCGGCCAATGCCACGGTGTCGATCGGTGCGGCCGGTATCGCCACTGTGGGCAACACCACCACCATCAACCAAGGCAGCCAGCGCCTGGCGATCGACTGGACCAGCTTGTCGACGCGGGCCAATGAGGCACTGGTGTTCAACCAGCCCAATGCCCAGGCGATTGCACTGAACCGCATCACGGGCAGCAGCCCGAGCGAGCTGCTCGGTAGCCTGACGGCGAATGGGCAAGTCTTTATCCTGAATCCGAACGGCGTGCTGTTTGGTGTGGGTTCGCAGGTCAATGTGGGTGGGCTGGTGGCTTCGACGCTTGGCATGAGCAATGCCGACTTTATGGCTGGCAGGCATGTGTTCACGGGCTCGGGCGGCTCGGTCGTCAACAAGGGAAGCTTGAACGCGGGGCAGGGCGGTTATCTCGCCCTGCTGGCGCCTGACGTGCGCAATGAAGGCGTGATGACGGCGAGCCTGGGCACTGCGCTTCTGGCGGCAGGCAACAAGATCACGCTGAACCTGGACAACGGCAGCCTGCTGGGCTACAGCATTGACCAGGGTGCGATCAACGCCCTGGCGGAGAACAAACAGCTGATCCAGGCCAACGGCGGCCAGGTGCTGCTGTCGGCCAGGGCCATGGACAGCCTGACCACGGCGACGGTCAATAACACCGGCGTGATTGAAGCCAAAACGATTCAGAACAAGGCCGGCCGCATTTTGCTGATGGGCGATATGGAGAGCGGTACCGTCAATGTGGGCGGCACGCTGGATGCCAGCGCTCCCAATAGCGGCAATGGTGGTTTTATCGAAACCAGCGCGGCCCAGGTGAAAGTGGCCGACGGCGCCGTTATCACCACGCTGGCCGCCAGCGGCAACCACGGCAGCTGGCTGATCGACCCGACCGACTTCACTGTCGCGGCGGGCGGCGGTGGCTTGACCGGCAGCGGCATAGGCGCGACCACGCTGGCCAACAACCTCAACCTGGGCAATGTGGCGTTGGCCACCAACAATGCGAGCGGCAGCGACAACGGCGACATCCATGTCAATGCGGCGGTCACCTGGAACGCCGGCACCACGCTGACCTTGAGCGCCTGGCGCAACATCAACATCAACGCGTCCATCACCTCACAGCACGCCAACGGCAAGCTGGCGCTGGAATACGGGCTGGGCGCGCTCAATGCGGGCAACACTGCGACCTATAACGTGCGCGCCACGGTCAACCTGCGGGCCGGCGACAACTTCAGCACCCGGCTGGGCAGCGACGGTGTCACCGAGCCCTACAAGGTCATCACCAGCCTGGGGGCGGCCGGCAGCACCACCGGCACCGACCTGCAGGGCATCAACGGCAACCCCACCGGCAACTATGTGCTGGGCGCCGACATCGATGCGAGCGCCACGGTGAACTGGAACGCCGGTGCGGGCTTTGACACCCTGGGCGGCGTGGGCGCGCCGGGCATTTTCGAGGGGCGTTTCGACGGCCTGAACCATAGGATTCGCAACCTCTTCATCAACCGACCGGGCGACAACTTTGTCGGCCTGTTCGGCCTCACGCAAAGCACCAGCATTCAGAACCTGGGGCTGGTCGGCGGCAGCATTACCGGCGGCGACTTTGTGGGCGCCATCGCGGGGCAGGGCTGCTGCACCACTTTCAGAAATGTCTACAGCACGGCATCGGTGCAGGGCAGCGACTATGTCGGCGGGCTGGTGGGCGAACTCAGCGACGGCGGCATCACCGATGCCTACGCCGGCGGCGCCGTGACGGGCAGTGACAGGGTCGGCGGGCTGGTCGGTAGTTCGGTGGACGGCACCATCACACGCGCCTACAGCACCGGCCGCGTCAGCGCCACCGGCATGGTGGGTGGGCTGGTGGGCGAGGAGTTCGGCACCGCGGTGACTCGCGACAGCTACTGGGACATCGATAGCTCGGGCCAGGCCACCAGTGCGGGCGGCACGGGCAAGGCCAGCGGCCAGATGCTGCAGACCGCCACCTTCAGCGGCTGGGACATCGCCACGCAGGGCGGCAGCACGGCCACCTGGCGCATTTACGAGGGCCAGACCGGCCCGCTGCTGCGCGGCTTTTTGCAGCCGCTCACGTTGCCGGACACCAGCGTGGCTTATAACGGCGCGCAGCAGTCGGGCGTGGGCGCGGCTGGCGTCACGGCCGCCAGCGGCATCAACCCGGGGATTTATGGGGCCTGGTCGGGTCAGGAGGGGTTTGACATCACGGGCGGCAGGCTGATCATTCGGGGCGATGAGCCCCGGCTCCTGATCGACGAGGCCTACCGCAGTGCCATGGTTTACCTGGCGGATGTCGACCGTCCGGCCAATGCCCAAGCCGGCCAGGACCCCTGCGCCCTGGCCGATGCCTTGTCCGCCGCCGGGGTGGAGGCGGGCGACGAGGCCAGCCAAAAGGCCTTGGCCGTGCTGCAAGGGGCTTGCCGTGGTGCAAGGCCTCGAGGCTCCTGATGCGCCTGCGCCAGTGCGATTTCCACGTCAAAGCCCTGGGCGTTGTCGTCTATGTCGCTAAAAATAGGGACATACAGGCCGGCCGCGCTCTGCGACAGTGCGGGAGCGGCACATCTGCTGCATTTGCAGTATGGCGCCGCGGTCCGGGGATACAGAAAATCGCGGGATACCGTGCCGGATGCGGCGGGCGGCCCTGGGGTGGCGGCCGTTGCCGTGTGAAGCCGCGTGAGCGTTACATCGAAATGAACCAATGAAAATCAATTCCTTGCCCCTCTCCACCCTGGCCTCGGCGATCCTGCTGGCAACACACGGCGGCGCTTGGGCCCAGACGCCGCCCGATGCCGGCCAGGTGCTGCGCGACCTGCGCCAGGCGCCCGGCCTGCCGCCGCAGCAGGCGGCGCCGCTGCAGCGCATCGAGGAATCATCCGACCTGAGCCAGCAGGGCCAGGCCAAGGTGCTGGTCAAGTCCATCGCCATCACCGGCAACCAGGAGATCCCCACGGCAGAGCTGCAGCCCCTGGTGGCCAGCCTGGTCGGCGCGGAGCAGTCGCTGAGCCAGCTCAATGCCGCCGCGCGGCGCATCACCGCCTACTACCGCAGCAAGGGTTTTGCCGTGGCCCGCGCCTTTTTGCCGGCGCAGGACATCACCGACGGTGCGGTCACCATCCGCGTCATCGAAGGCCGCATCTCCAGCCACAAGATCAACAACCAGTCGCTGCTCAGCGACGAGCGCGCCCAGGCCTACCTGGGCCAGGTCAAGGACGGCGATGTCATCAAGAGCGACCAGATAGACCGCGGCCTGCTGTTGCTGCAAGACACCCCCGGCGTGAGCACCTCGCGCGCCACGCTGCAGCCCGGCGCCAGCGTCGGCACGTCGGAACTGCTGATTGAAGTCAACTCCGCCAAGCCTTACAGCGGCAACGTGGTGGCCGACAACTACGGCAGCCGCTACACCGGCGAATTCCGCCTGGCCGGCACCTTCAACCTCGTGAGCCCGCTCAGGATAGGCGACCAGCTCACGGCCAGCGTGCTGACCGCCGGCTCCAACTTGAGCTACGCCCGCCTGGCTTACCAGCTGCCCGTGGGTAGCGACGGCCTGAAGCTGGGCGCGGCTTACTCCGACATCCACTACAAACTCGGCAGGGAGTTTGAAGCCCTGCAGGCCCACGGTACGGCCAGCAGCAGCAGCGTGTTCGCGAGCTATCCCTTTATCCGCAGCCAGTTCAAAAACCTGAGCGGCACGGCTTCGTATGAAGACAAGAGCCTGAAGGACTATGTGGACGGCACAGCCACCTTCACGCCCAAGAAAGTCAGCGTCACCAGTCTGGGCCTTTCGGGCAGTCTGCAGGATGCACTGGGCGGCGGCGGCATCACCAGCCTGGACCTCAGCGTCGCCTTCGGCAGCCTGAGCATCAACTCGCCCACGGCATTGGCCATAGACGCGGCCTCGGCCCAGTCCAACGGCAGCTACACGCGTTTCAGCTACGGCGCGAACCGCCTGCAACGCTTTACTGACAGCACCTTCCTGGCGCTCTCGGTGGCCGGGCAGACGGCCAGCAAAAACCTGGACTCGTCGGAAAAATTCTCGCTGGGCGGCATCAACGGCGTGCGCGCCTATCCGCAGGGCGAGGCCAGCGGCGACGAAGGCTACCGCGCCACCGTGGAGCTGCGCCACAACGTGATGCCCAATGTGCAGGCCACGGTGTTTTACGACGTGGGCAAGGTCACCATCAACCGCAATCCTTTCGGCGCGCCGGCCTCCAACAGCCGCAACCTGGCCGGTGTGGGTGTGGGGCTGAACGCCGGACTGGGCTCGGTGCAACTGCGCTCGTCACTGGCGTGGCGCACCGACGGCGGCCTGCCGACGTCCATCCCGGCGTCTGCGGCCAAGCGGCCTACCTTGTGGATGCAGGCCTCTGTAGCCTTCTGATTTCACCCTTGTTTCTTGAAAGTGCCGCGAGGCTGCACCGCCGCTGGTGCGGCCGCCGGCTCCGCCATGGGCGCTGAAAAGTAACGCGCCGAAGTCTCCAGCACACGCCGCGCATTGAGCTCCATATCAAAGCAGGGCGGCCGCCGCACCTGCACATAAAAAGGCCAGGGCGCGGACACGCGGGCCGGCTGTGGACGGGCCGGAGGCGCGGCGGGCGCCCGGGTGAGAGGAGGGTGGTTTGACAGCTGCATCTCGGTCCTTCGTTCTTGTTGGGGGCTTTTGAGTTGAAGCAATAATACTGTACATGCATACAGTTGTCTGTCATGATTTACCCATGGAAACAATGACTTCGCGGCCCTGCCGAGGCGTTACATTATTCGGCGGGGGTGCGCAAGCCATCTCCCTAGAAAAACCATATCCGGGAGGAAACCCATGAAACCATTGACCAGCCCTGAGATGGGCAACCCTGGCGCGCCCGTTGTGGCGGCACAGGACTCGACTTACCAGACCCAGCAGCCCGACGCCAGCCACCAGCTGCGTGTGGAGTTCACCGGCTCAGGAAGCGAATACTTCCGGATCTGGATCGTGAACCTGCTGTTGCTCATAGTGACTTTGGGTATTTATTACCCCTGGGCCAAGGTGCGGCGCCTTCGCTACTTTTACGGCAACACCGTGGTGGACGGCGAGCCGCTGGGCTTTCACGCCAACCCCGTCAAGCTGCTCAAGGGCTACTTCCTGGTCGGCGTGCTGTTCTCGCTGTATTCGGCCGCGGGCAAGTTCTCGGCCACGGCCGGCTTCCTGGCCTTCCTCATCATCGCGGCCCTGTGGCCCGCGCTGCTCAAGTCCAGCATGCAGTTCCGCATGGCCAACACCAGCTGGCGCGGCCTGCGCTTTGGCTTCAAAGGCTCGCTGGGCGGTGCCTACCGCGCCGTGCTGCCGCTGTTCGTGCCCGGCATGGTGATCCTCGCCGCGCTGACGCAGGTGGCCGATCCCGAAAGACCACCCAGCTGGTACCTCAAGACCCTGGGCGTGGTCTTCCTCGCCGCCTTTGCCGTGCTGCCCTGGCTGGTCTGGAACCTCAAGCAGTACCAGCACAACCATTACGCGCTCGCTTCCCTGCAGACCACCTTCAAGGCAACGCTGGGCTCCTTCTACAAGCTGTTTTTCAAGATCGTGGGCCTGGCGCTGCTGCCGCTGCTGGTGTCGGGAGGTGCTGTCGGCGCCATTATTTATGCGGCGAAGACCGGCGGCATGCAGGGCCGGCCCTCCATCGGCCTCATCATGATCGCGAGCCTGGCGCCGCTGGTCGTCATGATGGTGCTGCTGGTGATGATCAAGCCCTATGCCACGGCGCGCCTGCAGGACCTGGTCTGGACGCGCACCGGCAACACCTCGCTGCGTTTCTTGAGCCGCCTGCACTTCAGGTCGCTGCTGTGGCTTACGGTCAAGAACTGGCTGCTGGTGGTGCTCACGCTGGGCCTGTACTGGCCCTTCGCGTCCGTGGCCCTGGCCCGCATGCGGCTTGAGGCCGTGACGGTGAAGACGCGCGTCAGCCCCGACACCCTGCTCAGCCACTCGGGCGCCGTCGAGGGAGATGCGGCCGGCGAGGCCGGCGGCGACCTGTTCGGCCTTGACATCGGCTTTTGATGTCTGATCCCGGCACCCCGCCACCTTCGCTGGCCGCCAGCTACTTTGACGGCAGCAGCGCCCGCGCGCGCGCCGTCATGCTGCGCGTGGAGGGCGACGCGCTGCTCGTCAGCGGGGATGGCATTGAGCGCCGCGTCGCGCTGCGCCAGGTGCAGTGGCCCGAGCGCACCCGCTACGGCATGCGCGTGGCCCATTTCACAGGCGGCGGCACTGTACAGTGCGCCGACGCCGCCGCATGGGACGACTGGAGCCGCCGCAGCGGCCGGCGCGACTCGCTGGTGGTGACGGCGCAGCAAAGCTGGCGCTGGGTGCTGGCCAGCGCGCTGGCCCTGGTGGTGCTCATCGTGGCCATCCAGCAATGGGGCGTGCCGGTGGCCGGCCGCGCCGTGGTGGCGCTTGCGCCGCCCAGCGTGGACGAATCGCTGGGCGAGGCCTCGCTGGCCGTGATCGACGAACACCTGATGCGGCCCAGCCGGCTGCCCGCCGACCAGCAGGCGCGGCTGCGCGAAGCGCTCACGCGCGCCGTCGCCGCCATGCCGGCCGGCAGCGTGCCGCCATGGCGGCTGGTGTTCCGCCGCAGCCGCATAGGCCCCAATGCCTTCGCGCTGCCCGGCGGCACGCTGGTCATGACCGACGAGCTCGTCGAACTGGTGGGCCGCGACGACAAAGTCATTACCGCCGTGCTGGCGCATGAGCTGGGCCACGTGCGGCACCGCCACGGCCTGCGCATGCTGGTGCAGGCCACCGCGCTGGGCGGGCTGGCAGCCCTGGTGGTCGGCGACTTCAGCACCGTGCTGGCCGGCGTGCCCGTGCTCATGGGGCAGGCCAGCTATTCGCGCGACGCCGAGCGCGAAGCCGACCAGGAAGCCGTGCGCATCCTCAAGGCCGCCGGTATTTCTCCGGCCGTGATGGTGACCCTGTTCGAGCAAATCGATGCCTACAGGCGCAAGGGCGGCGAGGCCGGGCAAGCACCTGAAAAGGCGCCCGAACCAAGCGGCAAAACCGCCGAAGAAGGCAAGCCGCCCGACGCCGGCTCGTGGCTGGGCATCGCCTTCGCATCGCACCCGGCCGATGCCGAACGCGTGCAGTTCTTCAGGGACGCGGCGGCTACGCGCTAGCTGGAAATTCATCTCCCGCCGGGACTGGGTGAGGTGAGGGGCAATGTCCGTTCGGCACCAGCCGTGGATGGTTCGTGAACGAACGAGCGGTCCCTTGCGGCTGGCGCAGGGACCGTGATGGACGAATTGGCAGGGGCCGGGCCGTCAGGCCGGCTCCCGTGCTGCGCGGTGTTGCTTATTTCTTCATTTCATCCTTGCCCATGGCATCTTTCTTCATGCCGTCCTTGGCCATGGCTTCCTTTTTCATCTTGTCTTTCTTGGTCATGGCCATCTTGTCGTCATGCTTCATGCCGTCTTTCGCCATGGCGTCCTTGCCCATGGCATCTTTGGCCATAGCGTCCTTACCCATGGCATCTTTCTTCATGCCGTCCTTGGCCATGGCGTCTTTGCTCATGGCATCCTTACCCATGGCGTCTTTTTTCATGGCGTCCTGCGCCAGGGCGCTGCCGCCGGCGGCAAGCAGGCAGGCAGAGATGAGGGCGGCGGTCAAAGTCTTGGTATTCATGATGGTGTGGTCCTTGATGAAAGATTGTTGGAAAAGTTGTTGAAGAAAAAAAACGGCAAGGGCTGGGAATCCATGAATGCCTTGCCGGCGTTGCGGGGCGTCTGAGCGGGCTCAGCTGCCTCCGAACCAGTTGTAGCCCTGGTCTTCCCAGTAGCCGCCAGGGTAGGTGTTGGTGACAAAAATCGCCTGGATGTGTTTGGGGTTCTTGTAGCCGAGCTTGGTGGGCATGCGCAGCTTCATCGGAAAGCCGTATTTGGGCGGCAGCACCTGGCCGTCGTATGTCAGCGCCAGCAGGGTTTGGGGGTGCAGGGCGGTGGCCATGTCTATGCTGGTGAAGTAGTCGTCGGCGCATTTAAAACCCACATACTTGGCGGTGGTGTCGGCGCCCACCCTGCGCAAAAAGTGGAAGAAGGGCACACCGCCCCATTTGCCGATGGCGCTCCAGCCTTCGACGCAGATGTGGCGCGTGACCTGGTCGGCCTGGGGCATGGCACGCAGCTCGGGCAGCGACCATTTGCGCCTGTCGGCGACCAGGCCGGCGACTTCGAGGCGGTAGCTTTCTTCCTCCACTTCACGCACTTCGTCCTCGCCGTAGTAAGCGTTGAAAGGAAAGGGCCGTGTGATCATGGAGTCGGGGTAAGTGGGCGCCAGACGGTTGGGGTCAAACAGCAGGCCCTGCACGTCGTCGTTGAGGCGCGAGATGCGGCTGAGCGCGGTGTTGACGGATTCGCTGTCGTCCAGCATGCAGCCGCTCAGCATGGCGAGGCCGCCCAGGGTGAGCGAGCCGCGTAAAAAGTTGCGGCGGGCCGTCGAGAGCTTGTGGGCGGAGGCGATGCGGTCCACGGCTTCCTTGAGGACGGCGTCGCTGTCGATGTTGTGAAGACGCCTGGGGCGTTGGATGTCCATGTTCTCTCCTGATTTTTCTGATTTTTCCGCGACGAGGCTCAGCGCCCGCGCAGCATGTAGACCAGCGTTTTGGGCACCAGGGCCACCATCACGAGGTGCACGGCGACAAAACCGGCCAGCGCGGCCATCGCGAAAAAGTGCACCAGGCGCGCGCCCTCATAGCCGCCCATCAATTCGCGCAGCAGCGGGAACTGCACCGACTTCCAGAGCACCAGGCCGGACACGACGATGAGCACGCTGTCGGCCATGACAAACAGGTAGGCCAGGCGCTGCACCATGTTGTAGTGGCGCGGGTCGGCATGGGTCAGCTTGCCTTTCAGGGCAGCCAGCAGGTCGGCCGCAATGCCTTTGGGGGTGAGCGGAAAAAACTTGTGGAACAGCCGTCGCGTGAAGAGGTTGAAGCCCAGGTAGAGCAGGCCATTGAAGAACAGCAGCCACATGGCGGCAAAGTGCCACTGCAGCGCGCCGCCCAGCCAGCCGCCCAGGGTGAGCTCTTTGGGAATGGCAAAGCCCAGGAAGGCGGTGGCGTTGTAGATGCGCCAGCCGCTCATCATCAGCAGGACGACGGCCAGCGCGTTGAGCCAGTGCATGGCGCGCAGCCAGCCGGGGTGTATGGCGTTCGTGCTTGTTTTCATCAGGTGCTCCTCGAGGTTCCGCAAAGGCCCGGCTGCCTGGAGGTAGCCGGGATTTCCGCCGCAGTTTTGCTGCGTGTTGGGCTTTGGTCGGGCGGGGCGGGCGTTTCTTACAGGCCCGCCGAATTTTTTTTGCAGGAAAATCGCTGGCAGCTCCAACCGTTACCCCACAACCGCATACCGCCCACCCATGAATCGCTTTAAACGACTGTTCGCCGTGCTGGCCTTTCTGGGCCTGCTGCTGGCGGTGTTCCAGCTCTCGGGCCTGCGGGACAACTTCAGCCTGGCGTTTTTGCACCAGAAGTTTCTGGACAACGAGGCCAGCGGGCTGCTGATCTTTATCGCGCTGTTCGCGCTGGGCAATCTGGTCCAGATCCCGGGCTGGATATTCCTGGCGGCCGCGGTGCTGGCGCTGGGCGAAGCCTGGGGCGGCGTGGCGACCTATCTCGCGGCGGTGCTGTCATGCGCTTTCACCTTCTGGCTGATACGCCTGCTGGGCGGCGATGCCTTGCGGCAGATCAAAGGCGGCTGGGTGCGGCGCGTGCTCGCGCAACTCGACGCGCGGCCTGTGGCCGGTATCGTGTTGCTGCGCACCTTGCTGCAGACCGCGCCGGCGCTGAACTATGCGCTGGCGATGTCGGGCGTGAAGTTTCGCGACTACCTGTTAGGGACCCTGCTGGGCCTGCCGCTGCCTATCGCGCTGTATTGCGTGTTTTTTGACTACCTGGCACGGATGCTCAAGGTGCCGGGGTATTGAGAGGCTAGCGGGGTGCTCGCCGGCGGAAAAAACGAAGCAGGACTGCCAGCGCAAGGGCCAGCAAAATCCCGGCCAGGATGAACTTCCCCACGGCCGCAGCGACAGCCGCCGTGGTGACGAACCCGAAGCCCACCGCCGTTTCGAGCAACTGCAAGCCGCTTTCCAGGAGTTTGCCTCGCCAGGTTTTGGACCAGAACATGGTGTTTGCGCGTTGCGGCAAGCTCAAGCCGCTGCACCCGCAAGCAGGCGCTCATAAACCGCGAGATCTTGCGCCGAGAAGCAGCAGAACACCACCTCGCTGATGGAGGAGGGCTGTTGCAAGGCCTGGCGCACGCTGGCGATTGCAACCTCGGCGGCCAGCTCAAGGGGGTAGCCGTAAATGCCGGTGCTGATGCAGGGAAAGGCCAGCGAGGCTATGTCTTTGGTTGCTGCGATCTCCATTGATCGCTTGTAGCAGGAAGCCAGCAGCTCAGGCTCGCCATTGCCGCCGCCGCGCCATACCGGGCCTACAGTGTGGATGATGAATTTGGCGGGGAGGCGATAGCCCTTGGTCGCTTTGGCTTCACCTGTCTTGCAGCCGCCCAGCAGACGGCATTCATGGACCAGCTCGGGGCCGGCGGCGCGGTGTATGGCGCCGTCGACACCGCCCCCACCCAGCAGCGATGAATTGGCGGCATTGACGATGGCGTCAAGCTGCAATTTGGTGATGTCGGCCTGGACGGCCCGGAGTATGGCGGGCATGGCGGGTTCCTTGAGGGTTGGCGAGTGCCGCAAAAAGCAGGAGGCCCGCAAACGCGGGCCGTCGGCTTACAACACCTTGCTCAAAAAGCGCCGGGTCCGTTCTTCCTTGGGGTTGTCAAAGATTTCGCTGGGCGAACCCTCTTCAATCACCAGGCCTTCGTCGATGAACATCACGCGGTCGGCCACCTGGCGGGCGAAACCCATTTCATGGGTGACGACCACCATGGTCATGCCCTCTTCGGCCAGGGCCTGCATGACGGCCAGCACCTCGCCGACCATTTCGGGGTCCAGCGCGGACGTCGGCTCGTCGAACAGCATGATGCGCGGCTGCATGGCCAGCGCGCGGGCAATCGCCACGCGCTGCTGCTGCCCGCCGGAGAGCTGGTTGGGGTAGGCGTCTATCTTGTCGAGCAGGCCGACCTTGATGAGCAGCTCGCTGGCGCGGTTGCGCGCCTCCAGCGCCGTGAGCTTGCGCACCTTGGTGGGTGCCAGCGTGATGTTTTCCAGCACGGTCTTGTGCGGGAACAGGTTAAAGCGCTGGAACACCATGCCGATTTCGGAGCGCAGGGCGTCGACGTCGGTCTTGGGTTCGTGCACCGAGACGCCGTGCACCAGCACTTCGCCGCCGCTGGCGTCTTCCAGGCCGTTGAGGCAGCGCAGGAAGGTGCTCTTGCCTGAACCGGACGGGCCGATGACGCAGACCACCTCGGTGGCCTTGATGGCGCAGTCGATGCCGCGCAGCACCGGGGTGTGACCAAACTGCTTGGTCAGCCGGTTAACGCGAATCACCTCGTCCATAACGAGCCTCCAGTTTCTTGACAAGGTAAGCCAGGCCCAGCGTCAGCACCCAGTACATGACGGAGATGGTGAGGTAGGGTTCCCAGTAGCGTGAGTAAGCGCCGGCGACGGTGCGCGCGGCGTAGGCGAGTTCGGCAAGGCCAATCGCCGAGATCAGCGACGAGTCTTTCAGCAGCGCGATCGCGTTGTTGCCCAGCGGCGGCAGCATGCGGCGAAAGGCCTGCGGCAGCACGACGTGGTACATGGTGCGCGGGAAGGACATGCCCAGCGAGCGCGAGGCTTCGACCTGGCCTTTGTCGATGGACTGGATGCCGGCGCGGAAGATCTCGGAGATGTAGGCGCCGGCATTGAGCGTGAGGGCCACGATGCCGGAGAGGAAGGCGCCGTAGTTCTGCTTGATGTTGCGCGCGGCTTCACCCGAGATGACGATGCCGTCCGTCGGGTTGATGAACAGCGGCAGCACGGCGAAGTGGATCAGCAGGATCTGCACGAACAGCGGCGTGCCGCGGAAAAAGCTGACGTAGACGGTGGACGGCCAGCGCAGCGCGTATTTGCAGAGCTCACGGGCAGGCGAGTGGCGCGATTCGGCCACGCGCGCCATGCCGATGGCCAGGCCCAGCGCCGTGCCCTGCACGATGCAGATCAGCGTCACCAGGATGGTCATCTGCAGGCCGCGCCAGAACAGCACGCCGTACTCCGCGATGATGTCGGCCCGGAACCAGCCGAACCAGAGGACTTGCTCCATAGCGGGGAAGTCTCGGCGGATTATTGTGCGGGCAACGCGGGTGCGTCGGCCTGGAACCACTTCTTGTAGATGGTGGCGTAGCTGCCGTCGGCCTTGACGGCGGCCAGGCCCGCGTTGAGCTTGTCCAGCAGCGCCTTGTTGCCCTGCTTCACGACGATGCCGAAGTATTCCTTGGGAAAGCTCGCGTCGGACACGGTCTTGAGCTGCTTGTGTTCCTGGGTGCGGAAGGCGATCACGCCGTTGTCGCCGATGGCTGCGTCCAGGCCGTTGTTGGCCAGCTCGGAGATCACCACGGGCGTGCTTTCAAAGCGGCGGATGTCGGGGTTGGTCTTGCCGAACTCGCGGGAAGCCATGTCGTCGCCGGTGCTGCCGGTGACCACGCCGATTTTCTTGCCGGCCAGGTCCTTCAGGCCCTTGGCGGTGCTGTTGCTGTGCACGGCGATCAGCTGGCGCGCTTCGAAGTAGGGGGTGGTGAAGTCGTAGGACTGCTTGCGCTTGTCGTTGATGGTGACGCCGGAGATGACCAGGTCCACGTCGCCATTGTTCAGGGCCGCGAAGATGCCGGTCCAGGGGGTGTTGACGATCTTGATCTGCAGGCCGGCCTTCTGGGCGATGGCCTTGATCATGTCCACGTCGTAGCCGACGATTTCCTTGGTCGGGCTTTCATAGGCAAAAGGGCGGTAGGTGGCGCTGGAGCCGACGACCAGCTCCTTGTTTTGTGCCTGGGCGGTGCCGCAGGCGAGGATGAGCAGGCCGGCGGTGGCGGCGATCTTGTGCAGGAAATTCATAGTCAGTGTCCAGAAAAGGAAGGGGGAAAAGTGCTTGCCGGCCCGTACGGGGAGGCGAAAAGCGAAAGTAGCCAATGGTAACGCCTGCAAAAGCCGTGCCCGGCGGCCGGCGGGCAGGGTTTTCGCGAAGAGGGGATGGGCGGCAGGGGAAAAACACCCAAAAAGAGGGCCCAAAGCGGGGCCTGCGGGCGGTCAGGACCTGAGTTGCCGGTTGAAAAACGCCAGGGTGCGCTCCCAGGCCAGCTTGGCGGCGGTCGCATCGTAGCGCGGCGTGGTGTCGTTGTTGAAGCCGTGCTGGGTGCCGGGGTACTGGTAAGCGGTGTAGCTCACGCCGGCCGCCTTCAGGGCTGCCTCATAGGTCGGCCAGGAGGCGTTGATGCGCTCGTCGACCGCCGCGAAATGGAGCAGCAGCGGAGTTTTGACCTTGGCGGCGTCTTCGGCCGGGGGCTGGTTGCCGTAAAAAGGCACGGCGGCGTTGAGTTCGGGCAGGCGGGTGGTCAGCGTATGCGTCATGCCGCCGCCGTAGCAGAATCCGACCACGCCCAGCTTGCCGCTGCAGTCGTCACGGCCTTTCAGGTAGGTGACGGCGGCCACGAAGTCCTCCACGCACTTGCGCTGGTCGAGCCTGGCGAACAGCTCGCGCGCCTTGTCTTCGTCGCCGGGGTAGCCGCCCAGCGGCGTCAGGGCATCGGGCGCGAAGGCGATGAAATTGTCCAGCGCCAGGCGGCGCGCGATGTCTTCTATATGAGGGTTGAGGCCGCGGTTCTCGTGGATGACCAGCACTGCGGGCAGCTTGGCGCCGGCATTGGCCGGTTTCGCGAGGTAGCCCTTGACGGTGCCGGTTCCGGCGGAGGAGGGGTAGCTGACGGTTTCGGTCTTGATGCGCTGGTCGTCCTTGGCGACTTGCTGCCCCGCGGCAAAGTTCGGGCTCAAGGCCGCCAGCAGGGCCGTGGCCGTCATGCCGGCGGTGGCGAACTTCTGGGCGCGCTCCAGGAAGCCGCGCCGGTCCAGGTTGCCGTGCACATAGGCGTCAAACAGAATCAGCAGTTCCTGGTCAAAGTCCTGGGCGGTCTTCATCGGCATGGCGGCTCCCGCAAAAAGTCCAGCATAGCGATTCAGGCGTCGCCTGGCAAAGGGTGCCCCGCGCGCGACACGGCGGCGGCGCCGGCCGCAGTCCGGCTTGCTATGAAACAGATAGCTGTCGGCGCCCATGCCGGCTGGGCTGGGGCGCCCTGTTATGTGACCGACCGGTGGAAAGCCGGGAAAAACCTGCTTTAATAGCGGCTTGGGCCGCCGCGGCTTCAATTGACACGGCGGGCTTTCTGTGACTCACTGGGCCCAGCGGGGCCATCCAGCCGCGACTGCCTTCAGGCAGCAGCGCCCCCCAAATCATGAGGAGAACCGCATCTTGAACCTGATTTCATGGCTGATGGCATTGCTGGGCGTGGCCGTGGGCGCGCTGGCCGGGGTCCTGCTGCATGCCCGCTGGTTGCGGCAACAGGCGAGTGAAAGGCTGCGTATTCCCAAAAAATGGCCGCTGGCCGCGCGCGGGATCGTGACCGACGATGAATACGAGGTCTGGAAGTGGCTGCGCAGCGCTTTCCCCGAGCATGCGGTCATGCTCAAGCTGCCGGTGCTGCGCTTCACGATTCCGACCGAAAAAGACAAGGACAAGGAAAAAAACAAGGAAAGGAAGGAGCGCCTGCTTGAGCTGCTCAACGGCGTCTACACCAGCTTCACCATCTGCACGCTGGACGGCACGGTGGTGGGCTGTGTTGATTTGCGCGGCAAGCGCGACGTGAGCCGGGCCAGCCGGGAACTCAAGGAGAACCTGCTGTCCGATTGCGGCATCGCCTACACCACGGTGAAAGCCGGCCGCCCGCCCACCGTGAGCGCCATGCGCGCGGCTTTCCTGGGCGAGATCCCCGAGGAACTGATGGAGGAGCACCAGGAAACGCGTGGCGGCGACAGCAGCTTCCACGCCGACCTGGAATCCTTCACCCGCGAGCGCAAGAGGGCCGCCAAGGACGCCGCGCTCAAGGAACTCAACAAGGAAACCAAGCAGGAGGCCGCCCAGGCGGCCAACCGCGACATCGGTTTCAACCCGGACGGCACCGGCGGCCTTCGCATCGACAAGAAGAACCGTTTTTCGACCAGCTGGGAAGACTCCTTCATCGAGCCCGCGGACGCGCGGCCGGCCAAGCTCGAATAGGCAGCGGGTTTTTATGA
Organism: Polaromonas sp. CT11-55; assembly: GCF_047303325.1. Taxonomy (NCBI): domain Bacteria; kingdom Pseudomonadati; phylum Pseudomonadota; class Betaproteobacteria; order Burkholderiales; family Comamonadaceae; genus Polaromonas; species Polaromonas sp. CT11-55. Next base: position 109,549 of record NZ_JBKBEX010000014.1, on the reverse strand, counting down.
GCGCGAGCCCCCGCAGGCGTTTGCCCCGGCACGCCCTGAGCCTTCCGGTCCTGGCCCTGTCGCGATGAAAACGCTATCGTGAGCAGGCTGGGCCATACCCGGGACAAGATCTACAAGACCGTGGCGCGTCAGCTGCACGGCGTGGTGCCCTGCTGGGTCTGCGGCGAACATGTCACGCCCCAGGCCGCGACGCTGGAACACATCAAACCGTTGAGCGAGGGCGGCAACAGCCACGCGGAAAACCTCGCCATCAGCCATGAAGTCTGCAACGGCCAGCGGCACGCCGCTGGTGTGGTGCCGGCTTCGGCGGCTGCGCCGGGGCGGGTGCTCAGGCGCGCTGACCCTGGCGTTCCCGCATGAGGCGGGCCTGGTTGCGGGGGGCGTGGCTGCTGCAGGTTGTGCTGCTGGCCAGCCTGGTATTTCCGGCCGCCGCGCAAAAGCCGAAAACGCCGGTAACGCCGGCAACTGCGACGGCAAAAACAAAGGCTCAAGTGCCCGCCGCCCCGGTGGCGCAGGCCCCCACCCCTGCCGATACCGGCCATGAAGTCGCCATAGGCCATGAAGGCCGCTACGCGCTGTCGCGTTCTTTCTTCTACCTGGAAGACGCAGGCGGCGAACTGGTGCTGGCCGACCTGCTCAAACCCGAGGCCCAGGCGCGCTTCCAGCCGGTGCCGCAAACCGGCCCGGCCACCAATTTCGGCCTGACCCGCTCGGCCATCTGGCTGCGCGTGACGTTGCGCCCCGAGCGCGGCGCCCCTGCCGACTGGATGCTGGAACTCGCCTACCCGCCGCTGGACAGGCTGGAGCTGTATGCGCCTGACGGCAAGGGCGGCTTCAGCCGTCAGGTGGGCGGCGACCTGTCGCCCTTTGCCGAACGGGCTGTGGTGCACCGCAATCACGTGATGCCGCTGCATCTCAAGCCCGGCGCCGCCAGCACGCTTTATCTGCGCGTGAGTTCGGGCGGCACGGTATCGGCGCCGGTGAACCTGTGGCAACCCGCGGCGCTGTGGCAGCACGACCAGGCGGAGTACGCCACCATCAGCCTGTACTTCGGCCTGCTGATAGGCCTGCTGCTGTACAACCTGCTGCTGTTTTTCTCGGTGCGCGACCGGGCCTACCTGATTTACGTCGCCTTTGTGGCCTGCATGGCCGTGGCGCAGGCGGCGCTGACCGGTTTCGGCGCGCAGTTTCTGTGGCCGGACCAGCTCTGGTGGAACAGCGTGTCCCCGCCCGCCGGCATGGCCGCGACGGCGGTCTTCGGCCTGCTGTTCGCGCGCAGCTTTCTGTCCAGCGCGATCAGGATGCCGCGCCTGGACCGGCTGATGCGGGCCCTGGTGGCGGGCTGGCTGCTGACCTTGCTGGCGGCGCTGACGCTGCCTTATATCGTGTCGTCGCTGATGGTGACGGTGCTGGCGGTCTTCAGCGTCATTACCCTGGTGGTGGTGGGCGTGCTGAGTGTGCGTTCCGGCCACCCGGGCGCCAAATACTTCCTGGCGGCCTGGGCCCTGCTGCTGGTGGGCGTGGTGACGCTGGCGCTGCACAACACCGGCGCGCTGCCGTCGCATGCGCTGACGGCCAACTCCCTGCTGATTGGTTCGGCGCTGGAGATGGTGGTGCTGTCGTTCGCGCTGGCCGACCGCATCAACGTCACGCGCCGCGAGAAGGAGCAGGCGCAGGCGCGCATCATGGCCGAGCACGCCATGGTCGAAGCCTTGAGCGCCTCGCAGGAAAATTTCCGCACGCAGCTCAAGGAGCGCGAGATGATCCTGGAAAACTCCATCGTCGGGATTGCTTTCCTGACGCCGGACGGCCGTTTTCGCTGGGCCAACCAGGCCATGCTGGAGGTCTTCGGTGTGGGCAGCAACGAGCTGACCTCGATGGAGCCCTTCTACCTTTCGCGCGAGGAGTACCTGCGGGTGGGCGGCGAGGTGGCCGCCTGCGTCAGCCGCGGCGAGAACTACGAAGCCGAGATCCAGGTCAAGCAGTACGACGGCACGCTGATCTGGGTGTCGCTGTCGGGCAAGGCGGTCAGCGAGCGCGACCTGAGCCAGGGCACGGTCTGGGTCATCATCAATATCACGCGGCGCAAGGAGCTGGAGGCGCAGCTGATGCGCACCTCGTCGGAGCGCGAGGCCATCCTCAACAGCGCGCTGGTGGGCATCGTGCTGTCGGTGAACCGCCGCCATGAATGGGTTAACGAGAAGTTCGCGCAGATGATGGGCAGCTCGCGCGAGGCGCTCATGGGCCAGCCCTCGAGCTACATCCACCCCGACCTGGCCACCTGGGAGCAGTTCGGCAAGGAAGCCCGCGAGGCGCTGATCGCCACCGGCAGCTACATCAGCGAGCGCCAGCTCAGGCGCCGCGACGGCCAGCTCTTCTGGGTGCAGATGGCCGGCAGCTGCGTCCAGCCCAGGGAGCCGGAGTCCGGCGTGATCTGGGCCTTCCTGGACATCACCGAACGCAAGCAGTCGGAAGAGGACACGCGCGAGGCGCTGGAGCAACAACGCGCGCTCAACGAGCTGCGCACCCGCTTTGTGGCCATGACCAGCCATGAATTCCGCACGCCTTTGTCGGGCATCCTGTCGGCCGAGGAGTTGCTGCGGCATTACGGCAGCCGGCTGCCCGAATCCGAGAAACTGGAAATCCTCGACAGCATCGCCGCGGGCGTCAAGCGCATGACGCGCATGCTGGATCGCGTGCTGATGCTGGGCAAGGCCGATGCGCAGATGCTGGAGTTCGAGCCGCATCCGCTGGACCTGCAGGCGCTGTGCCAGCAACTGGTCGAGGAAGCGCGCATGCAGCAGCCCGGCAGCCTGTGCGAGCTGCGCCTGGACTACACGGCCGGAACAGGCCAGGGGCTTTACGACGAGAAGCTGCTGCGCCACATCTTCAGCAACCTGCTGTCCAACGCGGTCAAGTATTCGCCGCTGGGCGGCCTGGTGCTGTTCCGCGTACGGACCGAGGAGGGCATGGTGGTCCTGGAGGTCGAGGACCAGGGCATAGGCATTCCCGAAGATGAACTGCCGCACCTGTTCGAGTCCTTCCACCGCGCCAGCAACGTGGGCACCATCCAGGGCACGGGCCTGGGCCTGGCGATCGTGCGCAATGCGGTCGACATCCATGGCGGCACCATAGACGTGCGCAGCAGCGCCGGTTCGGGCACCACCTTCACGGTGCGCCTGCCGGCCAGGCACTGAAGGCCGCATTCATGAACACGCCGCTCGTGATCCAAAGGCGCCGGCTGCTGCAGTCGCTGGCGGCGGCGGGCGCCGGCTTGTACCTGCCGGGCAGGGCGGTCGCACAGACGCGGCTGGCCGGTGACCCCTTCACGCTGGGCGTGGCCAGCGGTTCGCCCACGCATGAGTCCGTGGTGCTCTGGACGCGGCTGGTGCTGGATGGCGATGAGGCCTTGCGCCTGCAGCCGGCCCCGGTGGCCGTTCGCTGGGAGGTCGCGCATGACGAGGGCTTCACGCGCATTGCGCAGGCCGGCCAGGCGCAGGCCGTGGCCGGGCTGGCGCATTCGGTGCACGTGGAGGTGCGCGGGCTGGAGCCCGACCGCTGGTATTTCTACCGCTTCGCCGTGGGCCATGCCGTGAGCGCCACCGGCCGCACGCGCACCTTCCCCGCGCCCGGCGCCGAGGTGGCGCGCCTGCGGCTGGCCTATGCCTCCTGCCAGCGCTGGGAGCACGGCTATTACAGCGCCTACCGGCACATGCGCGATGAGAACCTCGACCTGGTGATGTTCCTGGGCGACTACATCTACGAATACCCCAATGCCGCCCAGGCCGTGCGCAAGCCCACCGGCGGCTGGGTGCTGACGCTGGACGACTATCGCGCGCGCTATGCCCTGCACAAAAGCGACGCCGACCTGCAGGCCATGCACGCGGCCTGCCCCTGGCTGGTGACCTGGGACGACCACGAGGTGCAGAACGACTATGCGGGCGTATCACCCGGCTACAGCGGGCCACCCGTGACAGATTTTGCGGCTCGGCGTGCCGCAGCCTACCAGGCGTTTTACGAACACATGCCGCTGCGTGCCTCGGTGCTGACCCGCGCCATGGCGGGCCTGGCTGGCGGCGCCGAGATGCGCATCTACCAGCGCCTGCCCTACGGCCGGCTGGCCTCGCTCTACATGCTGGACGCGCGGCAATACAAGGACGCTCAGGTCTGCACGCGTGAGGGCAGGGCCGGCTCCAGCATGCTGAACCCGGCCAGTTGCTCCGCGTGGAAAGACCCGGCGCGCAGCATGCTGGGTGCGCAGCAGGAAAGCTGGCTGGACGCCGAGTGGGGCGGCGACGCGGGCAAGGCGGTGGGCTGGAACCTGGTGGGCCAGCAATCGCTCTTCGGCCAGCGCGATTTCCGCCCGGGATCGGGGCAGGTGCTCTGGAACGACGGCTGGGACGGCTATACCGCGGCGCGCACGCGTTTTACCGATTCGTTGCGCAAGCATGCCGTGGCCAACCCGGTGTTGCTGGGCGGCGACGTGCATGAGAACTGGGTAGGTCACATCAAGGCCGACTATGCCGACGCGGCCAGTGCGGCTGTGGGCACCGAGTTCTGCGGCACCAGCATCACATCACGCTCGGGCGACAACGCGAAAATCCCGGACACCCTGGCCGAGAACCCGCACTTCGTGTTTGCTGACGCTGCACGTAAAGGCTATGGTGTGGTGGAGTTGACGCCGGGCATGCTAACCACCACGTTGCGTGTGGTCGACGATGTCACGCGCGTCGACAGCGGGGTGCAGACGCTGGCGAAGTTCGCGGTGCAGGCCGGGCGACCGGTGGTTGAAAAAGCCTAGGACCGGCTAGGCCTTGTACGTCGCCAAAAGGCCTTTGTCCAGGAAGGCATTGTTGGCCTCGCGCACCTTGGCGGCCTCGTCGTCGTAGAGAAAAGGCAGGAAGGCGTAACGCCGCCCGCGGGTCACCGTGGACACGGCATGCAGCAGGGAGCAGGAGAACACCACGGCGCCGCCCGGCGGGGGCTTGAAGGACCTGGGGCCGTATTCGGGAAAGCTGACCTCGCCGCCCTCGAAATCGTCATTGAGGTTGATGGAGACGGCAAAGCGCCGGTGGACCGTCCCGCGGGTGGTGTTGTCGCGGTGGGCGCTGAAATGCGCCTGCTGGTCGGCGCGGTAGCAGCCGATGACGTAGCGCTCCATGCGGGTGGCCTTGAATTGGTGGACCTTGGCGATCTCCGGAACGACACGGCGATGAATCCAGGCTTGTGCCGCCTGCATGATGGCTGGGTCGGTGATGTCGTAGTCTTCGCGCCGCTTGTGCCCATGATCGTGGGCGAGGACGGTTTTGCCGTTCTCCTCGCGCATGAAACCCGACTCCCTGCCTCCGTGGGTTTCGTAAAGAGTGATGAGTTCCCGGCAGAACTCTGGCGGGAAGACATTCGGCAGCAGGAGGATGGGGGCCTGCAGCTCGACGCCCGCGAACCGCGAAGGCGGTGGCAGGCCCGCAAGGTAGGACAAAAGCGCCTGCATGTCACCGGCATCCGCCAGAGGCAGTACTTTCAATATCCTGAGGGTCGGGTCCAGGACAAAGCACAGGCGGCGAATCCGGGCCCGTTTTTCCAGCATGCTGGCGTCCTGCGGCGCCACGCCGTAAAGTTCGCTCACCTGCGCGTCAAAGTCCCAGAGGAAGCGGTAGCCGGGATAGCGGTCAGCGACGCGGTTTTCGCTTTCGTCCCGCGGATCCAGGCTGACGCCGAAGAAAGAGCAGTGCGCATCGTTGAAGATATCCTGCCGGCGCAGGGCCATGGCGATCACGGCCTGCCCCAGGGGGTGGGCGGCGCTGCCGAAAAAGCACAGCACGATGTAGCGGCCGGCGGCGGCGTGAATCGAATAACGCGGATTCGCGAAAGACCTTTGCCGGAACCAGGGCGCCGGATCGCCCGCGAGAAGGTTGAAGTATTTGCCCATCGGATGAGTGCGAAGGCGGCGGGGTTTGGGCGGGTCAGGGGTTTGCTGTTTCCAGCAGCTCATTGATGGCGCTCAGGTCCGCCTCGCCCAGCGTGGCATTCGCGGCCTTCAGGCGCAGGCCCTGGAGCAGGGTCTCGGCCCGCGCCTTGTGCCAGTCGCGTTGGGCCGCGAACAACTGCTGTTCGGCGTTGAGCACATCCATGTTGATACGCGTGCCAACGAGGTAGCCCACCTTGTTGGCATCCAGCGAGCTTTTGCTGGAGGTGATGGCCGAGGCCAGCGCCTGGGCCTGTGCCGCGCCGTTGACGACGCCCGCAAAGGCCTGGCGCGCCTGGGTTACCGCCTGCCGGCGCGCCGCTTCCAGGTCTTCCGCGGCCTTGCCCTTTAATGCCACGGCTTCGCGCACGCGCGACTGCACGCCGCCGCCGGCGTAGAGCGGGATGGTCAGGCTCATGCCGACCTGGGTGGCGCGTGAACGCGCAGAAATATCGGCTGGGGAGGTGATGTTGCCGGAGGTGAAGTTGCTGCCGTAGGAGGCCGTCAAGTCCAGGGTGGGGGAGTGCGCAGCCTGGTTCTTGGCGATCTCGCGATCGGCCACCTCCAGCGTCGCCTGGGCGATGCGCACCTGGATGGATTGCTCGCGCGCGCTGTCCAGCCAGGGCTGCAGGCCCGCTGGTTCCATTCGCGGCAGGGAGCCGTCCGCGCGCAAACCCGCCAGGCGGGCATGGGAAATCCCCAGAATGCGCGTCAGCTCGGCCAGCTTGTTCTGCAGCTCGTTGCCGGCCACTACCGCCTGGGCGCGCGAGAGGTCCAGCCGCGACTGAGCTTCGTGCACATCGGTTACCGTGCCCGTCCCGCCTTCGAAGGTGCGGCGGGCCAGGTTGCGCTGCTGCTCCATGGCGCCTATTTGCAGGTGAGCCACGTGCTCGGCCTCCTGGGCCACCAGTATGTCGAGGTAAGCCTGCGCGGTGCGCAGGATAAGCTCCTGTTCGGCCTGCCGGAACTGCGCCTCGGCCAGCAATTCCTGCTGCCCGGCCTGGTCCAGCGCCGCCGATGCGGTGGCGCGCCACAGGGGTTGGCTCAGTTGCAGGTTCCAGCTGCGGGTATGCACGTCGCGCTGCACGGACGGCGTTTCATCGAAAGAGGCCCGTCCGGTTTGCCGGCCGGCGGAACCGACCAGGTTGATGGCGGGCAACAGCGCGGCGCGCGCCTGCGGTACCCGCTCGCGCGCCGCCTGCAGGGCGTAAACGGCGCCGCGGTAAACGGGGTCGCGTGCCTGTGCCTGGCGGTAGACCTCCAGCAGATCGGCGGCCAGTGCGTTGAACGAGGCCAGCAGCAGCAGCGGCAGGCCGGCCAGCCACAGCCGGCTGCTCGCGGCATTCGGCGTGCTATGTGGTTTTGATGTTTGAAGCGTGAAGCGCGGCGAATGCACCGGCTTTGGTTCGGAGTCCTGCACCTCGACCTCCCTGCAGTAGTGTTCAACTTGTTTGAACCATACGGGAGGCCATGGACACTTGTGCCGTCAATTGTCCACAGCTGGACTTTCATTGCGGAAAATACCCGCGCGGAATGCACCGAACGCGCCGGTGTGCCGCGGCTCAAGCGGCGAGTTCGGTTTCTTCTTCGTCGAGGTTGTCGCTCAGGAAACCGCCGCTCTGGTGTGCCCACAGGCGCGCGTAAAGGCCGCCATTGGCCAGCAGCGTGCGGTGATCGCCTTCCTCGACGATGCGGCCCTGGTCCAGCACGATGAGGCGGTCCATGGCGGCGATGGTGGACAGGCGGTGCGCGATGGCGATCACCGTCTTGCCCTGCATCAGGGTGTTGAGGCTGCCCTGGATGGCGACCTCGACCTCGGAGTCCAGCGCGCTGGTGGCTTCGTCCAGCAGCAGAATGGGCGCGTCCTTGAGCATCACGCGAGCAATCGCAATGCGCTGGCGCTGCCCACCCGAGAGCTTCACGCCGCGCTCGCCGACATGCGCGTCGTAGCCTTTGCGTCCGTGCGGATCGCTGAGGTATTCGATAAAACCGTCGGCCTCGGCGCGGCGGGCCGCGATGCGCATCTGCTCCTCGGTGGCCGTGGGCCGGCTGTAGGTGATGTTGTCGCGCACCGAGCGATGCAGCAGCGAGGTGTCCTGCGTCACCATGCCGATATGGCTGCGCAGGCTGTCCTGCGTGACCGTGGAAATGTCCTGGCCGTCGATCAGGATGCGGCCGGCGTCCAGGTCATGAAAGCGCAGCAGCAGGTTGACCAGCGTGGACTTGCCCGCGCCGGAGCGGCCTATCAGGCCTATTTTTTCGCCAGGTTTCACGGTCAACGTGAGGCCGTCTATCACCCGGGGGCCCTTGCCGTAGCTGAAGCCGATATTGTCAAAGCGCACTTCGCCGCGCGGCACTTCGAGGGTGGCGGCGCCCGGCTTGTCTTCGATCACGCGCGGGCGCGACAAGGTGTTGATGCCGTCCTGCACGGTGCCCACGCTTTCAAACAGGCTGGTCATCTCCCACATGATCCAGTGCGACATGCCCTGCAGCCGCAGCGCCATGGCGGTGGCGGCGGCCACGGCGCCGGCACCGACCTGGCCCAGGCTCCACAGCCACAGCGAGGTACCGGCCATGCCCAGGATCAGGCCCATGCTGAGCGCGTGGTTGACGATCTCGAATGCGCTGACCAGCCGCATCTGGCTGTAGCCGGTTTTCATGAACTCCTGCATGGCCGAGCGCGCGAAGGCCGCCTCGCGCTGGGTATGGGAAAACAGCTTGACGGTGGTGATGTTGGTGTAGGCGTCGGTGATGCGGCCCGTCATCAGCGAACGGGCGTCGGCCTGCTGCTTGCCGATGCGGCCCAGCCGCGGCACAAAGAAGAACAGCGCGGCGATGTAAAGCCCCAGCCAGATCAGGAAGGGCGCGATCAGCTTCATGTCGAAAGCGGCCGCCAGCACCGTCATGGTGGCCACATAGACCGCCATGGCCACCAGCACGTCGGCCAGCACGAACAGGGTATCGCGCACGGCCAGCGCCGTCTGCATGACCTTGGTGGTCAGGCGGCCGGCGAACTCGTCCTGGTAGAAGGCCATGCTCTGGCCCAGCATCAGGCGGTGGAAGTTCCAGCGCAGGCGCATGGGGAAGTTGATGGCGATGGTCTGGTGCTTGACGATGGTCTGCAGCGCCACCACCAGGATGCTGGCGACGACAATCCAGGCCAGCACCGTGAGCGTACTGCCGTGGACCGTCCACAGCTGCGCCGGTTGAGCCTTACCCAGCCAGTCGACAATGCGGCCCAGCATGGCGAACATCAGGGCTTCGAAGGCCGACATGGCGGCGGACAGCAGGGCCAGCGCCAGGATGTAGCCGCGCGCGCCGCGGCTGCATGCCCAGATGAAGGCGATAAAACCCTTGGGCGGCAGGCTGGGTTCACCCTCGGGGTAGGGGTGCAGCAGTTTCTCGAATTTGCTGAACAACATCGCTTCGGTGGGTGCTTTCGTTTGGTGTGCGCTGCCCGGTTATTTCACCAGTTCCAGCAGGCGGTCCAGTCCGCCTTCATTGATAGCCACCATGGCCTGCTCGCGCACGCGCGGCTTGGCATGGTAGGCCACGGACAGGCCGGCCACGCCCATCATGGGCAGGTCGTTGGCGCCGTCGCCCATGGCGATGGCTTGCAGCGGGTTGATGCCCAGCTTGCCGCAGGTTTCCAGCAGCATTTTTTTCTTTTCCGCGCCGTCGCAGATGTCGCCCCAGGGCTGGTCCACCATGCGGCCGGTGAGAAAGCCGTCCTCCACCTCCAGGACATTGGAGCGTGTGTAGTCGATGCCGAGCTCGTCGCGCACGCGGTCGGTGAAAAAGGTGAAGCCGCCGCTGACCAGCAGCACCTTCATGCCGGCCTGCTTGCAGGCCTTCACCAGTTCCGCCGCGCCGGGGTTGAGCTGGAGGCGCTCGCGGTAGACCTGCTCCATGCTGGCCACGCTGACGCCCTTGAGCAGGGCCACGCGCTGGCGCAAGCTTTCCTTGTAGTCGCTGATCTCGCCGCGCATGGCCGCCTCGGTGATGGCCGCCACCTCGGCCTTGCGGCCGGCGGCGTCGGCGATTTCGTCGACGCATTCGATGTTGATCAGCGTGGAGTCCATGTCGAAGGCGATCAGTTTGAAGGCACCGAGCTTGAGCTCGGGCGTGGCGACGTTGACGACGAGGCCGGGGGAGATTTCTGCGGGGGTCATGCGGGCGTGGCTTCCTTGGTGGGTTGTCCGAGTGAACGCAGGACGTCGCGCACCATCTGGGCGCGGTCCTTGGGATTTTCGAGCTCGCGCTCTATGCGCAGCTTGTCGTTGCCGGCCAGCCGGATGTGCCGGTTTTTCTGGATCAGCTGCATGATGGCCATCGAATCGATGGGCGGGTCCTTCTTGAAGGTGATGCTGATGGCGCCGGGCGCGGCATCGACCTTGACCACGCCGTAAGGCCTGGCGATCACGCGCAGGCGGTGCACGTCGATCAGCGTCTGCGCCTGCGCCGGCAGCTTGCCGAAGCGGTCGACGATTTCCTCGAGCAGCGCATCGATCTGGTCCGTGTTCTTGGCAGTTGCCAGTTTCTTGTAGAAAGACAGGCGCAGGTGTACATCGCCGCAGTAGTCGTTGGGCAGCAGGGCCGGGGCGTGCAGGTTGATTTCGGTCGTGACGCTCAGCGGCGACAGCAAATCGGGCTCGCGCCCGGCCTTGAGCGAGGCCACGGCCTCGCTGAGCATTTCGTTGTAAAGCTGGAAACCCACTTCCAGCATGTTGCCGCTCTGGTTTTCGCCCAGTACTTCGCCGGTGCCGCGGATTTCCAGGTCGTGCATGGCCAGGTAAAAACCCGAGCCGAGTTCCTCCATCTGCTGGATGGCTTCCAGCCGCTGGCTGGCCTGCTTGGTCAGGCCCTCGATGTCAGGCACCATCAAATAGGCATAAGCCTGGTGGTGGCTGCGGCCCACGCGGCCGCGCAGCTGGTGCAGCTGCGCCAGGCCGAAGCGGTCGGCGCGGCTCATCACGATGGTGTTGGCGGTCGGCACATCGATGCCGGTTTCGATGATGGTGGAGCACAGCAGCAGGTTGTGGCGCTGGGCGATGAAGTCCTTCATCACGCGTTCCAGCTCGCGCTCGGGCATCTGGCCGTGGGCCACGGCGATACGGGCCTCGGGCAGTATCTCTTCGAGCTTTTCGCGCCGGTTCTGTATGGTCTCGACCTCGTTGTGCAGGAAATAGACCTGGCCGCCGCGCTTCAATTCGCGCAGCACCGCCTCGCGGATCACACCGTTGTTTTCGCTTCGCACAAAAGTCTTGATGGCCAGGCGGCGCTGCGGCGCGGTGGCGATCACGCTGAGGTCGCGCAGGCCTTCGAGCGCCATGCCCAGCGTGCGCGGGATCGGCGTGGCCGTGAGCGTCAGCACATCGACCTCGGCGCGCATGGCCTTCATGGCCTCCTTGTGGCGCACGCCGAAGCGGTGTTCCTCGTCGATGATGAGCAGGCCCAGGCGTTCGAACTTCACGTCCTGGCTCAGCAGCTTGTGTGTGCCGACCACGATGTCGACCGTGCCGTCGCCCAGGCCCTTGATGGCGGCGCTGATTTCCTTGCCGGAGCGGAAACGGCTCATCTCGGCAATCTTGACAGGCCATTTGGCGAAGCGGTCCACCAGCGTCTGGTAGTGCTGCTCGGCCAGCAAGGTGGTGGGCGCCAGCAGGGCCACCTGCTTGCCGCCGGTGACGGCGATGAAGGCGGCGCGCAACGCGACCTCGGTCTTGCCGAAACCCACGTCGCCGCAGACCAGGCGGTCCATGGGCCGCGGGCTGATCATGTCCTGGATCACGGCATGGATGGCGGCGCGCTGGTCGGCGGTTTCTTCAAAGCCGAAGTCGTTGGCAAAGGTTTCGTAGTCGCCGGGCGAGTAGCGGAAGGCATGGCCTTCGCGCGCGGCGCGGCGCGCGTAGATGTTGAGCAGCTCTGCAGCCGAGTCGCGTATCTGCTCGGCGGCCTTGCGCTTGGCTTTTTCCCACTGGCCGCTGCCCAGCTTATGCAGGGGTGCTTCTTCGGCACTGACGCCGGTGTAGCGGCTGATCAGGTGCAGCTGGCTGACCGGCACATAGAGTGTGGCCTTGTCGGCGTATTCGAGGTGCAAAAACTCCTGCAGCAGCGGCGTGCCGTCGGTATTCGTGCCCTGGCCCAGGTCCATATTGATGAGGCCGTGGTAGCGGCCTATACCGTGGGCGCTGTGCACCACCGGGTCGCCGACGTTGAGTTCCGAGAGGTCTTTGATCAGCGCCTCGACGTCGCTGACCTGTTCCTGTTTTTTGTTGCGGCGGCGCACGGTGGCGCCGGCGGCGAACAGCTCGGTCTCGGTGATGAAGTCTATGCCTTCCTCGAGCCAGCTGAAGCCGGTGTTGAGGGCCGCGGTGGCAATACCCAGCTTTTCGTCGCTGGCCTGGAAGTCGGCCAGCGAGTCAAAGGCCGGCGGGCTGACGCTGCTGGCGCGCAGGAAGTCCAGCAGGCTTTCGCGCCGGCCCTCGCTTTCGGCCAGCACCAGCACGCGGTGGGCGGTGTTGTGCACATGGCCCTTGAATTTGGCCAGCGGGTCTTCGGCGCCGCGCACCACGGCCATTTCCCCGAGTTTCTGGAACTGGGCGTTGTCGGCCACGTCTTCCACCGTGGCGCGTATGGCCAGTTGGGCGTAATCGTTGGCGCGCGCGTAGAACTGTTCGGTGCCCAGGAACAGCGATTCGGGCGGCAGCGCCGGGCGGTCGGGCGCATCGCGTACCAGGCGGTAGCGGTCCTTGGTGTCCTGCCAGAAGCGCTGGAAGGCCGGCTCCAGGTCGCCGTGCAGCACCACGGTGGCATCGCTGCCCAGGTAGTCGAACACCGTGGCGGTTTCTTCAAAGAAGAGCGGCAGGTAGTACTCGATGCCGGCGGTGGCCACGCCGTTGCCCATGTCCTTGTAGATACGGCTTTTGGTCGGGTCGCCGTCCAGCAACTCGCGCCAGCGGCTGCGGAATTTGGCGCGAGCATCGTCGTCCATGGGGAATTCGCGCCCGGGCAGCAGACGTACTTCGGGCACGGGGTATAGGCTGCGCTGGCTGTCGGGGTCGAAGGTACGGATGCTGTCGATCTCGTCGTCGAACAGGTCGACGCGGTAGGGCACGGGGCTGCCCATGGGGAACAAATCGATCAGCCCGCCGCGTACCGCGTATTCGCCGGGGCTGACCACTTGCGTGACGTGGCTGTAGCCGGCCAGCGTGAGCTGGGCTTTGAGGCGCGTTTCATCGAGCTTTTGTTTGACCTTGAACTGGAAGGTGTAGCCGGCCAGGAAGCTGGGCGGCGCCAGGCGGTATAGCGCCGTGGTGGCGGGCACGATGACCACGTCGGCGCCGGTTTCCTTGTCGCGCTGCTGGATGCGCCACAAGGTGGCTAGCCGCTCGCTGATCAGGTCCTGGTGCGGCGAGAAGGTGTCGTAGGGCAGGGTTTCCCAGTCGGGGAACAGGGCGCAGCGCAGGTCGGGCTCGAAGAAGGCGATCTCGTCCATCAGGCGCTGGGCCGTGGTGGCGTCCGAAGTGACGATGGCGGTGAGCTTGCCGGCGGCTTTTTCGCGGCTGCCCAGGCGGGCCAGCAGCAGTGCATCGGCGGAACCGGCGGGCTGGGGCAGGGTGTAGCGTTTGCCGGAGGCGAGTGGGGGTAGCTGCATGAATCGGTGCGCGGTGAGGGCTGGCCAGGTGGGTTCGGTCAATCAGGAATGAGAGAAATGATTCGGCAAAAGCCAGGCACCCCAAACCATGCGGAGTGGGGTGCCTGCGTATTCAAGCCCTGATTTTAGAATCTATGATGAAGTTATGACGACAAGCCCGGCCAATACCCGTCCTGAACCCCGTTTTTTTGTGCTGATCCCTTGCGCGGGGCAGGGAAGCCGGGCCGGAACGGCCAAAGCCAAGCAATACCAGCTGATTGACGGGCTGCCCATGGTGAGGCATACCGTGCAAGCTTTCAGGGCGCTGGCAGACACCTTTGCAGCCGTCTGGGTGGTGATTTCGCCGTCTGACGATGACTTTCTCGAGGTCTTCCCGGACTTCAACCATGGCAATGAAGTCCTGCTGGTGGGCGGGGGGGCCACGCGCGCGGCGACGGTGCTCAACGGTCTCAAAGCCATGGTGGAGCAGCCGGGCGGCGCGGCCCTGGGCGACTGGGTGCTGGTGCATGATGCGGCGCGCTGTCTGGTCACGCCCGAACAAATCAAGAACCTGATCAATGAATGCCGCAACGATGCCGTGGGCGGCCTGCTGGCGCAAAAGCTGCCCGATACGCTCAAAGCCGGACGCGACGGCCGCGTAGCCTCCACCCTGGACCGCAGCGACAAATGGCTGGCGCAAACGCCGCAGATGTTTCGTATCGGGGCTTTGATCGATGCCTTGCAGCAGGCGGGGGACACAGTCACCGACGAATCCAGCGCCATGGAGGCGGCGGGCCTCTCACCCCGGCTGGTGAGCGGCAGCGCGCAGAACTTCAAGGTCACCTATCCGGAAGATTTTGCGCTGGCTGAAGCCATTTTTGAGCGACGCAGGAAATGACAAAGGAAATAGCCATGGCCGACCTCTTAACCCAACTCAACCCAAGCAAGGCCCCACGATGACCGCCATGAATTTTCGAATCGGTGAAGGCTGGGACACGCATGCCCTGGTGCCCGGGCGCAAGCTCATCATTGGCGGGGTCGATATTCCCCACGCCGTGGGCTTGCTCGGCCATTCGGATGCCGATGTGCTGCTGCACGCGATCACCGATGCGCTGCTGGGCGCGGCGGGGCTGGGCGATATTGGCTCGCATTTCCCGGACACCGACACGCGCTTCAAGGGCGCGGATTCGTCGGTGCTGCTTGCCGAAGTGGGGCGGCTGCTGGCCGAGCGCGGCTGGAAGATCGTCAACATCGACAGCACCGTAATCGCGCAGGCGCCCAAGCTGGCTCCGCACATCGCCGCGATGCGCGGCAACATCGCCGCCGCCTTGGGGCTCGATGCCGGCCAGGTCAACGTGAAGGCCAAAACAGCTGAAAAGCTGGGTCCGGTCGGCCAGGGCCTGAGCATGGAAGCCCGCGCCGTGGTGCTGCTGCATCGAGAGCCGCTCTAGGCGGGCGAAAAAATCAGCTTCGGCGCAGTTTGATGTGCGCCGCCAGCCCGCCGGAACCGGTGTTGGCCAGGCCGAACACGCCGCCCATGCGGTGAACGGTTTTTTCCACAATCGCCAGGCCCAGGCCCGCGCCTGTAGCGGCCGTACGGGCGGCGTCGCCGCGGAAAAACGGCCGCGTGAGCTTGGACAGGGCTTCCGGCGCCACACCCATGCCGTGGTCGCGGACCTTGATGAGCACCCACTGGTCGCGGGCCTTGGCGGCGATGTCGACCAGGGCAATGCCGGTTTCCGGCGTCTTGCCGTAGCGCCTGGCGTTTTCCAGCAGGTTGGCGATCACACGGGATAGCTCGACCTCATCGGCC
The DNA here is from genome assembly GCF_047303325.1 of Polaromonas sp. CT11-55. Classification (NCBI taxonomy): domain Bacteria; kingdom Pseudomonadati; phylum Pseudomonadota; class Betaproteobacteria; order Burkholderiales; family Comamonadaceae; genus Polaromonas; species Polaromonas sp. CT11-55. The sequence continues at coordinate 94,135 of NZ_JBKBEX010000014.1, read as the reverse complement.
AGCACCGCCATGTCGTCGGGGATGGCGACGGTCACGCGCATGTCCTCGTAGTCGGCCACGGCATAGACCGCGGCGTCGACCACCGCATTGAGTGACACGCGCTCCAGCCGCGGCGGCTCAGGCCGGGCATAGTCGAGGAATTTGTCGATGATGGCGTCCAGCTGGGTGATATCGGCCGCCATGTGTTCGCGCGCGTCGGGGTCGGTGACGCTCATCTCGGTTTCCAGGCGCAGGCGCGCCAGCGGCGTGCGCAGGTCGTGCGAAATGCCGGCCAGCATGATGACCCGGTCCTGCTCGATCTTGGAGAGCTGCTCGGCCATGCGGTTAAAGCCGATGTTGACTTCGCGGATTTCGCTGGTGGCGACCTTCTCGTCGAGCAGGCTGGCGTCGAAGTCGCCGTCGCGCATGCGGCTGGCCGCGAAGGACAGCTGCTTGAGCGGCCGGTTGATCAGCCGGGCGATAAAGGCCGCTCCCGCCAGCGACAGCACGGCCGCCGTGATCAGCCAGATGACCCAGGTGCTGTTGCGCGACGGACCTATCTTGGACGGGTCGGTGAGCAGCCAGTAGGAGTCGCCATCGATGGCAAAGCCCACCCACAGGCCTTTCTGGCCGTTGACACTGCTGGCCACGACGGTACCGGTGCCCAGCCGGGCCCTGAGTTCTTCGGCGGTGCGCTCGCCCAGCTCGTCGCTCTCGAAGAGATCGAACTTGTCCTTGGGTTCGCGCGGCGTGATGCGCACGCGTTCCTCGTCGGCCAGGGTCTTGATCAGCGATACGCGGGCGATGGCATCGGAATAGCGCAGGGCGGCCCGGCTCAGGTTGACGAGGGAGGCCAGCTGCTGCGCGCTTTGGATGGCGCGCGGCTCGGATTCCAACGCCCGAAAGGTCTGCAGCCAGGCCACGATGGAGCCGAACAGCAGCAGGGACAGGAAGAAAAAAGTCCGCCAGAACAGGCTGAAGCCGCGCCGCGGGCGCATCTCCAGCGGTGCCGGGGCGGTTTCAAGGGGGGCCGGGTTGGTGGCGTCCATAAAAAGTAGGTACGTGCCGGGTGGGCGGGCTGGAAATGGACGTTAGCACGATACGCTCGCGTCACGGCGGACAAGCTGTAGCCGCCTGTTGCAGGCGCGCGTCAGTGAATTCTCCAACCAGCACGAGCCGCGGGACTGGCTTTGCCAGACCGCAGGCGGGCGGCCCCCTCGGGGGGCAGCGCATTACACGAAGCCGAAGGCGAAGTGAAAAGCGTGGGGGCTAGTTAGTGCCGTCCGGCACGAACACATAGCCTATGCCCCAGACCGTCTGGATGTAGCGGGGCACCGCCGCATCGACCTCGATCAGCTTGCGCAGGCGCGAGACCTGCACGTCCAGGCTGCGGTCGAAGGGCTCGAACTCGCGGCCGCGGGCCAGTTGCGCCAGCTTTTCGCGCGACAGCGGCTGGCGCGGGTGCCGCACCAGGGTCTTGAGCATGGCGAACTCACCGGTGGTCAGGGGCAGTTCCTCGCCGTTCTTGTGCAGGGTCCGCAGGCCCATGTCGAAGGAGAAGGGGCCGAAGGTGATGACTTCCTGGTCGCTGGATGGCGCGCCGGGCACTTCGGCGGTAGGGCGGCGGCGCAGCACGGCATGGATACGGGCCAGCAGTTCACGGGGATTGAAGGGCTTGGCGAGGTAGTCGTCCGCGCCGACTTCCAGGCCGACGATGCGGTCCACGTCTTCGCCCTTGGCGGTCAGCATGATGATGGGGGTGCGGTCGTTGGCGGCGCGCAGCCGGCGGCAAATGGACAGGCCGTCTTCGCCGGGCATCATCAGGTCCAGGACGATCAGGTCGACGGCGTCCCGCAACATGATGCGGTTCAGGGCCTTGCTGTCTTCGGCCAGGATGACTTCGAAACCCTCCTGGGCGAGGTAGCGGCGCAACAGGTCGCGGATGCGGGCATCGTCGTCAAGGATCAGGATTTTGTCGGCACGGGCGTTAGGTTGGGCTTGGGTCATAGTCGTCTGGTAATTTGTAACAGAGCCATTTTGAAGGCTGAAAACACGAGATGTCTCGTTTTTCAGTCGGTTTGACATACTGTTACAAAAGTTGCGGCGATGTGCAACTGTGAGTGCGGGCACAGCCCTTGTTGTGGCACTGCTCCTACAGGCTTTGCCAGAATCACATGCAAAAATGGGCGGCCGCTGCTGCGCACCTGTTGCTGCAGTGCGTTACCCGCCGTAAACAGAAATCAGCCAAGCCCAAAACGGGCATCGACCGCTGCCGCCTCGGGCATCGAATGACTTGCAAAAGCCACAAAAAGCGCGCTAACCCTGACGAATGTTTATGGTTTCTTTTTCTCTTTTTTCGGCCCGGCGCCGAGAACATCCCCGAAAGGCTTTTCTGATGCGAACTCCCACCCTGATCGCCGCGTGCGCCTTGTTTGCCGGCGCCGCGCTGGCCTCCAGCGCCATGGCCCAGACCATGCAGCATGAAATCCTGCAGAACGTGGCCCAGCTGTCGGCCAGCGGTTCCGTCGAGGTGCAGCAGGACCTGTTGTCGATTTCCCTGAGCACCACGCGCGACGGCACTGACGCCGGCGTCGTGCAGACCCAGCTTAAACAGGCCCTGGACACCGCGCTCACGGAGGCCAAGCAGGCGGCCGCGACGGGCCAGATGGACGTGCGTACCGGCAACTTCAGCCTTTACCCGCGCTACGGCAAGGACGGGAAGATCAACGGCTGGCAGGGTTCGACCGAACTGGTGCTGGAAGGCAAGGATTTTCCGCGCATCACCGGCACGGCGGGCAAGATCCAGACCCTCACCATGAGCAACGTGAGTTTTGCCTTGAGCCGCGAGCAGCGCGCCAAGGTCGAGGGTGAAGCCCAGGCCCAGGCCATCGAACGCTTCAAGGCCAAGGCCGCCGAAGTGGCGCGCAGCTTTGGTTTTGGCAGCTACTCGCTGCGCGAAGTTTCCATCAATGCCAACGACCAGGGCAGCCCGCCGCGCCCCCGCATGATGGCGATGGCCAAGGCTGAAATGGCCGATGCTTCAGTGCCCGTGGAAGCCGGCAAAAGCACGGTGCTGGTCAATGTGTCGGGCTCGGTGCAGATGAAATGATGAAGCCGGGCGGTTAACCGCCCTGCATTCAGGCCGCCGAAGCGCAGGCTTTCTGCTTTTGGCGGCGATGGCGCGCGACAACCTTGACGCGCAGGTGGTCGTAAGCCCAGTTAAAGCAGAAGGTATAGGGCAGGAAAAACAGCACGATCGCGATGTCCAGCACAAAGGCTTCCCACAGGCCTATGTCCAGCCACCAGGCGGCCAGCGGCACCACCGCGATGATCAGGCCGATTTCAAACAACACGGCATGTACGGCTCGCGCCGCCAGGGTACGTTCAAAGCCCATGCGGCGCTGCGCCCGGTCGAACAGCGCGTTGAACAGCATATTCCAGCTCATGGCCATGAGCGAGACCATCAAGGTCAGCAGGCCCATGTGCGCCAGCGAATAGCCGAGCAGCCAGGCGCCCAGGGGCGCGCAGATGGCAATGGCAAGGACTTCAAACCCGAGGGCGTGGAAAAAACGTTCTTTGAGGGATTTTTGCAGACTCACGGTGCACTCTTCACTTTCTGAGAGGTCAGGCCCCATCAGCATGGATGCTGGGGGCGATGACGGTATTTTCATCGCTATTTCGAATACATTAAAATCAATAACTATCGTAAAAATAGATAAAAAGCCGCCGTATGCGCCATTCCCCGGAAGCCCTGACCGCTTTTGCCGAGGCCGCCACACTGGGCTCGTTTTCGGCCGCGGCACGCAAGCTGGGCAAAAGCCAGTCGACCGTCAGCAGTGCCATCGCCAACCTGGAAATTGACCTGGGTATCACGTTGTTTGACCGCAGCAGCCGCAAGCCGGCCCTGACGGAGCACGGCAGGGTCATGCTGGGCAAGGTGCAGGAAATCCTGGCGGCCAGCGACCGGCTGGACCGCGCCGCCAGCCAGCTCGGCGGCGGCATGGAGCCCAAGCTCAGCGTGGTGTGGTCCGATACCTACCAGTCCGACCGGTTTGAGGAAATGCTGTCGGCTTTTGAACAGCGCTTTCCGGACCTTGAGTTCGAATGCCTGATTGCCGAGCACGGCGACCTGGTCTCGCTGGTGCAGACGGGGCGGGCGCATATTGGCGTGGTGGCCGCGCAAAACACCTACCCGCCGGATATCGGTTCGGCCACGATTGCCGAGCAGTCTGAAATTACGCTGTTTGTGGCCACGGCACACCCGCTGGCAGGCATAAAGGACATCACGCCCGAGCTACTGGCTGGCTTCAGAGAGCTGCGGCTGGATACGTATATAGAGGGAGAGCAGGGCGCCCAGGGCTTGCCCCAGTCGCGCCGCGCCTGGTCGGCGCCCAGCTACCTCATGCTGATGGAAATGGCGGTGCTGGGTTTTGGCTGGGCGGCGATTCCGCGCTGGATGGTGACGCGTTTTGCCGCCGGCAAGCTCAGCGAGCTCGACGCGCGCGGCTGGCCGCGGCGCGTGCCGGTCGATGCCGTGTGGTCGCGCCAGCGTTCCCTGGGGCGCGCCGGCACCTGGCTGTTGCAGGAAATGCTGGCGCCCGCCGGGCCCGGAAATCCGGCCGAGGTCCCTGGCGGGGTGTGAAAAAGCCCGCGACCTGATCAGGTATGCGGGCGAATGGTGACGGGCGCGACAAGCGCGCCCGCATCAGGGCCGATCAGGCGGTCAAGCTTAGAAGCGGTAGCGCAGGCCCAGGCTGGTGGTGCTGACGCGTTCCTTGCCGGTGCCGACGAACTTCAGGTTATGTTCGTCCCATGCCAGCACGGCCGAGAGAGCCGGGGTAAAAGCCCATTCGGCGCCTATGCCGTAAGACACGCCCCAATTGTTGTCGCTGCCGGATGCCAGGCCGGAAGCCGGCGAGGCGGACACGCGGGTGTGCCCGTAGGTTGTGCCCAGCTTGCCGAGCAGGTTGAAGGAGTTGCTCAGCGGCAGGCGCCCGACCAGGCTCAGGCTGATGCCTTGCGCTTCGGTCTGCCCGCCGCCGCGGTTGGCCTTGCCGAAATCGGTGTAGCCCAGCTCCAGGCCGAAATTGTTGTTGAAGTAGCTGCCGCCGTAGAGGTTGTACGAGGTGTCCTTGTTGTCAGACGGGAAAGCGCCGCCGCCGCTGGGCAGCGAGAAGTCCGACTGACCCACGTTCAGGCCGAAGTAGCGCGAGCCCGGTGCATAAAAGGAATAGTTGCTGCTGCTCGACGTGCCCATGCTGGAACTCGAGCTGCTCTGGGCCTGCGCGCCGGTGGCGGCTGCCAGCGCGGCCGCGGCCAGCAAGGTGGCGGAAAAGGTACGGGTCAATGATGGCATGGTGTTTCCTTCAGGGGATTTCAATGGATAAATGGGCGGCGTCACGCTTGTGGCAAAACGGCCGCAAGTTGTTGATTTCCGTCGTGAAATTTAAGGGGCGCCCGGGTGCGCTTTTGTGGGTGCAAAAGTTAAATCCCTGTAGGACAAGCGGAAGTTTGCCCGCAGAGTTTGCGCATGGCGAGACGTGCTGGCGCGGCGCCGTGCAGGGCTCCTGAGCCGATTTTTGCGGTGCTAAAGTCAGGGCATGCCGCTCATTACCTACCTGCCCGGAAGCACAGCGCTGGTCCTGGATTCTCCCCACAGCGGAACGGTCTATCCGGCGGATTTCCGGCACGCCTGCGAACTCGCCGTGCTGCGCAGTGCCGAAGACACCCATGTCGAAAAACTCTACGACTTTGCCCCCGCCCTGGGCGTGCACTGGGTGGAGGCGCACTTTCCGCGCAGCTACCTCGACGCCAACCGCAACACTACGGAAATGGATGTGAGCCTGCTGGATGGGCCCTGGCCCGGACCGGTGGAGACCGATCCCCAAATACTGTCCAAGGTGCGCCTGGGCAAAGGCCTGATCTGGCGCACCACCGATGAAGGCGTTCCCCTGTACGACCGCAAGCTTGGCGTGGCGGAAATCCAGGCGCGCATAGAGCAATGCTGGAAGCCTTACCACGCGGCCGTGGCGCGCGCGATTGATGCCGCCCACGAGGCGCACGGCTACAGCATCCACATCAACTGCCATTCCATGCCGGCGGTGGCCTCCAGCAGCGCCACGGATTTTCCGGGCGAGGCGCATGCCGACTTCGTGGTGGGCGACCGCGAAGGCACGACGGCCAGCAAGGCTTTGTCCAGACTGGTGTGCGAACACCTGAAGGCGCGCGGTTACAGCGTGGCCTACAACCATCCCTACAAAGGCGTGGAACTGGTTCGCCGCTATAGCCGACCCGCGGAACACCGGCATAGCATCCAGCTCGAAATCAACCGCAAGCTTTATATGGATGAAAGCAGCTTCGCGCTGACGGCCGGCGCCGAATCGCTCAAGGCCAGCTTGCGCTCGCTGGTCGAACGGCTGCTTAAAACCGATCCCCGCGCAATGTGAAGCCCGCGGGCCGCCGTCCGTTTTTTTTGCCCAAACCCCGCCGCCATGCTTACCTTTTTCAGCGATAGCCACCACGCCCATGCCCCGCAGTACGAATTTTTCCGCGGCGAGCGCGTGCCCTGTTTTGAAACACCGGCGCGCGCCGAATATGTCAAAGCCCGTTTGAGCGAACGCGGCCATGTACTGCAGACGCCGGATGCCGACAGCCGCGTGGTGCTGGCCAAGGTGCACAGTGCCCGCTACCTCGCGTTTCTGGAGCATGCCTGGCGCGACTGGGTGCAACTGGAGGCCGGCAACGAAGCGCGCCAGCCCTTTCCCTCGGTATGGCCGGTGCGTACCCTGCGCAGCGACGTGGAGCCGCTCAACTTCACCGCGCGACTGGGCTTGTATTCGATGGACAACGGCTCGCCCCTGTCGGCCGGCACCTGGTATGCCGCCAAGGCCGGTGCGGATGCAGCCGCTAGCGCCGCGGCGCTGCTCACGGCAGGCGAGCGCGCCGTGTTTTGCTGCAGCCGTCCGCCCGGGCACCACGCGGGGCCCGACTTCATGGGGGGCTATTGCTTTTTGAACAACGCCGCAGTGGCCGCCCAGGCGCTGCGGGATGGCGGCGCGGCGCGCGTGGCGGTGCTGGACGTGGATTACCACCACGGCAACGGCACGCAAAGCATTTTTTACGACCGCGCCGACGTGCTGTTTGTGAGCCTGCACGGCGACCCTATGACCGAGTACCCGTTTTACCTGGGCCATGCCGATGAGACCGGCATGGGCGAGGGCGCGGGCTTTAACCTGAACCTGCCGCTGCCGGCGGGCTGCACGGCGGCGCGCTGGTTCGAGGCGCTGGAAGCGGCCTGCCTGCGCATCGCCGCCTTCAAGGCGCACGCGCTGGTGGTGTCTTTGGGCCTGGATACTTTTGCCGGAGACCCGATCTCCAAGTTCGCACTGCAGCCGGACGATTTCATCCGCCTCGGCGAACGCCTGGGCAAGCTGGGCCTGTCCACGGTGTTTGTGCTCGAAGGCGGTTATGCGGCTGCCGAGCTGGGCACCAATGCCGTCAATGTCATTGAAGGTTTTGAAGGCTGCTGATGGACAAAGTCGATTGTGTGGTGATAGGCGCGGGGGTGGTGGGCCTGGCCGTGGCGCGCGCGCTGGCGCTGCGGGGCAGGGAGGTCATGGTGCTGGAGGCCGCCGATGCGATAGGCACGGGCACCAGCTCGCGCAACAGCGAGGTGATCCACGCCGGCATCTACTACCCGCAAGGCTCGCTCAAAGCCCGGCTCTGTGTGCAAGGCAAGGAACTGCTGTATGCCTACTGCACCGAACGCGGCATAGGCCACAGGCGCTGCGGCAAACTGATCGTGGCGACCAGCCAGGCGCAGGTTGCGCAGCTGCAGGGCATACGCGACAAGGCCGCCGCCAACGGCGTGAACGACCTGGTGCTGCTGACACGCGAGCAGGCCCGCGCGCTGGAGCCGCAGCTCGAATGTGTGGCCGCGCTGCATTCGCCCAGCACCGGCATCGTAGACAGCCACGGCCTGATGCTGGCGCTGCAGGGCGACCTCGAGAACGCAGGCGGGCTGGTTGCGCTCAATTCACCGCTGGCGCGCGCCGAATGTTCGGCATCGGCGATTTACCTGGCGGCGCAAGATGGCACAGAGCTTGAAGCCACCACCGTCGTCAACGCCGCGGGCCTGCAGGCCCAGGAGTTGGCCGGGCGCTTTGCCGGCTTATCCCCGCAGCATGTTCCGCCCAGCCACTACGCCAAGGGCAACTACTTCACGCTGCCAGGGCGCTCACCGTTCAGCCGCCTGATCTATCCAGTGCCCGAGGCTGCCGGCCTGGGCGTGCATCTGACGGTGGACATGGGCGGCCAGGCCAAGTTCGGCCCCGATGTGCAGTGGGTGGATTCGCCCGATGACCTGGTGGTGGACCCGGCGCGCGGCGAGGCTTTTTACGCCGAGGTGCGCAAATACTGGCCGGCGCTCGCCGATGGTGCGCTGACGCCGGGTTATGCCGGCATACGGCCCAAGATCCAGGCGCCGCATGAGGCCGCCAAGGACTTCATGATCGAGGGCCCGCGTGAGCACGGCGTGGCGGGCCTGGTCAACCTCTTCGGCATTGAATCGCCGGGGCTCACGAGTTCGCTGGCGATTGGCGATTACGTGAGCCGGCTGCTGTAAGGCCGCTTACTGCGCCGCCCAGCCGCCGTCCATGTTCCAGGCCACGCCGCGCACATTGTTGCCGGCCGGCGAGCAGAAAAACACCGCCAGCGCGCCCAGTTCTTCGGGTGTGGTGAACTGCATCGAAGGTTCTTTCTCGCCCAGCAGTTGTTTGGTGGCGGCTTCGTTGCTGATGTTGCCGGCTGCGGCCTTGGCATCCACCTGTTTTTGCACCAGGGGCGTGAGCACCCAGCCGGGGCAGATGGCGTTGCAGGTGACACCCGTGGTGGCGTTCTCGAGCGCGGTAACTTTGGTCAGGCCCACGATGCCGTGCTTGGCGGCGACATAGGCGGATTTTTCGGCGGAGCCGACCAGGCCGTGGACCGAGGCCACGTTGATGATGCGGCCCCAGCCCTTGCCGCCGTTGGCCGCCAGCATGGCGGGCAGGGCCAGGCGGGTGGCGTGGAAGGCGCTGCTCAGGTTGATGGCAATCACGGCGTCCCAGCGCTCGACCGGGAAGTTCTCGACGCGCGCCACGTGCTGGATGCCGGCGTTGTTGACGAGAATGTCGACCTGGCCGAATTGCGTTGCGGCATAACGCATCATGTCCTCAATGTCGGCGACCTTGCTCATGTCGGCGCCATGGTAGGCCACGCGCGCGCCCAGCGCTTCCACCTCGGCCTTGGGGCCGTCCACGTCGCCGAAGCCGTTGATGACGATGTTGGCGCCCTGCGCCGCCAGCGCCTTGGCGATGCCCAGGCCTATCCCGCTGGTCGAGCCGGTGACGAGGGCTGTTTTACCTTTGAGCATATTGTTTCTCCGGATGATTTACGATGGTTGAACTGGGATCCCGAACCTCGCGCCGCGCGTCTGGCGCCGGGTTGATTTCTCAAGCAATTATCAAGCCTTTGAATTGAACCGCCGCACCATGACCCAACCTACGCTGAACTACGTAAACTGCCCCGATGCCGGCGGCGGCCACCGCATGGCTTACTGGCAGTGGGGCAGGGCGGACAGTGCGCACCTCATCGTCTGCGTGCACGGCCTGTCGCGCCAGGGGCGCGATTTTGACGTGCTGGCGCGGGCGCTGTCCGAGCGGGCCGATGTGCGTGTGGTCTGCCCCGACGTAGTGGGCCGCGGCGAAAGCGACTGGCTCAAAGATCCTATGGGCTACCAGTTGCGCACTTACGCGGGCGACATGCTGGCGATGCTGGGCCAGTTGCATGCCCAGGCGCCGGTGGTCTCGCTGGACTGGGTGGGCACCAGCATGGGCGGGCTGATCGGCATCGCGATCTGCGGAACGCCAAACCTGCCTTTGCCGGTACCGATGCGCAGGCTGGTATTGAACGACGTCGGCCCGGCCATCCAGTGGCAGGCGATTGTGCGCATCGGAACCTATCTGGGCCAGGCCGGCCATTTTGGCTCGGTGCAGGAAGCAGCCGATGCGATGTGGGCAATTTCCCAGAGCTTCGGGCCGCACACGCCCGAGCAGTGGCTGGCCCTGTCGCGTCCCATGCTCAGGCGAGTCTCTGAAGCCGCTGATGCCAAATGGCGCCTGCATTACGACCCGGCGATCGCCGTGCCTTTCAAGCAGGAGACCGAGGAATCCGCGCGCCAGGGTGAAACCATGCTCTGGCAGCTCTACGACAATATCAAGGCCGAAACCCTGGTGGTACGAGGCCGGCAATCCGACCTGCTGAGCACCGGGACGGCCCAAGCCATGACACAGCGTGGGCCGCGTGCCCGCGTGGTGGAGTTCGAAGGTGTGGGACATGCGCCCACGCTGATCGCGCCCGACCAGGTCGCCGCCGTGACGGACTTTCTGCTGGGCTGAGGCCCGGTAACGATCTGACTGAATTTGACTGAAGTTTCATGAAAAGCAATGTGGTCGGGCCCGGTGGCCCGACAGCCTCCCAGGGGGCGAATGCCTCCATCGTGACCGCCACGGCCGACAGCCTGCCGGACCAGCCGCATGCGCTGGCCCGCGCCCGCGCGTTCGCCGAGCCCCTGATCGCCAGCGAAACGCACGACACGGGTGAAAACATCCTTGCCCATGCCGACGCGGTGGCGGCCATCCTGAAGACCATAGGTGGTTCCGAAGCCATGCAGGCGGCCAGCTACCTGGTCTATGCCTGCCAGCATTTGAACAAGCCGCAGGAAGTGATCACCAAGGCCTTCGGCGCCAACTACGCCGCGCTGGCGATGGAGACCACCAAGCTGGTCCAGGTGCAGCGCCAGGCACGTTCGGCGAATGCCAAGGCGCAGCTGCTCGACGACCCCGCAGCGCAGACCGAAAACGTGCGCAAGATGCTGCTGGCGTTTTCGCGCGACCTGCGGGTGGTGATGCTGCGGCTGGCGTCCCGCCTGCAGACCCTGCGCCACTACGCCGCGACGCGGCAGACTGCGCCGCTGCCGCTGGCCTACGAGTCGCTGCACGTCTTCGCGCCGCTGGCCAACCGCCTGGGCATCTGGCAGATCAAGTGGGAGATGGAGGACCTGGCCTTCCGCTTCCTGGAGCCCGAGACCTACAAGCAGACAGCCCGCCTGCTTGACGAAAAGCGGGTGGAGCGCGAAGGCTTTATGGAAGCCCTGCGCGCGCAGCTGGAGCGCGAACTCAACCAGAACGGCATTGCCGCGCTGGTGCAGGGCCGGCCCAAGCACATCTACAGCATCGTGAAAAAAATGCGCGGCAAGTCGCTGGACTTCGAGCAGGTCTTCGATATACGCGCGCTGCGCGTGATCGCCGCCGACGTGAAGGGCTGCTACGCGGCGCTCGGCTACGTGCATTCGCGCTTCACGCCGGTGGACGGCGAGTTCGACGACTACATCGCCAAGCCCAAGAGCAACGGCTACCAGTCGCTACACACCGTGGTGCGCGATGAGGCGGGCAGGGCGGTGGAAATTCAGGTGCGCACCCAGGCCATGCACGACCACGCCGAGCACGGCGTGGCCGCGCACTGGGCTTACAAGGAGGCCGGCACCAAGGGCTACGGCGGCGTTTCGGCCAGCAGCGAATACGACGCAAAGATTGCCGTGCTGCGCCAGTTGCTGGCCTGGGAGCGCGATCTTTCGGGCCCGGCGGCCCAGCGCGCGCGCGATGCCAAGCAGGGCCTGTTTGAGGACCGCATCTACGTGCTGACGCCGGACGCCGCCATTGTGGAGCTGCCGCAGGGCGCGACCACGGTGGACTTTGCCTACAGCGTGCACACCAGCCTGGGCCACCGCTGCCGCGGCGCGCGCATCGACGGTGTCATGGTGCCGCTCAACACACCGCTGCAGAACGGCCAGACGGTGGAAGTGATCACCGTCAAGGAGGGCGGGCCTTCGCGCGACTGGCTCAACCCCGAACTCGGTTTTCTGAGCAGCCATCGCGCGAAGTCCAAGGTGCGTGCCTGGTTCAACGCGCTGGCCATGGAGCAGACCGTGGCCAGGGGCCGCGAGGCCGTGGAAAAACTGCTGCAGCGCGAAGGCAAGACGGCGATGAAGCTGGACGACCTGGCGGCGCAGCTCGGCTTCAAGGCGGCGGATGATTTGTTCGAGGTCGTGGGCAAGGACGAGTTGTCCCTGCGCACGATAGAGAACATGCTCAGGCCGCCCGAACCGGTCTTGAGCCAGGACGATTACGTGCTGGCAAAAAAAGCCCGCGCGCCCAACCCGAATGCCAAGAAGGCGGCGGGCGGTGTGCTGGTGGTCGGCATGGGATCCCTGCTCACGCAACTGGCCAAGTGCTGCAAGCCCGCGCCGCCCGACGAGATTCTCGGCTTTGTCACCAAGGGAAAAGGCGTCAGCATTCACCGCAGCGACTGCAGCAACTTCCGCAACATGGCCGCCGGCAGCCCGGACCGCGTGATCGAGGTGCAATGGAATTCGCCCAAGACACCCGATGGCGCGGTGTATCCGGTGGATGTCGCCGTCGAGGCAGCCGACCGGCAGGGTCTGCTGCGCGATATTTCTGAGGTTTTCGCCAAGGAAAAAATGAACGTGATCGGCGTGCAGACCCAGTCGGTGAAAGACAACCGCGGCGGCACGGCCTGGATGACCTTCACCGTGGAAGTGGCGCAATCGGGCCGCCTCAACCAGGTGCTGGCCGTCGTCGCTGAGGTGCCGGGCGTGCGCTCCGCGCGCAGGCGCTGAGTGCCTTCGTCGACTGCAGCGAAAAGATGTTATACTGCTAGCTTCGAACAGTCCTTAGGCGCGTAGCTCAGCTGGTTAGAGCACCACCTTGACATGGTGGGGGTCGTTGGTTCGAGTCCAATCGCGCCTACCAATTCCCTCGAAACGGTTCCTGTCCAGGCTTTCGCATCCATGATGCGGGCCCATCACACAGGGTAAACCAAGGGGATTGTGTACATCAGAATTCCTAGAATGTATTGAACCCCGGCGCCTGGTCGCTGGCCGTCATTCAGAGGAGAAATCAGTGCCAAAAAGCAAATCCACCAGCCCGGCATCCGGCCTTCCGCCTTCACAGGGCGATACGGCTGCCGACGGTAATTCCGGCGCCAAAAGCGGCCGGGCTGCCGGCAAGGCTGCGGCGTCCCGCGTGATCAAGAAGTACCCGAACCGACGGCTCTACGACACCGAGACCTCGACCTACATCACGCTCACCGAAGTGCGGCAGCTGGTGATGGAGAGCGCAGACTTTGTGGTGCGCGATGCCAAGACCAACGAAGACCTGACGCGCAGCATTCTGCTGCAGATCATTCTCGAGGAAGAAACCGGCGGCGCGCCCATGTTCACCGAGGCCGTGCTGGCCAACATCATCCGTTTTTACGGTAATGCGATGCAGGGCTTCATGGGTGCGTACCTGGAGAAAAATGTCCAGAGCTTTATGGACTTGCAGGTCAAGATGGCCGAGCAGTCCAAGGGGCTGACACCTGAGATGTGGGCGCAGTTCATGAATGCGCAGTCGCCCATGATGCAAGGAATGATGGGTACTTATGTGGAGCAATCCAAGAACGTTTTCACGCAAATGCAAGAGCAGATGCAAAAGCAAAGCGAGCAGATGCTGCAGGCCTTCGGCCTCAAGAAATGAATTGAACTGAACGCCGGGCCTTGTGCCCGCGCACATACAGGCCGTTGAAGGCCATCCGGGGTTCACGGTTCGCCCTGACGCCTACCCTGAGACAATAGACCCCATGAGCGACGTAATTTCCCCCTCCGCCCCTGCCAACGCCAAGGCCGCGCCCCGCGTTGGTTTTGTCAGCCTGGGCTGCCCCAAAGCCCTGACCGACTCCGAGCTGATCCTCACGCAGCTGAGTGCTGAGGGTTACCAGACCTCCAAGACCTTTGAGGGCGCGGACCTGGTCATCGTCAACACCTGCGGTTTTATCGACGACGCGGTCAAGGAAAGCCTGGACACCATAGGCGAGGCGCTGGCCGAAAACGGCCGGGTCATCGTCACCGGTTGCCTGGGCGCAAAGGCTGGCGAGGACGGCGGCAACCTGGTGCGCCAGATGCATCCCAGCGTGCTGGCCGTGACCGGCCCGCATGCCACGCAGGAAGTCATGGACGCGGTGCACCTGAATTTGCCCAAACCGCATGATCCTTTTGTGGACCTGGTTCCCAACGCTTTCGGTGTTGCGGGCATCAAGCTCACGCCCCGGCACTATGCCTACCTGAAAATCAGCGAAGGCTGCAACCACCGCTGCACCTTCTGCATCATCCCTTCGATGCGCGGCGATCTCGTGTCGCGGCCCATAGGCGATGTGCTCAACGAGGCGCGTGCACTGTTTGAGGGCGGCGTGAAAGAATTGCTGGTGATTAGCCAGGACACCTCGGCCTACGGCGTGGACGTGAAATACCGAACCGGCTTCTGGGACGGCAAGCCCGTCAAGACACGCATGCTGGAGCTGGTGCAGGCGCTGGGCGAGATCGCCGAGTCCTATGGCGCCTGGGTGCGCTTGCATTACGTGTATCCGTACCCCAGTGTGGATGAAGTGCTGCCGCTGATGGCCACCGGCAAGGTGTTGCCTTACCTGGACGTTCCGCTGCAGCACAGCCATCCGGATGTGCTCAAGCGCATGAAGCGGCCGGCCAGCGGTGAGAAAAACCTCGAGCGCATTGCGCGCTGGCGCGAAATTTGCCCCGAGATCGTGATTCGCAGCACTTTCATTGCCGGCTTTCCCGGTGAGACCGAGGCCGAGTTCGAGCACCTGCTCGATTTCATGCGCGAAGCCAAAATCGACCGCGCGGGATGCTTTGCCTACAGCGCCGTGGAAGGCGCTACGGCCAACGACATTCCGGGCATGTTGCCGATGGAATTGCGTGAAGAGCGGCGCGCCCGTTTCATGGCCGTGGCGGAGGCGGTTTCCAGCCAGAAGCTGCAGCAGCGCATAGGCGCGACCATGCAGGTTCTGGTGGATTCGGCACCCGCGATGGGCCGAAAGGGCGGTATCGGGCGTTCCTATGCCGATGCGCCCGAGATCGACGGCGTGGTCAAGTTGCTGCCGCCCGAGAAAATCAGCAAGACGCTGAAAGTCGGCGAATTCACCCGGGCCCGCATCGTCGGAACCCAGGGCCACGACCTGGTGGCCGTGCCTGTTTGATCAAGCCGGCGCACGAGAAACCGGGTCGCAAGGCGGGGCCCGGAAACAAAAAAAGCCACTGGGTCACAGTGGCTTTAATCTTGCTTTCTTCCAGAGCTCGTTTCAGAGTCTGGCAAAGCTGTTTGGTGTATCTGGTGCCCGGGAGAGAACTCGAATCTCCACATCTTGCGATACACGGACCTGAACCGTGCGCGTCTACCAATTCCGCCACCCGGGCACAGCTAGCAGTGTACCATTACTTGAACGCATTCTGAGGCCCTGGCCCGCAAATTTTCCTGAAATATTTCGGCTGCATACTCAAAACCAGCAGCCCCCAACAAAAGAGACTTTTTATCAAAACAACTCATTCCCATACGGGCGGATCGTCCGCCCATTCCTCCGGTCTGCTCGCTGAATTCGAGGGCACCGTTTCCGGCCACCGCGACGGCCATGGTTTCGTATTGCGCGACGACGGCGAGGCCGATATTTACCTGCCGCCCAATGAAATGCGCGCGGTGCTGCACAAGGACCGCGTCAAGGCGCGCATCGTGCGGCATGACCGCAAAAACCGGCCCGAAGGCCGCGTGACCGAGATCATCGAGCGCTCCTCCAACCCCATCATCGGCCGCCTGTTGCAGGAAAGCGGCGTCTGGCTGGTCGCGCCCGAAGACAAGCGCTACGGCCAGGACGTGCTGATCCCCAAGGGCGCCACCGGCACGGCCAAGGCCGGCCAGGTGGTGGTGGTGCAACTCACCGAGCCGCCGGCGCTGTTCGGCCAGCCCGTGGGCCGCGTCAAGGAAGTGCTGGGAGAGATTGACGACCCCGGCATGGAAATCGAAATCGCGGTGCGCAAATACGGCGTGCCGCATGAATTCAGCGACGAGGCGCTGGCCCTGGCCCGTGCCTTGCCGGACGCCGTGCGGCCCACCGACAAAAAGCACCGTATCGACCTGACCGACGTACCGCTGGTCACCATAGACGGCGAAGACGCCCGCGACTTTGACGATGCCGTGTATTGCGAGCCGGCCAAAGTCGGCCGCGGCAAGGGCTGGCGCCTGCTGGTGGCGATTGCCGACGTGAGCCACTATGTGGAAACCGGCAGCGCCATCGACATCGATGCCTATGACCGCGCCACCAGCGTGTACTTCCCGCGCCGCGTGATTCCCATGCTGCCGGAGAAACTCTCCAACGGCCTGTGCTCGCTCAACCCCAACGTCGAGCGCCTGTGCATGGTCTGCGACATGCTGGTCAATGCCAAGGGCGAGGTTCACGCCTACCAGTTCTACCCGGCGGTGATGTTCAGCCACGCGCGCTTTACCTACACCGAGGTCGCCGCCATCCTGGCCAACACGCGCGGCCCCGAAGCCGCGCAGCGCAAGGCGCTGGTGCCGCACTTGCTCGATCTGCACGATGTTTACCAGGCCTTGCTCAAGGAGCGCGGTGTGCGCGGCGCGGTGGACTTTGAAACTACCGAAACGCAAATCGTCTGCGATGAAGCGGGGCGCATTGAAAAAATCGTGCCCCGTACCCGCAACGTGGCTCACCGCCTGATCGAGGAGGCCATGCTGGCCGCCAACGTCTGCTCGGCAGACTTCATCTCGCAGAGCAAGCACGTGGGCCTGTACCGCGTGCACGAGGGGCCGACGCCCGAGAAGAAGGAGATGCTGCGCAACTACCTGAAGGCCGCCGGCGTCGGCATGACCATCAGCGACGACCCGGAGCCCGGTGAGTTCCAGCGCATCGCGCTGGCCACCAAGGACAGGCCGGACGCGCAGCAAATCCACTCCATGCTGCTGCGCTCCATGCAGCAGGCCATCTACACGCCCATGAACAGCGGCCACTTCGGCCTGGCTTACGAGGCCTATACGCACTTCACCAGCCCGATCCGGCGCTACCCCGATTTGCTGGTGCACCGCGTCATCAAGGCGGTGCTCAACAAGGCCAAATACCAGTTACCGACCCTGCCCACGCCGGGCGAGGCCGAGGCGAAGCTGTCCAAGAGGCTGGCTTCGCGCGTCAAGGAGCCCACGCAGAAGCCGAAAAAAGCCAGCGCCGACGAACTCGCCTGGCAGGCCGCCGGCCTGCATTGCAGCGCCAATGAGCGCCGCGCCGACGAAGCCAGCCGCGATGTCGAGGCCTGGCTCAAGTGCAAATACATGCGCGAACACCTGGGCGAGGAGTTCGGCGGCGTCGTCACCGCGGCCACCGGTTTCGGCATCTTCGTCACGCTGGACGCGATGTACGTCGAGGGCCTGGTGCACATCACCGAGCTGGGCGGCGAATACTTCCGCTTCGATGAGGCCCGCCAGGAATTGCGCGGGGAGCGCACCGGCATACGCTATGCCATCGGTACGCGGGTGAGGGTGCAGGTCAGCCGGGTGGACCTGGACGGCCGC
Source organism: Polaromonas sp. CT11-55 (assembly GCF_047303325.1). NCBI lineage: Bacteria > Pseudomonadati > Pseudomonadota > Betaproteobacteria > Burkholderiales > Comamonadaceae > Polaromonas > Polaromonas sp. CT11-55. The sequence continues at coordinate 76,634 of NZ_JBKBEX010000014.1, read as the reverse complement.
AAGATCGACTTCCGGCTGGTGAACGAAGGCCAGGACCTGGTCGGCCGCGCCATGAAGGACAAGACCGGCGGCCATGCCACGGAGCTGCCGGCCCAGGAGCGCGGCACCGCGCGCCATGCTGCCGAACCCCGGACCGGCAAAGCCGGCAAAAAGACGGTCGGCAAGCGAACGGAAACCCGCTCCAGCAGCCGTGGCGGCAGTTCTGGACGTAACAGTGCCGGCAGCGAGCGTGCGCCCAAGTCGCCCATCCAGGCCTTGAAGGCAGCCGTCAAGAAGGCCGCCGGCAACCCCGGTCGCAAACAGGGCAAGAAGCCCCGTCGCTAGGAGTCCGGGAAATGGCCATGGATTGTTTTTTCCATCTTCTCTCACACAGGACAGGCCGCGCATGCTGATCCGTATCCTGGCGTTTCTTCTTGAAACCATCTTCTTTGTGCTGATTGCGGCCGCACTGCTGCGCGCCTGGATGAACTGGGTTCGGGTCAACATGAGCGCCCAGCCCGGCCGTTTTGTGATGGCCCTGACCGACTGGCTGGTCAAGCCCCTGCGCCGTGCCTTGCCCAGATCGTTGGCGCAATCGCGGGTGGACTGGGCCAGCGTGATCGCCGCCGTGGTGCTGGCGCTGGTTTATGCGCTGCTGTGGGCCGTGCTGTTCGGCCTGCTGCTAGGCGCGCTTGAGCTGGCGCCTGCAGTCCTGCTAACGCTGCTGTCGTTCGCGCTCAAGATGCTGGTGCGCGTGGCGCTGCAAACCCTGTTCATTTTGGTGCTCGGCTTTGCCATCCTTTCGTGGGTCCAGCCCGGTTCGCCAGCCTACATTCTGCTGGGCCGCCTGACCGAGCCTGTGCTGGCGCCGCTGCGCCGGGTGATCCCCGTTGTGGGCGGGGTCGACATCTCGGCGCTGGTGCTGATCGTGCTGTTGCAGATCGCCTTGATGGTCCTGGTTTAGTGGCCTGGTGATCTAGGCGTTGGCCAGCGACGACGCCGTCAGCGCCTGCCCGCCGCCGGGCCATTCATCGGCCAGGCGGCCGTGGCCAAACACGGCACCGCATGCCGCTTCAAAGGCCTCAAATCCCCCGGCCATGCGGGCCCCCAGCATGCCGGCCAGCACATCTCCCGTGCCCGCCGTGGCCAGCAGGGCATTGCCGCTGCTGTTGATGGCGCTGGCCTGTCCAGGCGCGGCGATCACGGTTCCCGAGCCCTTGAGGACCACGACGCACTGAAAGCGCTCAGCCAACTGACGGGCGTGAACCAGGCGGTCGGCTTGCACCTCTTGGGCGCTGGTCCCGGCCAGCCGGGCGGCTTCGAGCGGATGGGGCGTGAGCACCGTCGCATAGCCGCGGTGGCGGCGGGCCGCGAGCTGGGCCTGCAACTGCGTGTCCCCGGCGATGGCGTTGAGCGCGTCCGCGTCGAGCACCAGCCGCGGCGCCGCCGACAGCACCTTGGGCAGCACGGCGCGCACGGCATCGCCGCCGCCACAGCCGCACACCACCACTTGCCGCGCCAGGTCCAGCGCTTCAGGGGCGCGGAACATCAATTCAGGCTGTTGGGGGTCCGTGCTGAGCGCCGGGCTGCCGAGCAGCGCCACATACACACGGCCCGCGCCCGCATGCAGCGCGGCCCGCGCAGCCAGCAGCGCGGCGCCCGCCATATGGCTGTGGGCTGTGGACTCCCCGCCCAGTATCGCTACATCGCCGAAGCTGCCTTTGTGGCTGGCATGCGGGCTGGCCTGCCTGGGTGCGCGCAAGGCCCGGTCGGCGCCCAGCAGCCAGGCATCCGGTGCCGGCGCGCCAGCGGTCGCCGTGCCGAGGTCGTCAAACCACACCTGGCCCGCGCAGTCACGGCCGTCCGCCGTGAACAAGCCGGGCTTTAGGGTCAAAAGGCTCAAGGTAAAGACATCTGAGACTGTGGCTGGCCCGGCGTTGAAAGTCCCAGTGTCGGCATCCAGGCCGGTCGGCAGGTCCACCACCAGCCGTGGGGTGGCACCGGCCTGCATGCGCGCCAGCCATTGCAGCATCAGGGCCGTGCCCGGCCGGGCTGGGTCCAACGTTCCGCCCAGGCCCAGCAGGGCGTCTATGCAGAAATCGAAGTCCTCGGGCGGTTGTGCGGCCATGGGCACGCCGGCGGCCAAGGCCCGTTCGCGCGAGGCCTGGGCGTCGGGCGGCTGATCGGCTTTTCCGGGCGGCAGGCCGGTCCAGGTCAGTGTCACGTTTTTGCCCCACCGATGCAGGTGCATGGCGGCCTCGAATCCGTCGCCGCCGTTGTTGCCGGGGCCGCAGGCGATCCAGACGTGCCGCGCGTGTGGCGCCAGGGCCAGCGTCAGGCGCGCGACCGCCAGGCCGGCCCGCTGCATCAGCGTGTGCGGCGGCAGGCCGGCGGCGGCGAGCCGTTCAAGTTCGCGGGTGGCCGCCACGCCGTGAAGCGGCTCGCTGTGGGCGCTGGAAATTCTTCGCATGGCCCGATTGTGCGGCTACGGGCGCAAAAAAGCCCGGCGAGTCGGGCTCAAGCCAGGCGCGCGACGCCCAGGCCTTCCATGTCGATGTCGGTGCTTTTGCTGGCTATGAGGTCGGCCAGCGTCCGCGCGCTGCCGCAACTGAGCGCCCAGCCGCTGGAGCCATGGCCCAGGTTGAGCCAGAGGCCGGGAATGCCGCTGTCGCCGATGATGGGCGGCCCGTCAGGCAGCATGGGCCTGGCGCCTTTCCATTCCTGCACGCTGGAGCCGGTGTTGGAGAGCTGGGCCGCGCCCGGAAACCAGTCGTGCAGAACCTTGTAAAGGGTTTGCAGCGAGGCGGCGCGCTTGTTGTCCAGCGAGCCACCGATTTCGGCGCTGCCGGCCACCCGCACGCGGTTGCCCATGCGCGAAATCGCGACCTTGTAGCGTTCATCCATCAGCGCGCTGCGCGGCGCGTTCAGGGGTTCGCGAATCGGCGCGCTGATGGAGTAGCCGTAGACCGCGGCCATCGGGATTTTCAGGCCCAGCGGCCTCAAGAGCTGCGCCGAGGCCAGGCCCGCACACATGACCACCCGGTTGAAGCCGCGCGGCGTGCTTTCACCGGCGATGATCAGGCTGGCGGGCTGCCCCTGCTCCAGCCGCGCCACCGTGGTGTTGAACTCAAAATTCACGCCAAGGCGCTGGGCCTCGTTCTTTAGCAGCAGCGCGAACTGCCGGCAATTGGCCACCTCGTCATTGGGCAGGTGCACGGCACCCAGGAAGGGGGTGTCTGGGTTTAGCGCTGGTTCGATCTTGAGGACCTCCTCGGGGCCGATTTCCTTGAAGGTTACGCCCGCGTCGCGCAGTACCGCCAGGCCGGGCTGCACCAGCTTGCTGTCTTTTTCGGAACGCAGCAGCACCATGTAGCCGGGGCTGCCGTCGTATTCGAGCTGCAACTCGGCCGTCAGGTGGTGCAGCCTTTCGCGGCTGTAAAAAGCCAGGCGCTGCATGCGCGCGCGGTTGGCCAGGTAGGTGTCCAGCTTGCAGGCGCGAAACCACTGCCACATCCACGCGAGTTCGCCGGCCGACAGCGGCAAGCCGAGCTTGACCGGGGCGTGGCGGCTGAACAGGTGACTGAGGACCTTGCGCGGCATGCCGGGCGCGGCCCAGGGCGTGACATAGCCGGGCGCGACCAGGCCGGCGTTGGCAAAGCTGGTTTCTTCGGCTGCGGCGCCGCGTCGCTCGAACACCGTGACCTCGTGGCCGTCCAGTGCCAGTTCGTAGGCGGTGGTGATGCCGATGATGCCGGCGCCAATGACGGCGATTCTCATGCGAAGGCTCCGCGGTGGCGTGTTGTGGGCGCGGGGCGCTTGGGACGGTAAATTTTGTTGTGCATTGTTTTTTTTATGGGTGAGCAGGCCGCGAGCCCGGACAGGAGGGAGGACGGGTTTGCGGCGATTATTGTTGCAGCGACTGCGCCAGGGCGGCTTCCACTTGCAAGGCCAGGTCCAGCACCGCGTCGTCATGCAGGGCCGAGTGCCACAGCATCAGGCCCACGGGTAACTGGCCGGGCGTGTGGCAGGGCAGGGAAATCGCGCAGCCGTCGAGCATGTTAACCACCGAGGTGTTGCGCAGCAAAAGGCCGTTGACCCTGAAAAACTCGGTGTCGTCGCTCAGCAGACCGGCGATGGGCGGCGCGACCAGGGGCACGGTGGGTGACAGCACGGCATCAAAGCCGTCCAGGCGCGCTTCCATGCGGGTGATCCAGTCCTTGCGCGCCGCCAGCAGGTCGATGTAGTCGGCAGCGCTCATGCTGGCGCCGCGCAATATGCGCAGCGCGACACGCGGGTCGTAGCCGGCCTGGTGCTCGGCGATCAGCTTGCGGTGCCAAGCGTAGCTTTCGGCCGCCGACAGGCCGCCGGTGGCGTTGATAGCCGCTAGCTCGGTGATTTCCCCGAGCGGGATCTCCACGATCTTCGCGCCGGCCTCGCGCAAGACCTGCAGGCTGCGTTCAAAGGCCTGGGCCACCGTGCGGCTCAAGGCGTCCTGCATCAGCGTGCCGGCCACGGCCAGGCGATGGCCGGACAGGGGCTTGCCGGTCAGCCCGACCTGGCGCGCCGCCAGCACCTCGTGCACGGTGACCGCGTCGCGCACCGAGCGCGTCAGGGCGCATATGGTGTCCAGGCTGGTGGACAGCGGCAGGGCGCCTGTGGTCGGCACCAGGCGGGCCGTGCTTTTGAAGCCGACGATGCCGCACAGTGCCGCGGGAATGCGGATGGAGCCGCCCGTGTCCGAACCCAGGCCCACCAAGGCCGCGCCGGTGGCCACCGACACCGCCGCGCCCGACGAAGAGCCGCCCGGGATGCGCGCCGTGGCCGGGTCGGCCGGGTTGACGGGCGTTCCGTAGTGCGGGTTGATGCCCACGCCCGAAAAGGCGAATTCGACCATGTTGGTGCGGCCCACCAGCGCCGCGCCGGCGGCCTTGAGCCGGGCCACCGCGGGGCAGTCGGCCTGGGCCGGGGCGGCTTGCGCCAGCACTTTGGAGCCGGCGGCGGTGACCTGGCCGGCCACGTCGAACAAGTCCTTGACGGACACCGGAATCCCGGCAAGCGCCAGCCCGGCATTGCCGGAGGGGGTGTCTTTCACCGTTTCAGCCGGGTTTGCCGGCGAGTCGGGCATGAAAACATGGCGGCAGGCCTCACTTTGCGCGGCCAGGGCGGCTTGCGCCAGGATGTCCGGGGCTTGCAGATGGCCTGCCTGGAGTGCCTGGCGGACGGCATGAAGGTCGCCGGGAAAGGGGGGCTGGCTCATGGGATGGGAGGAGGCTCAGGAGAAGAGGGCGGAGGGATGTTATACTCGACAGGCTTTGCAAATGACGATTTTGTTATTTGCAATGCAAATCGCAAATCAGCCACCCAAGGTGTTGCCCCATAAATCTCAATGATGGGGCGATAAGCGCTGATTTTAGACACAACCTTTTGGAGTATTTTTATGTCGACCACTATGCGCGAAATGCTGGAAGCAGGCGTTCATTTCGGACACCAAACCCGCTTCTGGGACCCCAAGATGGCCCCCTACATCTTCGGCCATCGCAACCGTATTCACATCATCAACCTGGAAAAATCGCTGCCGATGTACCAGGAGGCGATGAAGTTCGCCAAGCAGCTGTCCGCCAACCGCGGCACCATCCTGATGGTGGGCACCAAGCGCCAGGCCCGCGAGATCGTCGCGACCGAAGCCAAGCGCGCTGGCGTTCCTTACGTTGACCAGCGCTGGCTGGGCGGCATGCTGACCAACTTCAAGACGGTCAAGACCTCGATTAAACGCCTGAAAGAGATGAAGGCCCAGCAGGAAGCCGGCCTCGAATCCATCAGCAAAAAAGAACAGCTGACCTTCAAGCGCGAAATCGAAAAGCTTGAGAAGGACATCGGCGGCATTCAGGACATGAACGCCCTGCCGGACGCCATCTTCGTGATCGACGTGGGTTTCCACAAAATTGCGATCCTGGAAGCCAAGAAGCTCGGTATCCCTCTGATCGGCGTGGTTGACTCCAACCACTCGCCCATCGGCATCGATTACGTGATCCCCGGCAACGATGACTCCTCCAAGGCCGTGGCGCTGTATGCCCGCGGTATCGCCGACGCGATCCTGGAAGGCCGCGCCAACGCCGTGAACGACGTTGTCAAGGCGGTTTCCGCCGAGAGCTCGGACGAGTTCGTGGAAGTGGACAACGCAGCCTGATAGTTTTCGGCTCTGCGCCAGACGCGAAAAAGGGGCTCGCGTAGCCCCTTTTTCACAACTCAAGCATCAAGAAGGGATGGGCCCTGTCGGTCCATTCCTGTGAACACGATAAACGGAGAATCAAAATGGCAATTACTGCAAGCATGGTCGCTGAACTGCGCGCCAAAACCGACGCCCCGATGATGGAGTGCAAGAAGGCACTGACTGAGGCGGAAGGCAACTTCGAAAAAGCCGAAGAAATCCTGCGCGTCAAGCTCGGTAGCAAGGCCGGCAAGGCCGCTTCTCGCGTCACCGCCGAAGGCGTGGTGGCCGCGCACCGCGAAGGCGATGTGGGCGCGCTGGTTGAAGTCAACTGCGAAACCGACTTTGTGACCAAGAACGACAGCTTCCTGGCTTTCACCAAAGGCGTGGTCGAAGGCATCGTCAAGAACAACCCGGCCGACGTGGAAGCCGTGGGCGCTATGCCCCTGTCGCTGGACGGTTTCGGCCCCACGGTCGAAGACGTGCGCAAGGGCCTGATCGGCAAGATCGGTGAAAACATGAGCGTGCGCCGCTTCAAGCGTTTTACCGGCAGCAAGCTGGCTTCTTATCTGCACGGCACGCGCATCGGCGTGGTGGTGGAGTTTGAAGGCGACGAAGCCGCCGCCAAGGACGTCGCCATGCACGTGGCCGCGATGAAGCCCGTGTCGCTGTCCAGCGCCGAAGTTCCAGCCGAACTGGTCGCCAAAGAGCGCTCGGTGGCCGCTGCCAAGGCTGCTGAAGATGCCGCCAAGGCCCAGGCCGAAGGCAAGCCTGTGCAGTCCGCTGAAATTGTTGCAAAGCGTATCGAAGGCGGCGTGCAAAAGTACCTGAAGGAAGTCAGCCTGTACAACCAGACTTTCGTCAAGAACGACAAGCAGACCGTTGAGCAAATGCTCAAGGAAAAAGCGACCAAGATCAAGTCCTTCACGTTATACGTGGTGGGCGAAGGCATCGAGAAGAAGGTCGACGATTTCGCCGCCGAAGTCGCCGCTCAGGTCGCAGCCGCCAAGGGCGCCTAAGCACTCTGCCTAGCCGGAAGGCCGCTAAACTCCCCTTCACTTCAACCACAGAAAGTCCCTCACATGCCAGCCTACAAGCGAATCTTGTTAAAACTGTCAGGTGAGGCCCTGATGGGTGACGATGCCTTCGGCATCAACCGCGCCACTATCGTGCGCATGGTTGAAGAAATTGCCGAGGTCACCCGCATGGGCGTCGAAGTGGCGGTGGTGATTGGCGGCGGCAATATTTTCCGCGGCGTTGCGGGCGGCTCGGTCGGCATGGACCGTGCCACCGCCGACTACATGGGCATGCTGGCCACCGTGATGAATGCCCTGGCTTTGGGCGACACCATGGACAAGGCCGGCCTGATCGCTCGCGTGATGTCGGCCATCGGCATTGAGCGCGTGGTCGAGCCTTATGTCCGCCCCAAGGCCTTGCAGTACCTCGAAGAGGGCAAGGTCGTTATTTTCGCGGCCGGCACCGGCAATCCTTTTTTCACCACCGACACGGCGGCAGCGCTGCGCGGCGCCGAGATAGGCGCCGAGATCGTGCTCAAGGCTACCAAGGTCGACGGTGTGTACACTGCGGACCCCAAGAAGGACCCGAAGGCCACGCGCTACACGAACATCACCTTTGATGAAGCCATGGGCAAAAACCTCGAGGTCATGGATGCCACCGCCTTTGCGCTGTGCCGCGACCAGAAGCTGCCCATCAAGGTGTTCAGCATCTTCAAGCACGGCGCACTCAAGCGCGTGGTGCAGGGAGAAGACGAGGGAACACTGGTTCACGTCTGAGCCTGCAGGGCTTGCTTTTTTTCGCCATAAAAATCCGGAGATCCGACCATGAGCATTGCTGACGTCAAGCAGCTGGCAGAGCAAAAAATGCTGCAGTCCATCGACTCGTTCAAGAACGGCCTGACCAAGATCCGCACCGGTCGCGCCAACCCCGGCCTGCTCGACACCGTGCATGTCGACTACTACGGCTCCATGGTACCGATCAGCCAGGTTGCCAACGTGTCGCTGCTCGACGCGCGCACCATCAGCGTCTCGCCTTGGGAAAAGGGCATGGGCGCCAAGATTGAAAAAGCCATCCGCGATTCCGACCTCGGGCTCAACCCGGCGGCGCAGGGCGACCTGATCCGTGTCCCCATGCCGCCGATGACCGAAGAGCGCCGCAAGGAGCTCACCAAGGTTGTGCGCTCCGAGGGCGAGCACGCCAAGGTCGCCATTCGCAACCTGCGCCGCGATGCCAACGACGGCATCAAAAAACTGGTCAAGGAAAAGCTCGCGTCCGAGGACGACGAACGCCGCGCCCAGGACGACATCCAGAAGTTCACCGACCGTTTCATTGCCGAAGTCGACAAACTGGTCGCCGGCAAGGAACAAGACATCATGGCGGTTTGACGCTTCAGCGTCTGGCCTGAATTGTCCATGGCCACCACCTCCCATCCGGTCCCGCGCCATATCGCCATCGTCATGGACGGCAATGGCCGTTGGGCGACCAAGCGGTTTTTGCCCCGCATCGCGGGCCACAAGCAGGGTGTTGATTCGCTGAGCCGTTGCGTGCGCGCCTGTCTGGAGCGCGGCATTGGCGTGTTGACGGTGTTCGCGTTTTCATCGGAGAACTGGAACCGGCCTTCCGAAGAGGTGTCGGGCCTGATGGAGCTGCTGGCCCTGTCGCTGGCCAAGGAAGTGCCCAGCCTCAATGAAAATGGCGTGCAGTTGCACTTCATCGGCGACCGTGAACGGCTCTCCGAGAAGGTCAGGGCCGGCTTGGCAAAGGCCGAACTGGATACCTCGGCCAACAGCCGGCTGGTCTTTAATGTCTGCTTCAATTACGGCGGCCGCTGGGACATCGCGCAGGCCGCGCAGAAGCTGGCGAGCCGCGGCGAGGCCATCACCGAGCTGTCGCTGGACCGGGCGATGGCGATGGCGCACGTGCCCGACCCGGACCTGCTGATACGCACGGGTGGCGAGCTGCGCATCAGCAACTTCCTGCTCTGGCAGGCGGCCTATTCGGAACTGCATTTTTCCGACAAGCTGTGGCCCGAGTTCGACGAGGCAGCACTCGATGAGGCAATCGCCGTTTTTCGCACCCGCGAGCGGCGCTTTGGCCAGACCTCCGCGCAGGTCAGCGGCCAGGGCAACAACCACAATGCAAAGGCGGCTTGATGCTTAAACAGCGTGTCATCACGGCGATTGTCTTGCTGGCCATCCTGCTGCCCGCACTTTTTTATTCCACCCCTCAGCCCTTTTGCGCCGTGGCGCTGTTGCTGATCGCGGCGGGTGCCTGGGAATGGGGCCGACTCAACGGCTACGGGCAGGGCGTTTCGGTGGGGTTGGGCCTTGTGAGCGTGGCGGCCTGCGCGCTGTCCTGGTACGTCGGCCTGCTGGATAAATCCTTGCCCATGCTCTGGGCCGCCGCCGGCGCCGCCTGGGTGCTGGCCGGTGGCTGGTTGCTGCGCAAGGGCGTGGCCGGCTGGCCGCAAATTCCCAAGGCACTGCGGCTCGCGGCGGGGCTGGTCGCATTGTGGCTGGCCTGGCTGGCCGTCGCCCAGGCGCGTGTCGCCGGTATCAATTTCCTGCTGTCCGTGCTGCTGCTGGTCTGGGTGGCCGATATCTTTGCCTACTTCGCCGGGCGTACTTTCGGTGGCCGCTTCAGCAAGGGCAAGCTCGCGCCTTCGATCAGCCCGGGCAAAAGCTGGGAGGGTGTCTGGGGCGGCATGGCCGGTGTGGTCGCGCTGTCGCTCGCCTGGGTTTACACGGGCGCTGCTGTGGGCGGCGCCGGTTTTTGGGGCGAGGCCACGCTTTACAGCCGGCTGGTGGCCAGCCACGGTTTGTGGGTCATGCTTTTGGCGGTTATTTTCCTGGCGGCCATGAGTGTGGTGGGCGACCTGGTCGAATCGCTGATCAAGCGCAGCGCGGGCGTCAAGGACTCCAGCGGCCTGCTGCCCGGCCACGGTGGGGTGCTGGACCGCGTCGACGCCCTGTTGCCCACGCTGCCCCTGGCCATGATGCTGGTCACCCTTTAAGCCCGGTATGTCCTTCAGCAAGCAGCGCATCACCGTTCTGGGCTCCACCGGGTCCATAGGCGTCAACACGCTGGACGTGATTGCGCGCCATCCCGAGCGTTTTGAAGTGTTCGCGCTCAGCGCGGCGACCCAGGTCGACCTGATGCTGGCCCAGTGCGTCCAGTTCAAGCCGCGCTATGCCGTGATGGCGAGCGAGCCGCATGCCCGTCAGCTGGCCGACAAAGTCAAGGCCCATCAATTGCCTGTGCAGGTGCTGTCGGCACCCGATGCGCTGGAAATGATCGCCTCCCATGAATCGGTGGACACCGTTATGGCGGCCATCGTGGGGGCGGCGGGCCTGGCGCCCTGCATGGCGGCGGCCCGCACGGGCAAACGCCTGCTGCTGGCCAACAAGGAAGCGTTGGTGGTGGGCGGCGAGGTCTTCATGCAGGCTGTGCGCGCCGGCGGCGCCAAGCTGCTGCCCATCGACAGCGAGCACTCGGCCATCTTCCAGTCCCTGCCCGAAGACGCCGCGACCTGGGGCGACCGTGTCGAAAAAATCATCCTGACCGCCTCCGGCGGGCCCTTCCGCACCCGCGATGCAGCCAGCCTGCGCCATGTCACGCCCGACGAGGCCTGCGCCCACCCGAACTGGGTGATGGGCCGGAAAATCTCGGTCGACTCGGCCACCATGATGAACAAGGCCCTGGAGGTGATCGAGGCGAAGTACCTGTTCGGCCTGACGCCGGAGCAGATCGAAGTTGTGATCCATCCCCAAAGCATCATCCATTCCATGGTCCAGTACCGCGACACCTCGGTGGTGGCGCAGCTCGGAACGCCCGACATGCGCGTTCCCATCGCCTACGGCCTGGCCTGGCCGGACCGGGTGGTGTCGGGGGCCAAGGCCCTGGATTTTCGGTCGCTGGCCACCATGACCTTCGAAGTGCCCGATGACGCGCGTTTCCCGGGGTTGCCGCTGGCCTGGGAGGTGCTGAACGGCCCCGTGGGCAGCACCGCCGTACTCAATGCGGCCAATGAGGTGGCCGTCGCCGCCTTTCTTGAAAAACGCATACGTTTTGACCATATTCACCATGTAAATCACGCAACTTTGGAGGCGCTGGCGCCCTCAGAGGTAAGTGATATTGAAGGCCTGCTCGGTCTGGATGGGCAGGCTCGCCGCCTTGCCCTTCGCATTGCCGGACAACTGGAGCGCTGACATGCTGACCCTGGTTTCTTTCGTTGTGACGCTGGGAATCCTGATTGCCGTGCACGAATACGGACACTACCGGGTGGCCGTGGCCTGCGGCATCAAGGTCCTCAAATTTTCGATCGGCTTTGGCAAGCCGATTTACACCTGGAAACTCAAGAACAAGTCCACCGAGTTTTCCATCGGCATGCTGCCCCTGGGCGGCTACGTCAAGATGCTGGACGAGCACGAAGCGCCCGTCGACCCGGCCGATCGTCACCTGGCCTTCAACACCCAGCCGCTGAAATCTCGTGCCGCTGTGGTGGCGGCAGGCCCCGCGGCCAACCTGTTGCTGGCCGTGCTGCTGTACGCCATTCTCAACTGGAGCGGCCTGCAGGAGCCCAAAGCTGTTCTCGCCAGTCCCGTGGCCGGATCGCTCGCGGAAAAAGCCGGCCTGCGCGGCCAGGAAACGGTGGCGCAGGCGGCTTTTGAAGGTGATGAGCTCCAGGACGTCCGCTCTTTTGAGGACCTGCGCTGGCGCCTGACCCAGGGCGCACTCGACGGCCGCGACCTCACGCTGGCGCTGGGCGGCGATACGGCGGGTGCCGGGCGGACGGTGCGGCTGGCGCTCAGCACGCTGAGCGCTCCCGAAGCCGATGCCCAGCTGTTCCGCAAAATCGGCATCCTCGGGCCGTGGACCCGCCCCGTGATCGGGAACATCCTGCCCGGTAGCCCGGCTGACAAATCCGGCCTGAAAGCTGGGGACGTGGTGGTGCATATCGGGGATACCGCCATCACTGATGGGCAGCAGTTGCGCGAAGTCATACGCACTTCTGCGCGAACCTCCGGGGCGGGGGCGGTAGCCGTCGTGCCCCAGAGCTGGCAGATTATCCGCGCAGGGCAGAAGCTGACGCTGCAGGTCACCCCTGAACTCAAGCTCGTGAACGGGACCATGGTGCCCCGGATCGAGGCCTCCGTGGACGCTCCGTCTGAGCTTGTGACGGTGCGCTACGGCTTTGTCGACGGCTTGTGGCAAGGCGCTGTCCGCACCTGGCAGGTATCCGCGCTCACGCTGCGCATGATGGGGAAAATGCTGACCGGCCAGGCCTCGCTCAAAAACCTCAGCGGGCCGCTCACGATTGCGGACTATGCGGGCAAATCGGCCAGCCTCGGCTGGAGCTATTACCTGACCTTCCTGGCCCTGATCAGCGTGAGCCTTGGCGTCCTGAATTTACTCCCGCTGCCGGTTCTGGATGGGGGGCACCTGATGTATTATCTTTGGGAGGGGATCACTGGCCGAGGCGTGTCCGACGCCTGGATGGACCGGTTGCAGCGCGGTGGCGTTGCGATCCTGCTGGGCATGATGTGTGTTGCCCTGTTTAATGATGTCACCCGGCTCTTGGGCTAATTCCATACATTTCATGCAAAAACAAATAAATCGCTTCAAACTTCGCGCAGTTTGCGCCATGGCCGCCGGTCTTTTTGCAGCCAGCACCGCCTGGGCGGTTGACCCTTTCACGGTACGCGACATTCGGGTTGAAGGTTTGCAGCGCGTGGAGCCTGGAACCATTTTTGCGTCGCTTCCCTTTCGTGTCGGCGAAACTTACAACGACGACAAGGGCTCGACCGCCATCCGCGCGCTGTTCGGCCTGGGGCTGTTCAAGGACGTGAGGCTGGAAGTCAGCGGCGACGTGCTGGTGGTGATTGTTGAAGAGCGCCCGACCGTGGCCGACGTGGATTTCGTCGGAACCAAGGAATTCGACAAGGAAGCGTTGAAAAAAGCGCTGCGCGAAGCGGGCGTCGCCGACGGGCAGCCTTTCGACAAGGCGCTTGCCGACAAGGCCGAGCAGGAGCTTAAGCGCCAGTACATCAACAAGAGCCTGTATGGCGTCGAGGTGATCACCACCGTCACGCCGATTGAGCGTAATCGCGTCAACCTGACCTTCAGCGTGGTTGAGGGCGAGGTCGCGAAGATCAAGGAAATCCACATCACCGGCAACAAGGCGTTCAGCGAGTCGACGCTGCTGGGCCTGTTTGACCTGGACACCGGCGGCTGGCTCAGCTGGTACACCAAGTCCGACCGCTACTCACGCACCAAGCTCAATGCCGACATCGAGACGCTGCGCTCCTACTACCTGTCGCGAGGCTACCTGGAATTCAAGGTCGACTCCACCCAGGTCGCTATCTCCCCGGACAAACAAAGCATTGCCATTACCGTCAATGTGAGTGAAGGCGAGCGTTTTGTGGTGTCGGGCGTCAAGCTCGAAGGCAACTACCTCAACAAGGAAGAAGAGTTCAAGACCCTGGTGAAGATTGAGCCTGGCGAGCCCTACAACGCCGACCAGGTGGCCGAAACCACCAAGGCCTTCACTGACTATTTCGGCACTTTCGGGTTTGCCTTCGCGCGCGTCGAGGCCGTGCCCGAGATCGATCGCAGCAACAACCGCGTGGCCTTTGTGATCCAGGCCGATCCTTCCCGCCGCGCTTATGTGCGCCGTGTGAACGTGGCGGGCAACAATCGCACGCGCGACGAAGTCGTGCGCCGCGAGTTCCGCCAGTTCGAGTCGTCCTGGTACGACGGCGACAAAATCCGCCTTTCGCGCGACCGCGTGGACCGCTTGGGCTACTTCACCGATGTGAACATAGACACGCAGGAAGTCCCCGGCACCCAGGACCAGGTCGACGTCACGATGACCGTGACGGAAAAGCCCACCGGCAACTTGCAACTCGGTGCGGGTTATTCCAGTGCGGACAGCGTGTCGCTGCTGTTCGGCATCAAGCAGGAAAACGTCTTCGGTTCGGGCAACTACCTGGGCATTGAACTCAATACCAGCAAGTCCAATCGCCAACTGGTGCTGAGCACCATAGACCCGTATTTCACGGCCGACGGCATTTCGCGCACCATCGACGTTTATGACCGCACCTCCAAACCGCTTTCCGGCCAGGGTGGTGACTACAGCCTGAAAACCCGCGGCGCCAGCATCCGCTTTGGGGTGCCGTTCACCGAGAACGATACCGTCTATTTCGGCAGCGGTTACGAGCAACTGACCATTGTTCCCGGCACCAACCTTCCCGTCAGCTACCAGGACTACGCCAACCAGTTCGGTTACAAGAGCAGCTCCGTTCCCCTGACGATCGGCTGGTCCCGCGACAGCCGGGACAGCTCCCTTGTCCCCACCACGGGCCGCTATCAGCGCGTGTACGGCGACTGGGGTGTCGCCGGCGACATCAAGTTCGTGCGGGCCAATTACCAGATCCAGCAGTACATTCCGCTGAACAAGCAGTTCACCGTCGCCCTGAACGGCGAGTTCGGCTGGGGCAAGGGCCTGAACGGCCAGCCCTATCCGCTGTTCAAGAACTACTACTCGGGCGGCCTCGGATCGGTGCGCGGCTTCGAGCAGAGCTCCCTGGGCCCGCGCGATGCGTCCGACCTGGCCATTGGCGGACCGAAAAAACTGACCCTGAACGCTGAACTGATCGCGCCGTTCCCAGGCGCCGGCAACGACAGGACCCTGCGTTTGTTCGGTTTCGTCGACGCCGGCAACGTGTTCGGGGAAAAAGAGCAATACAAGCTGAATGACCTGCGCGTCTCAACCGGCGTCGGCATCAGCTGGATTTCCCCGTTGGGGCCCTTGCGGCTCGCCATTGCCACGCCCCTGCGTAAAAAGCCAGGCGATAGAATAGAGCGGTTGCAATTCCAAATTGGTACATCTTTCTAATGAAGCATCTTTCACACAAAATTTTCCTCGGCCTTGTTGTCGCATTGGCGGGCTTCTCCGCGAGCGCGCAGGAGTTCAAGGTCGGTGTCGTCAATCTGGACCGGATTTTCCGCGAAGCCAATTCCGCCAAAGCCGCCCAGACCAAGCTCGAGCAGGAATTCAGCAAGCGTGAAAAAGAACTGAACGACCTGGCGAACCAGCTCAAGACGCTGTCCGACAAGTTTGAGCGCGAGGCGCCCACGCTGGCTGAAAGCCAGCGCAACACGCGGCAAAAGCAGCTGGTGGACCAGGACCGGGATTTCCAGCGCAAGCGCCGCGAGTTCCAGGAAGACCTGAACACCCGCAAGAACGAAGAACTCCAGCAGGTGATTGAGCGCGCCAACAAGGTCGTGAAAACCCTGGCTGAAACCGAAAAGTACGACCTGATCCTTCAGGAGTCGGTGTACGTCAACCCCAAACACGACATCACCGACAAGGTGATCAAGGCGCTGAACGCCGCCCGTTGATAGCGGGGGTGTTCACCACGATCACCATCGCCAAAACGGCAGGCGCAGTGTGACACTCCGTCTTGCCGACATCGCCCAGTTCCTCGCCGGCCTCAATGCCGAGTTGATCGGCGATCCCGGCCTGCAGATTGAGCGGCTCTCCACCCTGGAGGCCTCCGGGCCTCAGGACCTGAGCTTCCTCAGCCATCCCAAATACGTGGCGAAATTGGCGCAGTCCGCCGCGGCCTGCGTCATCGTGGCGCCCGCCGCGCGGCAGGCCGCAGTGGCCCGGGGCGCCTGCATCGTGGTGGACGACCCCTACCATGCCTTCGCGCTGGTCACCCAGCTCTGGAAGCAGCGGCATGCCCCGCAGGCCGCGCCGTACATTCACCCCAGTGCCTTCATTGATCCCACGGCTTCGCTGGCCCCCGACGTCTCAGTGGGGGCTTTTGCCTGCATAGGGGAGGGCGCGGTCATAGGCGAGGGTGCCCGCATCGCCGAGCACTGCGTCGTCGGCCGGGGGGCGCAGGTCGGCGCCGGCAGCCGCCTGTCGGCGCGCGTCACCTTGGCTGACGGTTGCCGCATGGGCGCGCGCTGCATTGTGCACCCGGGCGCGGTGATAGGCGCCGACGGTTTCGGTTTTGCCTTGCACCAGGGGGAATGGGTCAAGATAGAGCAACTGGGCGGCGTGCTGATAGGCGACGACGTGGAGATCGGGGCCAACACCTGCATAGATCGCGGCGCCCTGCAGGACACCATACTCGAAGACGGCGTCAAGCTCGACAACTTGGTGCAGATCGGCCACAACGTGCGGGTGGGCAAACACACCGCCATGGCGGGCTGTGCCGGTGTTGCGGGCAGCGCCACCATTGGCGCCCACTGCACGGTGGGCGGCGGCGCCATTGTGCTGGGCCACCTGAGCCTGGCCGACCACGTGCATGTGTCGGCGGCGTCCGTTGTGACGCGGTCCCTCCTCAAGCCCGGAAATTACACCGGGCTCTTTCCCATCGACGACAATGCTGTCTGGGAAAAAAATGCCGCCTCGCTCAAGCAGCTCCACACGTTGCGCGAGCGCCTGCGGCAGGCTGAAAAAGCCATTCTGAACTCAGGACACATTGAAGAAAAATCATGATGGATATCCACCAAATTCTCAAGCAGCTTCCGCATCGCTATCCCATCCTGCTGGTGGACCGCGTACTCGAAATTGAAAAAGGCAAAAGTATCAAGGCGCTCAAGAACGTCACGATCAACGAGCCGTTTTTTATGGGCCATTTCCCGCATCACCCGGTCATGCCCGGCGTGCTGATGCTGGAAGCCATGGCGCAGGCCGC
The DNA here is from genome assembly GCF_047303325.1 of Polaromonas sp. CT11-55. Lineage (NCBI taxonomy): Bacteria > Pseudomonadati > Pseudomonadota > Betaproteobacteria > Burkholderiales > Comamonadaceae > Polaromonas > Polaromonas sp. CT11-55. Next base: position 59,717 of record NZ_JBKBEX010000014.1, on the reverse strand, counting down.
CGCCTTGCTGGCCTTTGAAACCCTGGGCGTGACGCCCGACGACAAGACGGTGTACTACTTCGCGGGCATAGACGGCGCGCGCTTCAAGCGCCCCGTCGAGCCGGGCGACCAGTTGATCATGGATGTCACCCTGGACCGCATGAAGGCCGGTATTTTCAAGTTCAAGGGCGTGACTCGCGTCGGCGACACCGTCGCTTGCGAGGCCGAACTGATGTGCACCATGCGCACTATTGCCTGAATGGCCCCCACGCTCTTCGCTTCGCGCCTGCGGCGCGCTGCCCCTTTCCTCACGAATGGGGCCGCTGCGCCTGCGGCCCGGCAAAGCCGGTTCCACGGCCCCGGCGTGACTGGGGACTTGCCCGTACGGCTTTCGGCCGCCCTATTCGCTGAACAATTGGTTTTGTCATGACGACTATCCATCCCACCGCACTGATTGACCCGCAGGCCCAGCTCCATGAGTCGGTGAGTGTCGGGCCTTACACCATCATCGGGCCGCACGTGAAGATAGGTGCGGGCACTACCGTTGGCGCGCACTGCGTCATCGAAGGCCACACCACCATAGGCCGTGACAACCGCATTTTCCAGTTCAATTCGCTGGGCGCGATTCCGCAGGACAAAAAGTACGCCGGCGAGCCCTGCGAACTGGTCATAGGCGACCGCAACACGATCCGCGAGTTCTGCACCTTCAACATCGGTTCGCCGGGCGACACCGGCGTGACGCGCGTGGGCAACGACAACTGGCTGATGGCCTATGTGCACCTGGCGCACGACTGCTCGGTCGGCAACAACACCATTTTTGCCAACAACTCCCAACTTGCCGGCCATGTGCATGTGGGCGACTGGGTGATCCTGGGCGGGTTCACGGTGGTTCACCAGTTTGTCAGGCTGGGCGCGCACAGCATGACGGCCATGTGCTCGCTGCTGTTCGCCGACCTGCCGCCTTTTGTCATGGTGCAGGGCCAGCCCGCCGAGGCGCGGTCCATGAACTTCGAAGGCTTGCGCCGGCGCGGGTTTTCGCCCGACCGTATTTCCGCCGTCAAAGCCATGCACAAGGCCTTGTACCGCGACGACCTCACGCTGGACCAGGCACGCGTGCGCATTGCCGAGCTGACCGGGAAACACCCGGAGGCTGCGCCTGATGTGCAGATGATGCTCTCCTTCCTGGAGCAAACCTCGCCGCAACGCGGCATCGTCCGGTAAGGCCCATGTCTCTCGAGACCAGCCCTCTGCCAGCCCGTGGAGAGGCTGGCGGCCCCACGGCAAGGCCCAAGGTGGCCATGGTCGCGGGGGAAACCTCCGGCGACCTGCTGGCGGGCTTGCTGCTCGACGGCCTCAAGGCCCGCTGGCCGGCATTGAGTTCCAGCGGCATAGGCGGCCCGCAGATGGCCAAGCGCGGGTTTGAAGCGGGATGGCCCAGCGAGAAGCTGGCCGTGCGCGGTTACGTCGAGGTGCTGCGCCACTACCGCGAGATCGTTGGCATACGTGAACAGCTCAAGCAGCGCCTGCTGGCGCAGCGTCCCGATGTCTTTGTCGGTGTGGATGCGCCCGACTTCAACCTGGACCTGGAGGCCGCGCTGAAAGCCCAGGGCATCAAGACCGTCCATTTCGTCTGCCCCTCCATCTGGGCGTGGCGTGCCGACCGGGTCGAGAAAATCCGCCGCAGCGTGGACCATGTGCTGTGCATCTTCCCGTTCGAGCCGGCCTTGCTGGCCGCCCACGGCATCGCCGCGACCTATGTCGGGCATCCGCTGGCCAATGTCATTCCCGTGCAGCCCGACCGCGCCGCCGCGCGGCGCGCGCTGGGCTTGCGGGATGAAGACACCGTGATTGCCATCCTGCCGGGCAGCCGGAAGTCGGAAATCCAGTACCTGGCCCAGCGCTTCTTTGCGGCAGCCGCTCTGATCCGGCGGGCGCAGCCGGCCGTTCGTTTCGTCGTACCCGCCATTCCCGCCCTGAAGTCCGCCATCGAACGCATCGCCGGCGAAACCGGCATGCGAGACCAGCTGCAAATCCTCGAAGGCCAGTCACATACCGCGCTGGCCGCCTGCGACTTCACGCTGATCGCCAGCGGCACCGCCACGCTGGAGGCGGCGCTTTTCAAGCGGCCCATGGTCATCGCCTACAACATGAACTGGCTGTCGTGGCAAATCATGCGGCGCAAAAAACTGCAGCCCTGGGTGGGGCTGCCCAATATCCTGTGCCGGGACTTTGTCGTCCCCGAGTTGCTGCAGGACCAGGCCACGCCCGAAGCGCTGGCTGCGGCGGTCCTGCAATGGGTGGAGGCAAAATCGTCGGCACCTGACAAAATAGTGGCCGTGGAACAACGATTCGCCGCACTGCATACCGAACTGCGGCGAGATACCTCAACATTAGCGACCGATGCGATCCAGCAAATTCTTGAAAGCTGAGCAAACCGCGCTGTCCTGGGACATACCCGGGCTGGTGGCCGGTGTTGACGAAGCGGGGCGCGGTCCCCTGATGGGGCCCGTGGTGGCCGCCGCCGTCATTCTTGACGAATTGAACCCGATCAAGGGCTTGGCTGACTCCAAAAAGCTCACGGCCCTGCGCCGCGAAAAACTCTACGACGAAATCCGTGCCAAGGCCTTGTGCTGCTCGATAGCTGAGGCCAGCGTGGAAGAAATCGACAGCATCAACATCCTGCAGGCCACCATGCTGGCCATGAAGCGCGCGGTGGAGGGTTTGCGCCTCAAGCCCAACAAGGTGCTGGTCGACGGCAATCGCCTGCCCACCTTGGTGATCCTGTCGGAAGCCATTGTGGGCGGCGATGCGCTGGTGCCCGCCATCTCGGCGGCCTCCATCTTGGCCAAGGTGCACCGCGACCGCTGGTGCGCCCAATTCCATCTCGAATACCCGCAATACGGCTTTGCCGACCACAAGGGCTACAGCACGGCCGAGCACCTGGCTGCGCTGCGCGAGCATGGTGCCTGCCCGCAGCACCGCAAGTCCTTCGCCCCGGTGGCCGAGGTTCTGCGGTGAGTCCAGGCTCGGCCTCCTCAGGCGGGATGTCCACCGAAGCCACACACGTCACCTCGCGCGACAACCCGCTGATCAAGGACTTGCGCAAGCTGTCCCAGGACAGCACGGCCTATCGCAAGCAGGGGCGTGTCTGGCTGGAGGGTGACCACCTGTGCCGCGCGGCGCTGGCGCGCGGACTCAAACCAGCGCTGGCCGTGTTCGCCGAGTCTTATTGGCCTGCGGCACCCGCGGAATTTACGCGGGCGGCTGACAAAAGCATCGTGATCCCCGACGCCTTGCTGCCCGAGATCAGTGGCCTCGAGTCACCCGCGCGCATGGGCTTTGTCCTGGGCCTGCCCGCTGCTGCCGGCCTGCGGCCCGATGCGGCCTCGGTGATCCTGGACCGGGTGCAGGACGCCGGCAATGTCGGCTCCATCCTGCGCAGTGCGGCGGCCTTTGGTTTCGGCCAGGTCATCGCCCTCAAGGGCACGGCGGCGCTGTGGTCGCCCAAAGTGCTGCGCGCCGGCATGGGCGCCCACTTTGCCCTGCACCTGGTGGAAAGCCTGGAGCCCGAGGCGCTGGCGGCCTTGACGGTGCCCATCGTCGTCACCAGCTCGCATCACGGCGACTTTTTGCACCAGCAAAAACTGCCCATGCCCTGCGCCTGGGCCATGGGCCACGAAGGGCAGGGCGTAGGTGATGACCTGATGGCCAGGGCGGCACTCAAGGTCCGCATAGACCAGCCGGGCGGCGAAGAATCACTCAATGTGGCGGCAGCCGCCGCGATCTGTCTATACGCCAGTTCCCTGGTTAGAGATTCTTAATTCCAGCAGGGGCCGCGGAACTGGCTTTGCCAGGCCGCAGGCGGCGGCTCCTCTCGTGATGAAAGGGGCAGGGAGATGCCGCAGGCTCACGCAATGAGCGACCGTGGGGGCCGCAGCCTGAGCTATAATCAGTGGCTTTTCAAAACACAGCTTCGCCCGAGCGCATACAAAGCCACCACCCTCTCAAAAGCAGCCTGCAAGAGTCTTGACCGAGACGTATCTTGTGCACGCTTGGGCGAACCGTAACCAACCCGGAGAACCCAGTGCTTTTGTCTCTACAGGGAAACACCCCTCACGCCATCCTGGCGCTCGCAGACGGCACGGTCTTTATCGGCAATTCGATTGGAGCCGCGGGCTCCACGGTCGGCGAAGTGGTGTTCAACACCGCGATGACCGGCTACCAGGAAATCCTCACGGATCCCAGCTACTGCCAGCAGATCGTCACCCTCACGTACCCGCACATCGGCAACTACGGCGTCAATGCCGAAGACGTCGAGGCTGAAAAAGTCCACGCCGCAGGCCTGATCATCAAGGACTTGCCGTTGCTGGCCTCGAATTTCCGCAAGTCCATGACCCTGTCCGAATACCTGGTCAAGGAAAAAACCGTCGCCATCGCCGGCATAGACACGCGCCAGCTGACCCGCCTGCTGCGCACCAAGGGCGCGCAAAACGGCTGCATCCTGGCCTTGCCCGCCGGCGAGGCGGTGAGCCAGCCCGCGATCGAAAAAGCCGTCGCGGCGGCGCGCGGTGCGCCCAGCATGGCCGGCCTGGATCTTGCCAAGGTCGTCTCCGTCAAGCAGACCTACGAATGGACGCAGACCGAGTGGAAACTCGGCGCGGGCTACGGCGTGCAGATCACGCCCCGGTTCCATGTTGTGGCCTTCGACTTCGGCGTGAAGAAAAACATCCTGCGCATGATGGCCGAGCGCGGCGCGCGTATCACCGTGGTGCCGGCGCAAACCCCCGCCGCCGACGTGCTCAAACTCAAGCCCGACGGCATCTTCCTGGCCAACGGCCCGGGTGACCCTGAGCCTTGCGACTACGCGATCACCGCGGTGCGCGAGCTGATTGAAACCGGCATCCCGACCTTCGGCATCTGCCTGGGCCACCAGATCATGGCGCTGGCCAGCGGCGCGAAGACCTTCAAGATGAAGTTCGGCCACCACGGCGCCAACCACCCGGTCAAGGACCTGGACAACGGCCGCGTCAGCATCACCAGCCAGAACCACGGCTTCGCGGTCGACGAAAAAAGCTTGCCCGCCAACCTGCGGCCCACGCACATCAGCCTGTTCGACGGCACGCTGCAAGGCCTGGCCCGCACCGACAAACCGGCCTTCTGCTTCCAGGGCCACCCTGAAGCCTCGCCAGGCCCGCACGATATTTCATACTTGTTTGACCGTTTCACCGCGCTGATGGAGAAGCAGCGTGGCTGATGTGGGAGACATCGATGCCTTGAAATCACAAGAAGTGATTTCAAGCGATCCTCACCTCGTTAAATTCACTGTTGAAGAGGTTTTGGACTACGTTTATCACCCTGCCGGGAACGCTCTCGACAGTACGGATTTTTCATTTCGTTCCGGCAATGAAGTGGTTCGTGTTAAAGCAATGTCCGGTCAACCTCATGTGTACAAAGGACAGCATCTGGTCGTTTGGCTCAAGAGGCCAGAGGACCCTCATTCTGCTATTGCGTTTGTCGATACAGCGAATGGAAAGATTTCTGGATTGGCGCCGGGAGGGTATCTTTTCGTGATGGCATTGCTGTCGGTAATTATTGGACTGAGCTTTGTGCTTACCAACTTCGCAGAAAAAACGCGGCTCCGTGGAGTCATCTTTGGCCCGACTGAAGTCGACCTTGCCATTTTTGTAGCGATTGGCCTGGGCGGCCTTGTGGCTGGAGTTACAGGGTTGTTCGTCATCATTCGCAATATTCGCATTCAAATTCAGCTGCAGCAGTTTGCTGTTCAATCAAATGCCTAAAAGAACAGACATCAAAAGCGTCCTCATCATCGGCGCCGGCCCCATCATCATCGGCCAGGCCTGCGAGTTCGATTACTCCGGCGTACAGGCCTGCAAGGCGCTGCGCGAGGAGGGCTACAAGGTCATCCTGATCAACAGCAACCCCGCCACGATCATGACCGACCCGGCCACCGCCGACGTCACCTACATCGAGCCCATCACCTGGCAGACGGTTGAAAAAATCATCGCCAAGGAGCGCCCCGACGCCATCCTGCCGACCATGGGTGGGCAGACCGCGCTCAACTGCGCGCTGGACCTGTGGCACAACGGCGTGCTCGACAAGTACAAGGTCGAGCTGATAGGCGCCAAGCCAGAGGCCATCGACAAGGCCGAAGACCGCCTGAAGTTCAAGGACGCGATGACCAAGATCGGTTTGGGCTCGGCCCGCTCCGGCATCGCACACAGCATGGACGAAGCCTGGGCCGTGCAAAAGAGCGTCGGCTTCCCCACCGTGATCCGCCCCAGCTTCACGCTGGGTGGCACCGGCGGCGGCATCGCCTACAACTCCGAAGAATTCGAAGTCATCTGCAAGCGCGGCCTGGAAGCCTCGCCCACCAACGAGTTGCTGATTGAGGAATCACTGCTCGGCTGGAAAGAGTACGAGATGGAAGTGGTGCGCGACACCGCCGACAACTGCATCATCGTCTGCTCCATCGAAAACCTGGACCCCATGGGCGTGCATACCGGCGACTCCATCACGGTCGCCCCGGCCCAGACGCTGACTGACAAGGAATACCAGATCCTGCGCAACGCCTCCCTGGCCGTGCTGCGCGAAATCGGCGTGGACACCGGCGGCTCCAACGTCCAGTTCTCCATCAACCCGGTCGACGGCCGCATGGTCGTGATCGAAATGAACCCGCGCGTCTCGCGCTCCTCGGCGCTGGCCTCCAAGGCCACGGGCTTTCCGATCGCCAAGGTCGCGGCCAAGCTGGCCGTGGGCTATACGCTGGACGAGCTGCGCAACGAGATCACGGGCGGCGCCACCCCCGCGAGCTTCGAGCCCAGCATCGACTACGTGGTCACCAAGATTCCGCGCTTTGCGTTCGAAAAATTCCCGGCCGCCGATTCGCGCCTGACCACGCAGATGAAATCCGTCGGTGAAGTCATGGCCATGGGCCGCACCTTCCAGGAGTCCTTCCAGAAAGCGTTGCGCGGCCTGGAAGTCGGCGTGGACGGCATGAACGAGAAAACCCAGGACCGCGAAGTGCTCGAGAAAGAACTCGGCGCGCCCGGCCCGGACCGCATCTGGTATGTGGGCGATGCATTCGCCCAGGGCATGAGCGTCGACGAAGTGTTCGCGCTGACCAAGATCGACCCCTGGTTCCTCATCCAGATCGAGCAGATCGTCAAGATCGAGCTGGAACTCGAAACCACCTCGCTCGACAAGATAGACGCCGTCACGCTGCGCACGCTCAAGCAAAAAGGCTTTTCCGACCGCCGCCTGGCCAAACAGCTCAAGACCACCGACACGGCCATCCGTGAAAAGCGCCGCGCCCTGGGCGTGCGCCCGGTCTACAAGCGCGTGGACACCTGCGCCGCCGAGTTCGCGACCAACACCGCCTACATGTACTCGACCTACGAGGCCGAAGGCAGCGAGTGCGAAGCCGCGCCCACCGACAAGAAAAAAATCATGGTGCTGGGCGGCGGGCCCAACCGCATCGGGCAGGGCATCGAGTTTGACTACTGCTGCGTGCACGCGGCGCTGGCCATGCGCGAAGACGGCTATGAGACCATCATGGTCAACTGCAACCCCGAGACGGTCTCCACCGACTACGACACCAGCGACCGCCTGTATTTCGAGCCGCTGACGCTGGAAGACGTGCTCGAGATCGTCGACAAGGAAAAGCCGCTGGGCGTGATCGTCCAGTACGGCGGCCAGACGCCCCTGAAGCTGGCGCTGGACCTCGAAGCCAACGGCGTGCCCATCATCGGCACCTCGCCCGACATGATCGACGCGGCCGAAGACCGCGAGCGCTTCCAGAAGCTGCTGCACGAGCTCAAGCTGCGCCAGCCGCCCAACGCCACGGCGCGCACCGAGCCCGAGGCGCTCGAAAAAGCCGCCGCGCTGGGCTACCCCCTGGTCGTGCGCCCCAGCTACGTGCTGGGCGGCCGCGCCATGGAAATCGTGCACGAGCAGCGCGACCTCGAGCGCTACATGCGCGAAGCCGTCAAGGTCAGCCATGACTCGCCCGTGCTGCTGGACCGCTTCCTGAACGATGCGATCGAATGCGATGTCGACTGCCTGCGTGATCCCGAGGGTCGCACCTTTATCGGCGGCGTGATGGAACACATCGAGCAGGCCGGCGTGCACAGCGGTGACTCGGCCTGCTCGCTGCCGCCGTACTCGCTGAGCGCGGAGACCGTCACCGAAATCAAGCGCCAGACCGCGGCCATGGCCGAGGCGCTGACGGTGGTGGGTCTCATGAACGTGCAGTTCGCGATCCAGAACATCGACGGCAAGGACGTGATCTACGTGCTGGAAGTCAACCCGCGCGCCTCGCGCACCGTGCCCTTCGTCAGCAAGGCCACCGGCATCCAACTGGCCAAGGTGGCAGCGCGCTGCATGGTCGGCCAGTCGCTGGCGTCCCAGGGCATCAAGGACGAAGTCACGCCGCCTTACTTCAGCGTCAAGGAAGCGGTTTTCCCCTTCGTCAAATTCCCCGGCGTGGACACGATTCTCGGCCCCGAGATGAAATCCACCGGCGAAGTCATGGGCGTGGGCAAGACCTTCGGCGAAGCCTTCGTCAAGTCCCAACTGGGCGCGGGTACCAAGCTGCCGACTTCGGGCAAGGTTTTTCTGACCGTCAAGAACAACGACAAGCCGCGCGCTGTGGAAGTCGCGCGCGCGCTGGCTGCGCAGAAGTTCGAGCTGGTGGCGACCAAGGGTACCGCCGCGGCCATCCAGGCGGCGGGCATTGCCTGCACCGTGGTCAACAAGGTCACCGAAGGGCGGCCGCACGTGGTGGACATGATCAAGAACAACGAGATTGCCTTGGTCATCAACACCGTCGAAGAGCGGCGCAACGCGATCACTGATTCGCGCCAGATCCGCACCTCGGCGCTGCTGGCCCGCGTGACGACCTACACCACGATTGCCGGCGCCGAAGCGGCCGTGGAGGGCATGAAGTACCTGGACAACCTGCCGGTCTATTCCGTGCAGGAACTGCACGCCCAGCTGACCTGAAAACCCGGGCCCGGCCACCGGTTTTTCCCGGATTTCGCCGGGCCCGATTTGCATTAAACTTGTTTCATTGAAGTTTTGAATTCAAGCGCCGCCGCCAGGTGACTGGTGGCGGTTTCGCTTTTGCAGGAGCAAAAAACATGGCCACCATCCCCATCACCAAACGCGGCGCGGAAAGCCTCAAGGCGGAATTGCACCAGCTGAAAACTGTGGACCGCCCCTGGGTCATCAATTCGATTTCCGAAGCGCGCGCCCAGGGCGACCTCAGCGAAAACGCCGAATACGACGCGGCCAAGGACCGCCAGGGCTTTATCGAAGGCCGCATCCAGGAAATCGAAGGCAAGCTTTCGGCCGCGCAGATCATCGATCCATCCGAACTGGACGCGGGCGGCAAGGTCGTGTTCGGCTCGACCATCGAGCTGGAAGACGAAGACACCGGCGATAAGGTGACCTACCAGATCGTCGGCGAAGACGAGGCCGACATCAAGCTGGGTCGTGTCAACATCAGCTCGCCGATCGCGCGCGCGCTGATCGGCAAGGACGAGGGCGACACGGCCGAAGTCCAGGCGCCGGGTGGTGTCAAGCGCTATGAAATCATCGCGGTGATGTACATCTGAGTTTCATTTCGTGAAGCAGCGCTTCAATGTGATGGTGGCCGCCCTCTGGTGGGGCAGCCTGACCGGCCTGGGCTTCGTCGTGGTTCCCATGCTGTTCACCAACCTGGGCGCGCCCGCCGCGGCCGGCGCCATGGCCGCCAAACTCTTCACCGCGCAGACCTGGGTCAGCGCTGGCTGCGCCATGCTGCTGCTCGTGGTGCTCAATAAAAAAGACGATGCGGCCCTCGCGCGGCAGGCACAGGCCGCGATGAAGTTCGTCGTGGCCGGCTTGCTGCTGGCCTTGCTGGTGGAGTTCGGCATCGCGCCGCACATCGTCAGCGCGCGTGCCGAAGGCGGCAACCTTAAGCTCTGGCACGGACTGGGTACGGCCTTGTATGTCGTGCAGTGGCTGTGCGCCGGCCTGGCGTTGTGGCGCCTGGTGCGGATGGAGCCCGCATCTCAGGCCGCGGAGCCTATCGTCGATTAGGGGTGACTCAGCCGCGCTCAGCGGCCTCGAGCGTATTGACCAGCAGCATGGTAATGGTCATGGGCCCCACACCGCCGGGCACCGGCGTGATGTAGCCCGCGACTTCCTTGACGCCTTCAAAATCCACGTCGCCGCAAAGCTTGCCTTCGTCATTGCGGTTCATACCCACGTCGAGCACGACGGCACCGGGCTTGACCATGTCGGCCGTCAGCACATTGCGTTTGCCGACCGCCGCCACGACCACGTCGCCCTGCAGCGTCATGGCCTTGAGGTCCTTGGTGGCGCTGTGGCAGATGGTGACGGTGGCGTTCTTTTGCAGCAGCATCAGCGCCATGGGCTTGCCGACGATGTTGCTGCGGCCTATCACCACGGCATGCTTGCCCTTGAGGTCGTAGTTGATGCTTTCCAGCATCTTCATGCAGCCGTAAGGCGTGCAGGGCCAGAAGCCGGGCTGGCCGACCATGAGCGCGCCGGCGCTGGCGACGTGAAAGCCGTCCACGTCCTTGGCCGGCGAGATGGCCTCGATGACCTTGTGCGCGTCGATGTGCGCGGGCAGCGGTAGCTGCACCAGGATGCCGTGGATGGCCGGGTCCTTGTTGAGCGCGTCCACGCGCGCCAGCAGGTCGGCTTCACTGAGGGTGGCGGGGTATTTCTCGAGTACCGAATGCAGGCCGCTGTCTTCGCAGGCCTTGACCTTGTTGCGCACATAGACCTGGCTGGCCGGGTTCTCGCCCACCAGCACCACGGCCAGGCCCGGCGTGATGCCGCGCGCGCGCAGGGCGGCGGCCCGCCGTGCGACGTCGGCGCGCAATTGTTTGGAGAGGGCGTTTCCGTCAATCAGCTGGGCGGTCATTTTTGAATCGGTCTATCAAAGTAAAAACGCCCGCTGGTCCAATCAATACGGGCGTCAAGGGCTATCGCAAAGACAGCGAAAGAGCGGTCAGCCTTTGGGCGCGTTGGATCCCAGGGCGATTTTGAGCAGGTCGGCCACGGTGTTGGCATTGAGCTTTTCCATGATGTTGGCGCGGTGCGCCTCCACCGTCTTGATGCTGATGCCCAGGTCGTCGGCGATCTGCTTGTTGAGCCGGCCGGCCACGATGCGCTCGAGCACCTGGGCCTCGCGCGAGGTCAGCTTGGCCAGCAGGGCGTCGCGGCTGGCGGACTGCTGGAAGTCGCTGAAGGCTTCCTTGGCCTGCTCCAGCATGCGCTCGACCAGGTTGACCAGGGCTTCTTCCTGGAAAGGCTTCTGGATGAAGTCCATCGCGCCTTTTTTCATGGTGTTGACCGCCATGGGCACGTCGCCGTGGCCGGTGATGAACACAATGGGCAGCGGCGACTTGCGCTCGACCAGGCGGTCCTGCAGCTCCAGCCCGGTCATGCCGCCCATGCGGATGTCGACGATCAGGCAGGCCACTTCGCGCGGGTCGTAGCGGGAGAGGAAAGTTTCGGCCGAGTCGTAGCAGCGAACGCGGTAGTCTTTGCCCTCGAGCAGCCACTGCAGCGAGTCGCGCACGCCCTCGTCATCATCAACGACGTAGACGGTACCTTTTTTGGGAATCAAGCTCATGCCAAACTTTCTTTCGTGAACTTCTCAAGAGACGGTTCTTGAAGGGTTTTCAATGAACGCCAGCGTTCCTGGCTGCCGTGCTGTCGCCGGCTGGCGCCGTCGGCAGGATCAGGGGTGTCACAGGGATCCAGAAGGTAAACCGGCACCCCACCACTTCGTCCCCATTGTAGAGGTTCTCGGCCTCCATTCTTCCCTGGTGGGACTCCACGATGCTGCGGCAAAGCTTCAGGCCTATGCCCATGCCTTCGGCCTTGGTGGAATAGAAAGCCTCATAGAGCCGGCCCATGACTTCGGGCGACAGGCCGCGCCCGGTGTCCAGGACCGAAAACTCCACCACGGCCTGGTCCTCGATCTGCTTGGGCACTACGCGCAGCTCGACGCTGCGGCGCGCCGTGGGCAGGTGGGCCTGCTCGATCGATTCAGCCGCGTTTTTCATCAGGTTGATCAGCACCTGCTCGATCAGGATGGGGTCCACCATGATTTCGGGCAGGCGAGCCGCGATGTAGTGGCTCAGGCGCACATGGTGGCGGCGCAACTCGATGTCGGCCAGTTCCATGGCGTTGCTGACCATGGTGGCCACGTCGGCCGCCATGCGGTTGGGCTCGCTGCGTTTGACGAAGGAGCGTATGCGCTGGATGATCTGCCCGGCGCGGTGCGCCTGCTTGGCGGTCTTGTCCAGCGCGATCAGCAGGTCTTCGTTGCTGATCTGCTTGCCCTTGATTCGCGAGACCATGCCGTTGCAGTAGTTGTTGATGGCCGTGAGCGGCTGGTTCAGCTCGTGCGCCACGCTGGAGGCCATCTCGCCCATGGTGATCAGGCGGCTGGCGGTCTGGGCCCGCTCGTTCTGCTGGGCGGCCTGTTCCTCGGCATGGCGCCGCGGCGTGATGTCGGTGGCGATCACCATCTGGGCCAGGCGGCCGTCCACCCAGGTCAGGTAGCGTGAACGCACTTCCAGCCATTTGCTGAGTTCGGGCACGTAGATTTCAGCGTTTTCCGTCTGCGCCGCCGTCAGCGTATCGGTCGGGAAGCCGGCCAGGCCGTCGACCGCGTCCAGCGTGTCGTCGGTGGGCACGGCGCTGGGCACGCCGGCCTGCGCGATCAGGTTCAGGTGGCCCGACACCTCGCCGCCAAACCAGGAGCGGTACAGCTTGTTGGCAAACAGCAGCTCTTCGCTGCCCAGCGGCGCCACGGAGACGGCAGCGTCCAGCCCTTCGAGCACCGTGGTGAAGCGCTCATAGGAGGCGGTCAGTTCCTCGCGTATGCGCTTGGGCTCGGTGATGTCCGTCATGGAGGTCATCCAGCCGGTCTGCTGGCCGCGCGGGTCAATCAGCGGCGAGACGTACATGCGCGCGTCGAAGATCTGGCCGTTCTTGCGCTTGACGCGCACCTCGAAGCCGCCCGGCGGCGTGCGGCCGTGCAGCTCGTCGTCCAGCCGCTGCATCAGGGTGTCGATCTCGCCTTCCGGCCAGTGCGGGAACGGCGGTGTGCGGCCCACCAGGTCGCCTTCGGTCAGGCCCGTCATCTGGCAGAAGGCCGGGTTGACGTAGGTGATGCGGCCCTGCAGGTCAAGCGCGCGCATGCCGGTCAGCATGGAGTTCTCCATGGCGCGGCGGAAATTGGTCTCGGCGATCAGCGCCTGCTGGGCCTGCACGCGGCGGCGCGTGTGGCGCCAGGTGCCCAGCAGCATCCACACCGTGAGCGCGCTCAGCGCGCTGACCAGCCAGAAAAAACCGCTACCGACCACGCCCAGCGAGGCGCGGTAGCCCTCGGCGCGTATCAGCAGGCCGTTGCCTACCGGCGAGACCGGTATCTCGTATTCGGCCGCGCCGTCGGACCAGGGCAGCAGCCTGGCCGCGGGATTGCGCGGCGGCGGCAGGTTGCCCGCCAGCACCCGGTTTTTGTCGTCGATCAGGGTCACCGCGTATTTGGCTGTGACCTCGGTCGGCACGCCGAAGCGCAGCAGCCCGTCGATGGAGTATTCGCCCATGATGACGCCGGCGAATTTTCCCTGGTCGTCCAGCGGCACCTGCAACTGCAGGGTGGGCGCGTTGTAGCCGCCGGCTTCCTTGGGCGTCAGCGGCCGGGAGTACACCGGCTGGCGCAGGTCCCGGGCCAGCTCGTAGGTGCCGTCGGTCTCGCCGACCTTGAGCTGTTCGCCGGCGCCGCGCAGCTGGCTGCCGTTGGCGCTGGGCGATACATAGGCCACCTTGATGCGCCGTTTGCTGTCCACCCAGGTCACCGCCATGAGTTCGGGGTACTGGTTGACCAGCGACTCGGCCTGGGTGATGAATTCCTCGGTGTCGACTTCCTTGTTGGAGACGTCGCGGCCTATGCGCATGAGCTGCTCCTGCCGCTCCAGCAGGCGCAGCCGAAGGCGCTGCTGGGCGTACTCCACGTCGCGTTTGACAGCCTGCTGCTCGCGGTCGATTTCCTCAATGCGCAGGTAACCGAAGGCGGCGATCACGGCCGCCAGGAAGAGCGCGACGGCCAGCAGCGGGCCCAGCGTGATGAAGCGGTCCTGGCGCGACGGCGACTGCCGCCGCCACCAGCGGCGCCACAAGGCCAGGGGAGCGGGGGGCACCGCGGATTCGGCGAGGGCAGGGGCTTGCTGGGTCATAGGAGGAATGGTGCAGTTTAAGGGAGATGCTCCCGGCATTCAGGGTTGACCCTGATCTTCGAAGGTGAAGCGCGGCGCGGCGATGCGATGGCAATGCCTCTGAAAAGGACCGTCCCGGGCCTGTTGATGCGACGTATGCTTACTTTTAAATTTCTTAATGTGAAATCAATAAGCACTATTTGAAATCTCACAAATATTATGAGAAACTAGGGACTTGAATCTAATTTGCGTTTACAACACGTTTAGACCAAGTTGGACACAGGCCCTGTGAGCGGCTCAATAAGAGGCCGCATCGCAGCTTAAACAAGCTTTACCAGGCTACTCAGGAGACAAACATGGCTGCCAATCCCACCCAAGCCGGCGACAACTTGCGCGCCGCCGCCAACGACGCGCTGGACAAAGACAGCCAGGAAACCCGAGAGTGGATGGACGCCTTGTCCGCCGTCATCGAAAGCGAAGGCCCGGAGCGCGCCCACTTCCTGCTGGAGCAACTCCTGGAGCACGCCCGCCAGAAAAGCATAGACATGCCTTTCTCGGCCAACACCGGCTACGTCAACACCATTGAAACTGACCAGGAAGAGCGTTCGCCCGGCAACCTCGAGATCGAGGAGCGCCTGCGCGCCTACATGCGCTGGAACGCCATGGCCATGGTGGTCAAGGCCAACCGCCTGCACCCCGCCGACGGCGGCGATCTGGGCGGCCACATCGGCTCCTTCGCCTCGCTGGCCAGCCTGTTCGGCGCCGGCTTCAACCACTTCTGGCACGCCGAGAGCGAAAACCACGGCGGCGACTGCCTCTACATCCAGGGCCACGTGTCGCCCGGCGTCTATGCCCGCGCCTATCTTGAAGGACGCCTGACCGAAGAACAACTGCTCAACTTCCGCCAGGAAGTCGACGGCAAGGGCCTGTCCAGTTACCCGCATCCCAAGCTGATGCCCGAGTTCTGGCAGTTCCCCACCGTCTCGATGGGCCTGGGCCCGCTGATGGCGATTTACCAGGCGCGTTTCCTCAAGTACCTGCATGCTCGCGGCATCGCCAACACGGAAAACCGCAAGGTCTGGGCCTTCCTCGGTGACGGCGAGATGGACGAGGTCGAATCCATGGGTGCCATCGGCCTGGCCGCGCGCGAAAAGCTCGACAACCTGGTCTTCGTCATCAACTGCAACCTGCAGCGCCTGGACGGCCCGGTGCGCGGCAACGGCAAGATCATCCAGGAGCTCGAAGGCGAGTTCCGCGGCGCCGGCTGGAACGTCATCAAGCTGCTGTGGGGCAGCAACTGGGACCCGCTGCTGGCCCGCGACAAGGACGGCGCGCTGCGCAAGATCATGATGGACACGCTGGACGGCGACTACCAGGCCATGAAGGCCAATGACGGCGCCTATGTGCGCAAGCATTTCTTCGGCCAGGATCCGCGCACGCTCGAGATGGTCGCCAAGATGAGCGACGAGGACATCTTCAACCTGCGCCGCGGCGGCCACGATTCGCAAAAGGTCTATGCCGCTTTCCACAAGGCGGTCAACCACAAGGGCCAGCCTACCGTCCTCTTGATCAAGACCGTCAAAGGCTTCGGCATGGGCAAGATCGGCGAAGGCAAGAACAACGTCCACCAGACCAAAAAACTGGCCGACGAGGACATCAAGGCCTTCCGCGACCGTTTCAACATCCCCATCCCCGACAGCAAGCTGGCCGACATTCCCTTCTACAAGCCGGCCGACGACACGCCCGAGATGCGCTACCTGCACGAGCGCCGCAAGGCCCTGGGCGGCTACCTGCCGCACCGCCGCGTCAAGGCCGACGAGCAGTTCACCGTGCCCGCGTTGGAAACCTTCAAGTCGGTGATCGAGCCCACGGCCGAAGGCCGTGAAATCTCCACCACCCAGGCTTATGTGCGCTTCCTCACGCAGCTGCTGCGCGACCAGGCCCTGGGCCCGCGCGTCGTGCCCATCCTGGTGGACGAGGCCCGCACCTTCGGCATGGAAGGCCTCTTCCGCCAGATCGGCATCTACAACCCCGACGGCCAGAAGTACACGCCGGTCGACAAAGACCAGGTGATGTACTACAAGGAAGACAAGCAGGGCCAGATCCTGCAGGAAGGCATCAACGAGGCCGGCGGCATGAGCAGCTGGATCGCGGCGGCCACCTCGTACAGCACCAACAACCGCATCATGGTGCCCTTCTACGTGTACTACTCGATGTTCGGTTTCCAGCGCATCGGCGACCTGGCCTGGGCGGCCGGCGACATGCAGGCGCGCGGCTTCCTCTTGGGCGGCACCTCGGGCCGTACCACGCTCAACGGTGAAGGCCTGCAGCACGAAGACGGCCACAGCCACATCCTGGCCGGCACGATTCCCAACTGCATCAGCTACGACCCGACGTTTGCGCACGAAGTCGGCGTGATCCTGCACCATGGCCTCAAACGCATGGTCGAAAAACAGGACAACGTTTACTTCTACCTCACCCTGCTCAATGAGAACTACGCCATGCCCGGCCTCAAGCCCGGCACCGAAGAGCAGATCATCAAGGGCATGTACCTGTGCAAAGAGGGCGCCAAGCTCACGCCACGCGTGCAACTGCTGGGCTCCGGCACCATACTGCGCGAGTCGATCGCCGCGCAGGAACTGCTCGAAAAGGAATGGGGTATTGCCGCCAACGTCTGGAGCTGCCCGAGCTTCAACGAACTGGCCCGCGATGGCCAGGCCGCCGAGCGCTGGAACCTGCTGCACCCGGCCGACAAGCCCCAGGTGTCCTTCGTGGCCCAGCAGCTTGAAAAGCACACCGGCCCCGTCATCGCGTCGACCGACTACATGAAGGCCTACGCCGAGCAGATCCGCCCCTTCATCCCCAAGGGCCGCACCTACAAGGTGCTGGGCACCGACGGCTTCGGCCGCAGCGACTTCCGCAGCAAGCTGCGCGAGCACTTCGAGATCAACCGCCATTACATCGTCGTGGCGGCGCTCAAGGCGCTCAGCGAAGAGGGCACGGTGCCGGTTGCCAAGGTGACCGAGGCCATCAAAAAATACGGCATCAATGTCGACAAGATCAACCCGCTTTACGCTTGAGTTAACACCCTGACGTAGACGCCCTGAACGCCTGAAGCAAACGGAGACAAGAATATGGCAGTGGTAGACATTCAAGTTCCTGATATCGGGGATTTCGACGAAGTGACCGTGATCGAATTGCTGGTCAAGCCCGGCGACACCGTCAAGGCCGAGCAGTCGCTGATCACCGTGGAGTCCGACAAGGCCTCCATGGAAATCCCCTCCAGCCACGCGGGGGTGGTCAAGGAACTGCGGGTCAAGCTGAGCGACAAGGTCAAGCAGGGCTCGGTCGTGCTGACGCTGGAAGTGGCGGGCGCCGAAGCCGCCGCACCGGCTCCCGCCGCAGCGGCCAAGCCGGCCGCCGCGCCGGCAGCTCCCGCAGCCGCTTCGCCCGCACCGGCGCCTGTAGCTGCCCCTACGGCCTCCGGCCCGGTCGAAGTCCGCGTGCCCGACATCGGCGACTTCAAGGACGTGTCCGTCATCGAAGTGCTGGTCAAGCCCGGCGACACCATCAAGGCCGAGCAGTCGCTGGTCACCGTCGAATCCGACAAGGCCTCGATGGAGATCCCGTCTTCGGCCGCCGGCGTGCTCAAGGAACTCAAGGTCAAGCTGGGCGACACCGTCAACATCGGCGACCTGCTGGCCATCCTCGAAGGCTCCACCGCCTCGGCTGCGGGCGCATCGCCCGCTGCGGCGCCGGCCCCCGCGCCAGCACCTGCTCCCGCCGTCGCTGCTGCGGCAGCCGCGCCCGCACAGGCCACCGCATCGGTCCCCGCGAGCCAGCCGGCCCACGACCCCACCACGGCGCCGCAAGGCAGCCTGCCGCATGCCTCGCCCTCGGTGCGCAAGTTCGCGCGCGAGCTCGGCGTGCCGCTGGCCGAAGTCAAGGGCTCAGGCCCCAAGGGGCGCATCACGCAGGACGACGTGCAGGCCTTCACCAAGTCGGTGATGGACGGCAGCGTGCGCACCCAGGCGCAGGCCGCCAAGGCGCCGGCATCGTCCGGTGGTGGCGCCGGCCTCGACCTGCTGCCCTGGCCCAAGGTCGACTTCACCAAGTTCGGCCCGGTCGAGCGCAAGGACATGTCGCGCATCAAGAAGATCAGCGGCGCCAACCTGCACCGCAACTGGGTGATGATCCCGCACGTCTGCAACCACGACGACGCCGACATCACCGAGCTCGAAGCCTTCCGCGTGCTCATGAACAAGGAAAACGAGAAAGCCGGCATCAAGATCACCATGCTGGCCTTCCTGATCAAGGCCTCGGTCGCCGCGCTCAAGAAATTCCCCGAGTTCAACGCCTCGCTCGACGGCGACCAGCTGGTGCTCAAGCAGTACTACAACATCGCCTTCGCCGCCGACACCCCGAACGGCCTGGTCGTTCCGGTCATCAAGAACGCCGACCAGAAGGGCATCGTGCAGATCTCGCAGGAGATGGGCGAACTCGCCAAGAAGGCGCGCGACGGCAAGCTGAGCCCGGCCGACATGTCCGGTGCCTGCTTCACGATCTCGTCCTTGGGCGGCATTGGCGGGCGCTACTTCACGCCCATCATCAATGCGCCTGAAGTGGCCATCCTGGGCGTCTGCAAGAGCTCGACCGAACCGGTCTGGGACGGCAAGGCCTTCCAGCCGCGCCTGATGCTGCCGCTGTCGCTGAGCTGGGACCATCGCGTGATCGACGGTGCCGCCGCCGCGCGCTTTAACGCCTACCTCGGACAGATCCTCGCCGACTTCCGCCGCGTCCTCCTTTAATCCAAAGATGACAACGCTTGTAGTCGTCAAAAAGGCGGGGCAGGTTGCCATCGCCGCCGACACGCTGGTCACCTTCGGCGACACCAGCCTGAGCAACCGCTTCGAGGCCAACAGCAAGATCTTCAAGGTCGACACGCCTGCCGGCATGAGCTACGTCGGCATGGCCGGCACGGTGGCGCATTTTCCGGTGCTGCGCAAGGCCATGGCGGCCCTGCCCAAGGACCAGCTCAAGCTGGGCTCGCGCGACGAGGTGTTCGATACCTTCGTCAAGCTGCATCCGCTGCTCAAGGAAACCTTTTTCCTGCAGACCAAGGAAGACGACAACGACCCTTACGAGTCCAGCCAGTTCACCGTCGTCATCGCCAACGCCAGCGGCATCTATGGCCTTTACAGCTACCGCGAGGTCTTTGAGTTCAAGGAGTTCTGGGGCATAGGCTCGGGCCGCAGCTTCGCGCTGGGCGCCATGCATGCCGCCTGGGACAAGGCCAAGACCGCGCGCGAAGTAGCCATGGCCGGCCTCAATGCGGGTTGCGAGTTCGACAAGAACTCCGCCGGACCCGTCGACATATTCACCCTTAAATTGAAAGCCTCCAAATGAGCGCATCCAGCCTGGTAGACATCAAGGTGCCGGACATTGGCGATTTTGACGAAGTGTCCGTGATAGAAGTGCTGGTCAAGGCCGGCGACACCATCAAGGCCGAGCAAAGCCTGATCACCGTGGAAAGCGACAAGGCCTCGATGGAGATTCCATCCTCCGCCGCTGGCGTGGTCAAGGAAGTCAAGGTCAAGCTGGGCGACAAGGTCAAGCAAGGTTCCGTGGTGCTGACGCTGGAGGCCTCCGGCGCCGCTGCCGCCGCTCCAGCGCCTGCGCCTGCGCCTGAGAAGAAAGCCGCCCCCGCTCCGGCCGCAGCATCTGCACCTGCTGCACCGGCCCCAACGGCCGCCAGCTTCAGCGGCTCCGCCGACCTCGACTGCGACGTGCTGGTGCTGGGCGCCGGCCCCGGCGGCTACTCGGCCGCCTTCCGCGCCGCCGATCTGGGCCTGAAGGTCGTGCTGGTCGAGCGCTACGCCACGCTGGGCGGCGTCTGCCTCAATGTCGGTTGCATTCCCTCCAAGGCGCTGCTGCATGTGGCCGCCGTGATGGATGAGGTCAAACATTTCGACAGCCTGGGTGTGAGTTTTGGGGAGCCCAAGCTCGACATCAACAAATTGCGCACGCATAAGGAAAAAGTCGTCGGCAAGCTGACCGGCGGCCTCACGGCCATGGCCAAGATGCGCAAGGTCACCACTGTGCGTGGTGTGGGCCAGTTTGTCGGCGCCAACCACCTGCAGGTCGAAGAAACCGCTGGGGCCGAGGGCCAGGAAAAGACTGGCAAGAAGCAGACCATCGCCTTCAAGAACTGCATCATCGCGGCGGGTTCGCAAGCCGTGCGCCTGCCTTTCATGCCCGACGATCCTCGCGTGGTGGACAGTACCGGCGCACTGGCCCTGAAGGAAGTCCCCAAGCGCATGCTGATCCTGGGCGGCGGCATCATCGGCCTGGAAATGGGCACTGTGTACTCCACCCTGGGCGCGCGCCTCGATGTCGTCGAGATGATGGACGGCCTGATGCAGGGCGCCGACCGTGACCTGGTCAAGGTCTGGCAGAAGATGAACGCACCGCGTTTTGACAACATCATGCTCAAGACCAAAACCGTAGGTGCCAAGGCGACCAAGGCCGGTATTGAAGTGACTTTCGAAGGCGAGGGCGCCCCGGCACCGCAGACCTACGACCTGGTGCTGCAGGCCGTGGGCCGCACACCCAACGGCAAGAAGATCGGCGCCGAGAAGGCCGGCGTCAGCGTGAGCGACCGCGGCTTCATCCCCGTCGACATCCAGATGCGCACCAATGTGCCCCACATCTTCGCCATCGGCGACATCGTGGGCCAGCCCATGCTGGCGCACAAGGCCGTGCACGAAGCGCATGTGGCCGCCGAAGTCATTGCCGGTGAACTGCAGGGCAACAAGGAACTGGCCAGCGCCGCCTTCAACGCCCGCGTGATCCCCAGCGTGGCCTACACCGACCCCGAAATCGCCTGGGTCGGCCTCACCGAGGACCAGGCCAAGGCGCAGGGCATCAAGGTCAAAAAGGGCTTGTTCCCCTGGACGGCCTCCGGCCGCGCCATCGCCAACGGCCGCGACGAAGGTTTCACCAAGCTGCTGTTTGACGACAGCCCCGAAGCCCACGGCCACGGCAAGATCCTGGGCGGCGGCATTGTCGGCACCCATGCCGGCGACATGATCGGCGAGATCGCGCTGGCCATCGAGATGGGCGCCGACGCGGTCGATATCGGCAAGACCATACACCCGCACCCCACGCTGGGCGAAAGCATGGGCATGGCCGCGGAAGTGGCGCACGGCAGTTGCACCGACTTGCCGCCTGCGCGCAAGTAATTGCACCAGGGCCGATCCCAAGCCTGAACCTTGACGGGTTCGGGCTTTTTTTTTGCTTCAGCCTTGTCTTAAATGTCGGTAATGAACATGCCTGAGACTGGCGACAAAAGCATTCTTGTGTTGTTTTGCCGTCGTCGAAGCGATCAATAGTCGCTGTTTGCGGGGGCATCCCCTTAGAATTTCCGCGACGCCAGCATTCCAAGTGTTGCGAGCGGGACGCGATTCGTTGCTGCCTGTCCGCACCATGGGGTACCCCCATGGTTGTTTTGTACTTTGCGATTTCGGCGCGTGAGCGGCCTGCGCATTCTGCGCACCCAGCTCACGCAGGACCTGCTGGTTGGGATGCGGGCGTCAACCCAATTCCATGCGCGAAGCCAACTCCCGATATCTGATTGCACGCGGCCTGGCTCGCGCACTGCTTGCCGACGCGGACAGGCCGGGAGGCACCGCCTTGCGCGCCTTGCAGGCCAGGGCCGCGGCAGCGCTCGGACAGCGCCCCGCATGGCTTCGAGAGTTGCTTGAACCCTTGGCTTTGCTGTCGGCTATCACCTGGCAAAAATTTGACGTTACTTCGCTTGCGCGGCGGCTCGACGCATCGCATGCCTTCGACCTGGCCTTTGGGAAGGAGGACGACGAAGACGAAGAGACCGACGACGCCAATGATGCGCAAAGCTTGCAGCAGAACCTTGGCCATGATGATCCCGAACCGGAAAAGCCACCGCGCATTCGCCGGCTGATTCTGCGGCCACCGGTGATGCGGCCCCGGCCTATGGGGCTGGAAGCCTGCGTCTTGCCTGAGATCACCACGGATGCTGATCTAATGCGCTGGCTCCAGCTTTCGCGCGAGCAACTGCGCTGGCTGGCGCCGACGACACCGCCGGTAGTTGAGCACTACCGTTACAGCCTGCAGGCCAAACAGACGGGTGGCCTGCGCCTGCTCGAGACGCCCAAGGCGGAACTCAAGCGTGTGCAGCGCCGCATCCTGCACACGCTGCTAAGCCAGGTACCTGTGCATGAAGCCGCGCACGGCTTTAGCACCGGCCGTTCAGTCAAGACCCATGCGGCGGCCCATGCGGGACAGGCCGTGGTCATCCGTTTTGATTTGCGCGATTTCTTTGGCAGCGTGGGGGGTGCTCAAGTCAACGCTGTATGGCGTACCTTGGGTTACCCCGAAGGCATCGCGCGAAGCCTCACCACACTCTGCACGCACCGCACGGCGAAAATGGTTGTTGAGCGTTTGCGCGACGATGGCGGGCTAGACTGGATGGGTGCCAAGCGCCTGGGCTCCGCGCATTTGCCGCAGGGCGCACCTAGCTCCCCGGCACTGGCCAACCTCTGTGCTTTCAACCTCGATCTGCGGCTTGAAGGATTGGCCTGGGTGTTCGGCGCGAGTTATACGCGCTATGCCGATGACCTTGTATTTTCTGGGCCGGAGTCGCTGCGCCGGCAGTTTCGCGCCTTGCATGCCTGGGTTGCAGAGATCGTCCGGGAGGAAGGTTTTACCCTGCATCCGGACAAGACGCGTTGCCTGCCCCGGCATCAGCGCCAGCGTGTGACCGGCGTCGTGGTCAACGTCCGTCCGAATGTGCCACGAGACGATTTTGACCGGCTTAAAGCGTGTTTGCATCAAAGTGTGCTGCACGGGCCGGCATCGCAAAACGTGGACCGGCTTGCCGACTTCCGCTCGCACCTGCTGGGCAGGATCGGCTGGGTCGGGCAATTCAGCATGACGCGCCAAGCCAGACTCATGCGCCTGTTTGAGCAGATCGACTGGCGAACTGGGGGCCTTTAGGGCCGCACGCCCGGCGCCTCCATGACCATGCCCTTGGCACGTGTCTTGAGGTAGAGCTCCAGCTCCAACAGTTCCTGCGCGCCATAGGAAAAGGGCTCGGCGCGCACGCCGCTCATGCAGCCGCGCAGGCGGCGCTGCAGCGAGCCCATGGCCTGCCATTCGAGGCGGTACACCGGGTAGCCTGTCGGGTGCGCTTCGGGGATCAGGCTGCCGGCCAGGCGTTTGCCGGGCAGGCCGTCGTGGCATTGTGCGCAGGACAGGTTGAGCTGGCCAATACGTTGCATGAACAGCTGCTGGCCGCGCTGGCGAAACGGTTCCAGCCTGGCATCGTCGGGCGGCGCCAGCGGCAGGCCGCGCGACTGCAGCGCGACATAAGCTTCCAGGCCCAGCAGTTCCTGGCTTTCGGGGCGCAGCGGCGCGGCCTGCTGGTGCTGCTGGCGGCATTGGTTGATGCGCTGGCCCAGGGTGAGGGGGCGGCCCAGGCCGGCATCAAACGCCGGGTAGCGCGCCGCCACGCCGCGCATGCTGCTTTGCGCCGCCGCGTGGCAGCTGACGCAGGCCTTGCCGCTGGCGCCCGCCGGCTGCTTCCACAGTGCCTCGCCGTCCTGCACCCACAGCATGCCGGGGTTGAGTGCATCGTCTTTCTGCATGGCCTGGGTAGCGGCGCCCATGTCTTCAAAGCCCGAGCGGCGGCTGTCCTTGGGGGGAGGGGTTTGCGCGCCGGCGGTGCCCATCAGGCACACCAGCAGCAGGGCCAGGATGCGCGTCATGCCGTGACGGCCAGCTGGATGCTTTCCGCCTGCGAAAAACCGTTGTCGCCTTCCCAACTGAGCACCAGTGTGCCGCTCTCAGTGGCCACGGTGTGGAAGGCGATATAGGGATTGGCCGAGACGGCCGAAAACAGCTCGGCGCTGAAGACCAGCTCGCCGTTGTAGCGGCAGCTGAAGGTCTGGATGATGTTGCGCGGCAGGACCTTGCCATCCTCGCCGGCGCGAAAACCGGTTTCCATGGGGTGGCCTATGGTCGCGCGTATTTCTATGACTTCGCCGCGTCGGGCGGTGGAAGGGGCATTGATCAGGGTGCGGGCCATCAGGGGTCACCTTCTATGCAGGCCGCCAGGGTGACGATCACGTTCACCGTATGCGACCAGTAGCTGTCGTCGCTCATCCGCGCGACGGCGACGAGTTGCTGCGAGGTGGCCAGCCGTATGCGCGTGCTCACGCTGGCCTTGCCGGCGCGCGGGCCCAGCGTGAAGCGGGCCACGTCGCGCTGGGGATTTTTCTCGTTGAAGACGGCGATGCTTTTGACATGGTCGGCAGCGGTCATGGGGCTGTCCACCGTCACGGTGATGGGTACCACATTGCCGTTGTCGACCAGCTCGGCAATGTCAAGCTTGACCTTGCCCGTGCGAACCGGCGCGCCCTGGGTGTAAGCCGCCACGGCCACCGCCAGGTCGCCCGCGGCGGCGGAGGCGGAGGCGGGGCGCAGCACCACCCCCATGGCCAGGCCGGTGGCGCCCACGAGGATGTGGCGCCGGCGGGGCAGGGTGGGTGGAGGCATGGGCAGCGTCATGGCCGTCTTAGTTCCGCAGCGTGCGCAGGAAAGCCACCACGTCCTCGATCTGCTGTGGGTTCATGATGGGTTTGCCCTGCCAGACGGTGCCCACGCGCACCAGGCCCTCGCTGCGGTAATAGGCGGGCATCATGCTGGCCGGGTTCAGGTGCTGCGCGTCGGCGATGCGCAGGCGCAACTGGCCTTCGCTCCAGCGCGAGCCCGCGCCCGCGAGGTCGGGCGCCAGGTTGCCCTGGAAGCGTTCTTCGGGAATCGGCCCGCTGTGGCACAGCAGGCACAGGCCCAGTTGCCGGCTCGCGACGAGGGCGCGGCCGCGCGCCGGGTCGCCGGGGGTGGCCGTCAGTGCCTGCGGGATGGCGTCGCCGACGACCTGCAGCGGCGGCTGTTGTTGCTGTGGTTGCTGTTGTTGCGCGAAGCCTGTCCAGGGCGCCACCATCATCACCCCGCCGGCGATGGCGCCTTGCCAGTTCATGCCTTCTTGAGGTCGTGGTTTTTCAGCGGCAACTCGCGTATGCGTTTGCCCGTGGCCGCGAACACGGCATTGAGCACTGCCGGCGCGGCGACCGCGATGGTCGGCTCACCCACGCCGCCCCAGAAGCCGCCCGAAGGCACGATAAGGGTTTCCACCGCTGGCATGTGCTGCATCTGCACGACCGGGTAGGTGCTGAAGTTGTCCTGCTCCATGCGGCCGTCTTTTTGCGTGCATTCGCCGAACAGGGCCGCGGACAGGCCGTAGGCGAAAGAGCCTTCGACTTGGGCCTCGATCTGCTGCGGGTTGACGGCGTAACCCGGATCGGTGGCCGCCACAATGCGGTGGATCTTGAGCACCCCGTCCGGGCTCACCGACACCTCGGCGCAGGCCGCCACATAGCTGCCGAAGCCCATGGTCTGGGCCAGGCCGCGGTAGACCTTCTGGCCGCCCACGTCGGGCGGCGCCACACCCCACTTGACGCGCTCGGCCACCGCGTTGAGGACGGCCAAGTGCTTGGGGTGATTGCCCATGAGCTTGCGCCGCAGGGCCAGCGGGTCTTGTTTGGTGGCGAAGGCGATTTCGTCGATAAAGGACTCGAGGTAGATGGTGTTCTGGTTCAGGTTCACGCCGCGCCAGAAACCGGGCGGCACGCTGGGGTTGCGCATCGCATGGTCTATCAGCAGGTTGGGAAAGCTGTAGCCTATGGAGGCCTCGGGCCCCGGCGCGTTCAGCCCCTGGAACTGCACCGGGTCCAGCCCGTTGCGTATGTTCTGCGGCGCCACGCCGGCCAGGATGGACTGGCCCGAGATGCGCATGTGCAAAGCCGTGACATTGCCCTGCGCGTCCAGCCCGGCCTGCAGCTTGCACTGCGTCACCGGGTGGTAGCGGCCGTGCAGCATGTCTTCCTCGCGCGTCCACAGCAGCTTCACCGGCACGCCTGGCATCTGCTTGGCGATGTCCACGGCCTGGCGCACCCAGTCATGCACCGCGCCGCGCCGGCCGAAGCCGCCGCCCAGGTGAATCTTGTAGACCTCGCATTTGCTGGCTGGCAACCCGGCCGCTTCAGAGGTGGCGGCCAGCGCCGCTTCGCCGTTCTGGGTGGGCGTCCAGACTTCGCAGCGCTCGGGCGTCCAGCGCGCGGTGGCGTTCATGGGCTCCATGGTCGCGTGGTTCTGGTGCGGGTAGGCATACACCGCTTCGATGCGCCTGGCGGCTGACGCCAATGCCGCTTTGGCGTCGCCATTCTGGTTTCCGACGGCCGCATCGGGTGCATCCAGTCCGGCCTTGAGCATCTGGGCCACGCTGGCGCTGGAGTTGGCGACATTGGGGCCGTTGTCCCATTCGATGGGCAGCGCGTCGAGTGCGGTCTTGGCGCGCCACCAGGTGTCGGCCACGACGGCCACCGCGCTGTCCCCGACTGCCAGCACTTTTTTCACGCCGGGGCGTTTTTCGATTGCGGCGGCATTAAAGCTCTTGACCTTGCCGCCGAACACCGGGCAGTCCTTGATGGCCGCATTGAGCATGCCTGGCAGCTTGAGGTCGGCGCCGTAGACCTGCTTGCCCGTGACCTTGTCCTGCGTGTCCAGGCGCGCCAGGCGCTTGCCCACGAGTTTCCAGTCCTTCGGGTCCTTGAGCGTGACTTCGGCGGGCGGGGCCAGCCTGGACGCCGCGACCGCGACCTTGCCGTAGCTCACGCTGCGGCCGCTGGGCGTGTGCGTGATGAGGCTGTTGGCGGCACGGCATTCGGACACCGGCACCTTCCAGTCATCGGCCGCGGCCTGCACCAGCATCATGCGCGCGGTGGCCCCGCCCTTGCGCACATAGTCGTGCGATTCGCGTATGCCGCGGCTGCCGCCGGTGGAGAAATTGCCCCAGGCCCGGTTGCGCGCGAGGTTTTGCCCCGGTGTCGGGTATTCGGTGCTGACTTTCGCCCAGTTGCATTCCAGCTCCTCGGCCACGAGCTGCGCCAGGCCGGTCAGGCTGCCCTGGCCCATTTCAGAGCGGGCGATGCGGATCACCACCGTGTCGTCGGGACGCACCACCACCCAGGCGTTGATCTCCTGTGTGTCGGTGCCCTGGGCCGCGGCCATGCCGGCGAAGGGAATATGGAAGGCGACCACCAGGCCGGCCGATGCGCCCGAGGCCAGGAAGCGGCGGCGCGACAGCGGGGGCGATGCCAAAGCGGATGAGGAGGGCAGGGTGGTGGTGCTCATGTCGTGCTCCCGTCGGTGTGCTGGATGGCGAGCGCCGCGCTTTTGGTGTTGCCGCCCGAGGCAACGACCTTGATGGCGGCGCGTATGCGGTTGTAAGTGCCGCAGCGGCAGATATTGGTCATGGCCTCGTTGATGTCGGCGTCCGTCGGGTTGGGCTTGGCCTTGAGCAGCGCCGCCGCCGTCATCACCATGCCGCACTGGCAGTAGCCGCACTGCGGCACGTCCAGCGCGACCCAGGCTTTTTGCACCGGGTGCGAGCCGTCGGGCGACAGGCCTTCGATGGTCACGATTTTCTCGGCCGCGCCGACTGTGGAGACGGGCCGCACGCAGCTGCGTGTGGGCACGCCGTCGATGTGCACGGTGCAGGCACCGCAGGCGGCGATGCCGCAGCCGTATTTGGTGCCGGTAAGCCCGAGCTGCTCGCGCAGGACCCAGAGCAGCGGTGTGTCGTCCTCCACTTCAAACTCACGCACGGTACCGTTGACGTTCAGCTTTGCCATGGATGCGCTCCTCGCGATTGAAAGAACAGAATGGGCCGGAAGATAGTAGCGCCGGCGCATGTCGGATGCACCAGGGACTTCTATACCTGAGTAATGTGCTGACTTGCTCTTAATAATTAAGTTCGGCCGGGTAAACCCTTGTGACGGCCGGTGGCTTGCCTTAGCAAACTTGCGCCAGCGGCAAGTCCATGAAAGCCGCATAGCGCTGCGCGGCAAGCCGCAGCGCACCGGCGCTGCCGCGCGGCAGCGGCGTGAACGGCGCGGTGCTGATGCTGAGCCCGCTTTTTTTGACTTCCGCCTGCCAGGTGCCGGCCACGCGGCCGCCGATGAGCAACGCGGGGCGGAACAGGCCGTTGGGCGTCATGAGCTTGCCGGCATGCGCCGTATCGACGATGGCTTTGCGGTCGGTGTAGCCCAGCACATACTCGTCAAAGCCCGCCAGCAGCTGCGGCGCCGGCTTGCCGGTCGGCTGGGCAAGCGCTTGCGTACCTTTGGACCACCAGACGGTGTCGCGCTCAAACAGCGCGTGCGCGAGGCCGGGCGCAGCCATCTCCAGCGCCGCCCTGGCCTCACCGGCCGCCAGCCCGGACCACCACGTGAAGTCCGCCAGCGTTGCCGGGCCGTGGCTGGCGAAATAGCGCTGTGCCAGTTTTTTCAATGCATCCTCGCGCGGCAGTTCAGGCTGCGGCGGCAGCCATTCGTCGAGCAGGGTGTAGCGGGCCTGCTTGCCCTGCGGGTCGCCCAGGCAGATCAGCCCGGCCTGGGCCGCGCGGTAGAGGATGCGCCCGCCGCGCGGGCCTTCGGTGTCTATGCGGCGTCGGGCGAGTGCGGCAAAAAGTTCTGCGCGTGTCAGTTGCTGCCCGCCTTCAAGGCATTTGCGCAAGGCCGGCAGGATCTTGCGGAAGGCGGCCTCATCAAGGTTCACCTCGCGGTAGGCGGCCGCGGTGCGGGTCAGCAAGGCCGGCGCTGCCAGGGCCAGCAGCCAGCGCAGGTCGGCGGCCGCCGCCAGATGCAGCGTGCCACGCAAGACCCAGCTGCGCACCACCTTGCGGCCGGCCAGCGCGCCTTCTATCGCCGCGTCGGTGACGGCGACAGGCTCCGCGAAGCGTGAACCGACGGCCCAGCGCGCATGGGCATATTCCTGCGCCTGCACCGCGCCCATCCATTGCACGGCCTGCTCGACCCGCTTGAAACCGGCCGGCCCGGAAGGCATGGAAGGCACGGGGGCCAGGCGATGGCTGGCCAGCCGCAACGCGATCAACTCCTGCCTCGAGATGTCGGCCATGCTCAGGCCATGCTTTCGATCATCGCGAGCATGCGGCTTTGCCAGGCTGCCGGCGAAAAGCGTTCGCGCAGCAGCGTTTGTGATGCCTTCACCATGGCCTCGCGCCGCGGCACGTCGGCCAGCAGCTCGGCACAGGCCTGCGGCAGGTCCTCCAGTCCGGCCATCACCATGTGCACGCCGGGAACAATGCCGAAATCCTCCCAGCCCTCAAAGCTGTCGGACACCACGGCCGTGCCGGCCGCCCAGGCTTCGAAGGTGCGGAACTGGTCGAAGTAGCGCAGTTCGGGATCGGCATGCACGTTGAGGTTGATGCGCGCGCCCGCGCGGCAGGTATCGCGCGCCGCGCCCCACAGGCCGCTCCAGATGAATTCGGCCTTCAGGGGGTTCACGCCGGCGAGGAAGAGGCGCTCGGCTTCGCGCCGCCTGGCCGTCTCGCCACCCAGCATGACGATGTCCCGTGTCCTGTCCGCTTCGGGCAGCGGCGCGCGCACATGTTTGCCCGCCACCAGATAGGGCAGGCGGAAGGTGGTGAGGGCCGGGAAATGCTGCGCGAGGTAGCGTTCGATGGATGCATCCATGGCCATCACGGCATGCAGGCCGGGCGCGATGGCGTCGAAGAGATCGGCCTTGTGCCGGTGCACCGTGGCCGATGCGTTTCGCGTCAGCGGGTCGAACATCCACAGCACATGCTTGCCGTGCCGCGGCAGGCCGTGCCTGGCAAAACGCGGAAGGGCGTAAATGCCGGCGACGAGCAGGTTGATATCGCTAGGGCCCACCTCCGGCAGCGGCGCCTCGGTGCTGTTGCCCATGTCGATGAACTCGACCTCGTGCCCGGCTTGCAGCAGGACGTCCATCCACAGCCGGACGGCACGGCCGAACAGGGTGTCTATGTCGGTATAGAGATGGAATCTCAATGCGTTTTCCGTTTTTTCTTTTTGCCTCTTATAGCGCAATTTCGCCGCGCGACGGGGGGCATCGGAAAACACGGGGCCGCTCACCAGGGGTTGTAGGTGCCTATGCTCCACAGGTGGCCTTCGGGGTCGCGGCAGCTGAAGCCGCGGCCGCCGTAGTCCTCGTCTTTGATGTCGATCACGATGGCGGCACCCGCCGCCTTGGCGCGCAGGTACACGGTGTCGGCATCGTGCACGCAGACATAGGCGCTTTGTGTTTCCACGCCTAGGGCCTGTTAACGCTATTAATGCAAGATGCGTTGCGAGTCAAAAAGGCCTTGAGCAAGGCGCAAAACGCAGACGGGGGAGACCCCGTCAAGGCTTTGCAACGCCGCGCAAGGCCTTTTTGATCGCAACCCGGAGGGAATGGGGTGAAAGCGGCGCCACTCGGCGTTGCGCTCCTAGCCCAGACGCCCGGTCTGGGCTTCGTCGCGCGCCTTGATTGGCGCCGTTTTCACCCCATTCGCATTTGCATTAATGGCGTTAACAGGCCCTAGTTCATCGGGCTGGCGTATCAGCTTGCCCCACTCGGTGGGCACCCTGCCCACCGAGCCCAGCATGACCATGCCGCCGTCCAGCGTGAGCTGGGCATGCGCGATGGAGCCATCGGGATTGGGATAGGCCGCCTGCTTTTCAAAACCGAAAGCGCTGCAGAGCCACTCGATGGCGGCGGCCGCATCCCGGTAGCGCAGGCAGGGAATGATGAGTGAGTTCGACATGGCAGGCCTCCTTCAGGTCAAGACAGACGCATGCAAACAGGCATGGACAACAAGGCGGGACTGCTGTTGATTTTGCACCTGCGGGTGCAGGCGTGCATGTGACAAGACGCTGGGTGCCGGAAAGCGGGGCAGCGGCATTAACGGCCGCGATCTACAAAAACTTTACACAGCCGCCCGCATTTTTTTAGGGTGATTCACGCCACGGTGAGGCAGCCGGACAAAGGCTTGCAGTAAGCCATAGGTAACAAGAAAGCCGGTTCTGCAAGCCTTAAAAGCAAAGGCGGAACTGTAAATGTAAGTAACAAGAATTCGTTACCAAAAAACGGCGAAAAATCATGACACAAAGTTGGCAGTTATTAATCACTTTTTCTTGCTTGTATCGTGTTTCACAATTGGTTACTGTGAACTAATTCACGAAAAAAGCTGTTTCGAGTGCGGGCAGCCGGGTCCAGCGATTGGTAACTTTCGACCTTTGAGTGGGATGTAGCAATGAAGCGTACCGATGGTGCAGGCATGCACAACGTTCTCTCTTATGCCCTTGCCCTGTACCTGGCTTTTCCAGTCGCCGCCCTGGCACAACAGCAACCCTCCACCGTAGACCCCGGGCGCCTTCGCGAACGTTTTGACTTTCAGCCCGCGCCTGAGCCCGCGCCGCCGCCGCCGCAGCTCAAGAGCGAGTCCGCCGAGCCCTTGCCGGATTCTCTCAAGGCGATACGCGTCACGCTCACGGAGGTCCGCATCGAGAGCAGCACTGTGCTGCCTGGCAATGCCTTGCAGGCGCGCGCCGACAGCTATACCGGGCGCGAGATCACGGGTGCCGACATCCTCGAACTTGCGTCTTCGCTCACCGCGATGTACCGCAACGCGGGCTACATTCTTTCGCTGGTCGTGGTGCCGCCGCAGTCGCTCGCGGACGGCACGCTGACGCTGCGCGTCATCGAGGGTTACATCGCCCGCGTGAACATCCAGGCGGGGCCTGGCGTGAGCGCCCATGTGCAGGAACAGCTGATGCGCATAGGCGAAAAGATCCAGGCCTCCAGGCCCATAGAGGGCCAAGTGCTGGAGCGCTACCTGCTGATCGCCAACGATTTTCCCGGCGTGGAATTGCGCAGCGTGCTCGCGCCTTCGCAGATGCCGGGGGCGGCCGACCTCACGCTGGTAGCCAACGTCAAGAGGATGGAAGGCTTTGCCTCCATCGACAACTACGGCTCCAAATACCTCGGGCCCACCCAACTGACCCTGGGCGTGGTCGGCAACCAGCTGCTGGGCGTGAACGACCAGTGGCGTTTTGTCGGCGTGGGAACCGGCAACTCCGAAATGGCCTATGCCCAGCTTTCCTACAGCCAGGTTGTCAGCACGGAAGGTTTGCGGCTTTCGGCCGCCGTGTCCCGCGCCCGCACGCAACCGGGCGATGTGCTCAGGTCCTTTGATGTGCACGGCAGTGCCGACACGGTGTCGCTGTCCGCCGCCTACCCCCTGCTGCGCGGCCGCAACGAAAGCCTGACTGCGCGCGCGGCCTACGACCATTCCGACGTCCATACCGAGGTGCTGGGCACCCGCGTGATCGAAGACCGTATACGCGCGTTGCGCCTGGGCCTGAGCTGGCGCGTGCTGGATAGCCTGGACGGGCAGAACACGCTGGACGTCGATTTCAGCCAGGGTCTGGGCGGCACGCAGGAGTCCGATGTGCTCAAGAGCCGGGTGGGAGCCAAGGGCGTATTCAACAAATTCACCTTCGACTACGAGCGCTCGCAATTTGTTGGATCGAATTTTTCGTTCACCGTGGGCGTGGGCGGGCAGTGGGCCAATACGCCCCTGCTGTCGTCGGAGCAATACGCGCTGGGCGGACGGCGCTTCGGCCGGGCCTATGAACCGGCGGAACTCGTGGGTGAACGCGCGCTGGCCTTTCGTTTGGAGCCGCGTTATGCCGGCGCCGCTGCCGGCATGCCGGGGCTGAGGTCCTGGCAGTTGTTCGGCTTCTACGACATCGGCAAGGTCTGGAAAGTCGGCAGCGTCACGCCCGGAACGCCGGCCAGCCAGAGCCTGGCGTCCGCCGGCCTGGGGCTGCGCCTTTTCCTTGAAAAAGATGTGGTCGCCGCCATCGAGGCAGCCTGGCCGCTGACCAAATCCATCTCGAGCTACCAGACCGACGGCAAGAACCCGCGGCTGATGGGCTCGCTGCTGGCGCGGTTTTGATGATGCTCACTGGATCCGTCCCTGTTGTTCTTTGTCTTTTTTGCGTTCAAGAGGTGATTCCATGCAAGCCAAACTTCCTGCGAAGCGTTCGCGTCCTCCCGAACGGCGGCGGCCGTCCTTCGCGCTGAAAGTCCTTCCCGCCGCGGCGGCGCTGCTGTTCGCTCCGCCCGGTTGGAGCGTCGACATCGTGGGCGCGGCGGGCCTGCCGCAGAACGGTACGGTGACTTCCGGCACGGCCTCGGGTTCGGTGACGGGTAGCCAGATGACCATCAACCAGACCAGCAACCGGGCCGTGCTGAACTGGGACTCCTTCAACATCGATGCCGGCAAGGCTGTGCAGATCGCGCAGCCCAGCGCCGCGTCGGCCATCCTGAACCGCGTCACTGCCGACGCCAACCCCTCGCAAATCCTGGGCGGACTGTCGGCCAACGGCACGGTGATGCTGATGAATCCCAATGGCGTGATGTTTGGGCAGAGCGCCGTGGTGAACGTAGGCTCGCTGATCGCCACCACGGGCACGATTGACGAGAGCTACTTCCTGACCACCGGCGGCGCGAAGATCACGGGCGCTGCGGGCAGCATCGTGAACCAGGGCGGTATCACCGCGCAAGGCGCCGGGCTGGTGGCACTGGTCGCGCCTTCGGTCACCAACCAGGGCAGCATCAGAGCCACCGGCGGCACCATCGCCTTGGCCGGCGCCACTGCTGCCACGGTGTCGCTCAACGGCGGGCTGTATGAATTCGCCATTGCCGGCGGGGCGACGGGCAGTAGCGTGTCCAACGAGGCCGGCGCCAGCCTGAACGGCGCGAACTTGCGGCTGGGCGTGGGCGACGCGGCCAACCTGCTGTCGGGCGTGATCAACCTTGAAGGCGTGCAGCAGGCCAGCAGTGCCATCGTGGTGAACGGCAATGCGGTGGTGCTCAAGTCCGCGCTGCAGGCGCCCAGTGTCAGCGGCAATTCCAACCGGGTCGACGTCTACGGCGGCGCTCGCATCCAGAACGCCGTAGACGCCGTGGTCGCGGGCGGCACGGTCAATGTCGCGGCCGGGAGCTACAGCGGCAACGTCACCATCACCAAAGCGCTGACCCTGGACGGCGCGGGCGCGGGGCAGACGATACTGCAGTCCGCCTCGGCGGGCGTCGGTGACGGGGTGACCATCAATAACGCCTCCAACGTCACTCTTTCCGACTTGTCGATCGCCAACTACGGCAACGGCCTGCGCATAGACGGCACCTCCAACAACGTAACGGTCAATCGGGTCGCCTTCAACAACAACACCTCCGGCATGCGCAATGGCACGGCGACCCGGGCCGACAATTTCAGGATGCTGAACAGCAGCATCACTGGTGGGCAGATCGGCGTGCAGACCTACAATGGCTACCAGATGGTGGGCGGCCACCCGGTAGCCACGGGCTCTTTCAACAACGCCCTGTTCGAGAACGTCACGGTGGATGGCCCGACCTTCAAGGGCTTTTACCTTGAGACCGCGAACAACCTGACGCTCAGGAACGTCACCGTCATCAACGCCGGCAATTACGGCGCGCCCGCTTCATCGTCGCTGCACCAGCGTTACGGCGCGGGCATAGACATCAACCTCAAGTACGACGCTTTTAATTCGATCAATTTCGACAACGTGGTGGTCAGGAATTCGGGCTATAGCTCGAACGATCCGACGGCCGCGGCTGTGGTGATCAAGACCCGCGGCATTCCCGGCGACAGTGACTATGCCGCCGCGCCGGCCAGCCTGCAAAGCGTCAGTATTTCGGGCGGCAGCATAGAGGACTCCAGCCGCACCGGCATACGCTTCGAAACACTGAGCCGCGGCAATGGCAATGGCAATGGGAACGGGAACGGGAACGGGAACGGCGGCCAGACCAGCGTCACCATCACCGGCACCCAGTTCAAGAACAACGGGCAGGACATCGTGGTCGATGCCACCTCGGTCGATGCCCGCGGCGCCGTCTTTGTGGGCGCGGCCGACGGCTTTGCGATTGAAGACCGTGTGACCCATGCGCTGGATAGCGTTGGGCGCGGCCTGGTGACCTGGACGGACGGCAATGTCTATGTCACGCAGGCCAGTGGCAGCATACAGCGCGGGGTGGATGCCGTGGCCGCGGGCGGCACGGTGAATGTGGGCGGCGGCAGTTACGTCCAGGCGGCCACGCTGAATGTCAACCGCGGCGTGACACTGGCCGGTTCGGGCCAGGGAGCTACCGTGATAGACGCGCGCGGCGTCAGCGGCTACGGCATCAACGTGACGGCCGACAATGTGTCGCTCAGGGACTTCTCGCTCTACGGGCCCAGCGCCAATGTGGCCTCGGCCTACGGCATCAAGGTGGCCCCGGTCGGCGGGGCATCGGCCCGGTTGCGCAATTTTTCGATCAGCAACGTCACCAGTCGAGGCGCGGGCCGGGCCGAGCTGGACCTCAACGGTGTGGACGGCGCGCTCATCGACCATGTCACGGCCAACGGCGCGCCCGTGGGCAATGACGCGGGCAGCACGCAGGGCGCGGGCATCCAGCTGACCGACAGCGCCAACGTGACGGTCAGCAACTCCACCACGCGCAACAACGACTGGGGCGGCCTGGCGCTTTACCAGGCCAACCGCTTTTACAACCAGCAGATGAACAACATCACGGTGGCGGGCAACAACAGCTTCACCGAGCGCAACCCGGTCTACCTGCAGGACGAGTCGGCCAGCCGCAACTTCGGCACGCTCAGCATCGCCGGCTTCGATTTCGCGGTGCGCAACGCCAGCAGCGCGGGCGACAACAACCAGTACACCTGGCTGCAGGCCTCGCAGCAAAACGCGTTTGACTACGCGGTCAACCTTGGCAGTTCCGCCTCCAGCTATGTACAGGGCTGGAACGGCGCGCAGGCCACGCAGGACTTCCACGTCGGCATCGGCAGCCTGCTGGGCGGCGGCACGCAGGCCCTGTCGATCAACACGGCGCTGGGCAACGCGGGCAACGGCGCCAACATCCGCGTGGGCGCCGGCACCTATGCCGAGAACGTGGTGGTGAACAATCCCTACAACCTCTACTTCAGCGGCAGCACGTTGCACAGCCTGGCGCTCAATGCCGGCGCGGGCGGCTCCGGCATCGCCGGCACGGTGACGGCCGACGGCGTGGGGGGCATCGTGTTCCAGGCGCCGGTCAGCCTGCTGGGTGACACCACGCTGGCCACCCTGGGTGCCGACATCACGCTCAATGGCGATATCCAGAACGCCGGCGGGGCGGCCCGCGCGCTGAACCTGCTCGCCGGCTCCGGCGCCAGCCGCGGCAATGTGCATATGCTGTCGGGCGGCTCCGAGGCCAATGCGCTGGGCCAGTTCGAGGTGGTGTCCAACGCATTCAGGCTGGACAGCACGCTCTGGGTCAAGGGTTACGGCATAAACGCCCTGGGCAACGTCGCGCTGAGCAACCACACCCTGCGCGGCCAGGACGCCAGCGCCACCAACACCCTGAATGCCGGCGGCGACGTCAGCGGCTCCACCATCAGCCAGGGCGCCGTCCAGGTCACCAGCGGCGGCGACGTTTCGGCCAACGTAACGGCCAGCGCGGTGGCGGTGGCTGCTGTCGGCGATGTGAGCGGCACTACCACCAGCCAGGGCAATGTGCAGGTCAGCAGCAGCACCGGCGACATCAGCGGCACCATCAGCGGCAGCAACGTGACTGTGCAGGCGCAGGGCGACATCAGCGCCACCACCACCAGTGTGGGCACTGTGCAGGTCAGCAGCACCACCGGCAACGTCAGCGGCAGCATCAGCGGCACCAGTGTGGTCGTGCAGGCGCAGGGCGACATCAGCGCCACCACCACCAGCCAGGGCAATGTGCAGATCAGCAGCACCACCGGCAACGTCAGCGGCAACATCAGCGGCGGCAACGTGGTCGTGCAGGCGCCGCAGGGCGACGTGAATGTGGTGGTGGTGGCCTCAGGCTCTGCCTCGCTGGCCGGCGAATCGGTGGTGGCCAACGTCGTGGCGCCCGTAGTGGCGGTGGCCGCCGCCGGCGAGGCCCAGGTGACAGGCTCGTCCTCGCAGGTCACGGTGACGGCGGCCAGCGGCAGCGTCAGCGGAAATTTCGGGCAGGTGACGAATTCGGGCGGCGGCCTGGTCAACGTCAACGGCAAGCCCCAGGGCAACCAGCAGCTGTCGTCCAATGCCGAAAACAACCGCGTGATCCCGTCCGGCAGCAACCTGGCCGAAGGCGCCCCGGCCGAGCAGCCCGTGCTTCAGCTGGCCAAGGCGGCCGGCCTGGTGGGCGACACCGAGGTGCGCACGGTGCGGAGCTCACCGTCCGGCGCCGGCGAGGCCATAGACAACGGCCAAGCGGTGGAACTCGACATGTCGCCGAAAAACGAACGGGAGAAGGAATAAGGGCAAAAAAGCCCCGGCAAAAGGGCGCAAGGAATTGGCTCAACGCCGGTATAGTTCCTGCAGTTGCTGCGCCTGCAAGCCGGCTGCAAGGGGCTGGGCTGCGGTTTGCGCGGCCTGGATTTCGGGGGCACGGACTGCCGCCGCCTGGGAAACCGGCTGGGCCGCCGTGCGCTCGGTTTCCGGCAGGGCAGCGCCCGGCGCCTGCACGCGGCGGGCGCCGTCAAAGCGGCGTTGCCAGTAGCTCACGCCCATGCTTTCGACGCGCACTTCGGCACCGGGCTTGGGAGAGTGGATGAATTTGCCGTCGCCGACATAAATGCCGACATGGCTGAAAGCGCGCCGCATGGTATTGAAAAACACCAGGTCGCCGGGCTGCAGCTCGTTTTTCTCGATACGCTGGGTGGCCGCGGCCTGTTGCTCAGCCCGGCGCGGCAGCAGCAGGCCTACGCTTTGTTCGTAGATGGCACGCACAAAGCCGCTGCAGTCAAAACCGGTTTCCACGTTATTGCCGCCGCGTTTGTAGGGAACCCCCAGGAAGCCCATGGCATTGACCACGAGTTCAGAAGCCTTGTTGCTGACGTTTTGGCGGACCTGGCCGATTTGCGCGAGCAGGCCTTTGTCGGCCAGCAGTTTGTCCATGTCATCGCCGGAGTTAGCCGGCGCCGCATGCACGCCGGCTGCCAGCAAAGCGGCAGAGGCAATGACGAGGACAGGGGCAATTTTTCGCATGGCGCCTAGGATACTTGACAGATCTGTCCTACGTCAACCTCAAGTGGCTTCTTGATAAGCTTTACAAACCATTGATTTGTAACGAGTTTATCTACGGGAAAACCCCTTTTTTCACTTCAGGTCCTATGTTTGCATATGAAAAAGGCGCATTGGCGGTCCGATGGGAGCCGGCTTCCGTCGCTGGCTCGCAGCCGCTGATCTGGCATCAAGCTTGAGGGCAAAAATATGAGTAATTCCAAGGCCTTGTCTACAAAGTTCGCTCTTGTTTTGATAGCGGTTTTTGCGGTCGCCTTGTCTGCCCAGGCCCAGGCCGTTCGCCCGGAAATTGTGGCCAGCGGCCTGCAAAACCCCTGGGGCCTGGCTTTTTTGCCCGGTGGCCGTTTTCTGGTGACCGAGCGCCCGGGCCGCTTGCGGGTGGTCGCGGCTGACGGCAGGCTGGGGCCACCAGTGGCCGGGTTGCCGGAAATAGCCGCCGGCGGGCAGGGCGGCCTGTTGGACCTCATCACCGACAGCGACTTTGCCCGCAACCGCACGGTCTTTTTCTGCTTCTCGGAACCCGGCCCCGCCGGCCGCGGCAACAGCACGGCGCTGGCGCGGGCGAGCCTGAGCGCCGACGAAGGCCGGCTGGAAAACCTCAAAATCATCTTCAGCCAGAAGCCCAAGGTGGCCAGCAGCGCGCATTTCGGTTGCCGCATCGTGGAAAGCCGGGCTGCCGGAAGCGGCGCTGTGGACGGCAAACTTTTTCTCACGCTGGGTGAGCGCTTTTCGCGCAAGGAAGATGCCCAGACCTTGGACAACCACCACGGCAAGATTGTCCGCATCAACAAGGACGGCTCGGTGCCGCAAGACAACCCCTTTGTGGGCAAAGCCGGGGCCCTGCCGGAGATCTGGAGCTACGGCCATCGCAATGCCCAGGGCGCGACGCTGGCGCCGGACGGCACTTTCTGGATGCATGAGCACGGCCCGCAGGGCGGTGACGAAATCAACCTCCCCAAGGCCGGCGCCAACTACGGCTGGCCTGTCATCACCTACGGCGAGAACTACGGCGGCGGCAAGATAGGCGAGGGCATCACCGAAAAAGCCGGCATGCAGCAGCCGCTGCATTACTGGGTACCGTCCATCGCGCCTTCGGGCATGGCCTTTCTGACCAGCGAGCGCTATGGCAAGGCCTGGCAGGGCAACCTGTTTGTCGGCTCGCTCAAGTTCGGCTACCTGGACCGCATCGAGCTGTCTGCGCCTTTTACGACACCTTTTACCGGCAAGGTGGTGCGCGAAAGCAAGCTGCTTGCAGAACTCGGCGAGCGCATACGCGACGTGCGCCAAGGCCCGGACGGGCTGCTTTACGTGCTGACCGACAACAGCAACGGCAAGCTGGTGCGCCTGCTACCGGGCGGTTGAAGCCCGGCTGAAGCTCCTTAGTCCGGCGTGACGGCGGCGATCAGGTCCAGCTCGACGGCCGCATTCTTGGGCAGCTGCGCCACGCCCACCGAGGTGCGCGTGTGCGTGCCGGCTGCTCCCAGCACCGCATGCAGCAAGTCTGAAGCGGCATCGGCCACCTCGCTTTGCTGGCTGAAGTCGGCGGCGGACTGCGTGTAGACCGTCACGCGCAGGATTTGCTGGATGCGGTCCAGGCTGCCCAGGCTTTGCCGCAGCAGCACCAGCGCGCGCATGGCGCAGACCCTGGCGGCCAGTTGGGCCTGGGCCAGCGAAACGTCGGCACCGACGCGGCCGGTGACCACCACCGTGCTGCCCACGCGCGGCACCTGGCCGCTGACATAAACCACGTCGCCGTGCCGCACAGTGGACACATAGTTGCCGCCTATCTTGAGTTCACCCTCAAAGCTGTAGCCGAGGGCGGTTTCCTGGGCGGCAAAACGGGCGTCGCGTGAATCTTCCATGGCAGA
The DNA here is from genome assembly GCF_047303325.1 of Polaromonas sp. CT11-55. NCBI lineage: Bacteria > Pseudomonadati > Pseudomonadota > Betaproteobacteria > Burkholderiales > Comamonadaceae > Polaromonas > Polaromonas sp. CT11-55. The sequence continues at coordinate 19,523 of NZ_JBKBEX010000014.1, read as the reverse complement.
GGCTTTCTTTCTGGAGAGTTATATAGAGGGGAGGCGGGAATCCAGGGGAATCAGCTGGGACTTTTAAGCCGCAACAGGCTCAGCCCCAGCAGGCCGAAGGCACCGCCGCAGATGCGGTTGAACACCCGGGCCCGGCGCGGCGTGCCGAACCAGCGGTGCGTATGGCGCGCCAGCAGCACATAAGCCATGTGCGACACCAGCACGCAGGCGGCAAACGCGCTGGTCAGCGCCATGAACTGCGGCAGCACCGGCGCTTCGGGATGGATGAACTGCGGAAACAGCGCGGTGAAGAACAGAATGCTTTTCGGGTTGGTCAGCGCCACCAGCAGGCCCTGGCGGAACAGCGCGGCGTTGGTTTTGCCGGGCTGCGACTGCTCCGGTAGCGGCGCGTCGAACATCGAGGTCTTGCTGGTCCACTGGCGCCAGCCCAGGTAGACCAGGTAGACCGCGCCCACGGCTTTGAGCACCGCAAACAGCCAGGCCGAGGTGTGCAGCAGCGTTCCCAGGCCGGCCATCGCCGCGGCTGAGACCGAGAACACGCCCAGCACATTGCCCCCGGAACTCCACAGCGTCTTGCGTGGCCCCCAGGCCACGGCATTGGAAACCGCCAGCAAAATGCCCGGCCCGGGGCTCAGCGCGGTCACAAGTGAAATGGTGATGAACAAAAGCCAGGCGGAAGTGGTCATGGGGCGTGGGTGACGAGTGAATGGAACGGATGATCGAATTTACCGTGGCGGCCTCAAACCGGCTTGGCGCTGCGGTATCGCCCGCGCGCGGCCTGGGTGATTCCCGACAGCCGGCCCAGCCATTTTTGAGCCACCGCCGCCAGCCTTTGCGGTAGTGGCACGCGGGCCGGCTGGCTCAGTAGGCAGGCCGCGCCGCCGTGCTGGGCGGTGACCGTAATCCAGCCATCCTCGGCGACGGCATGCGACTGCCCGGGCTCCAGCGCCGCGGCGTCGCGAAACACCTGCTCGCCCAGCCAGCGCGGCGCGCCCGTCACCAGCAGCGTGCCCGAGGTGCTGATCAGCGCGCTGCCGGCCCTGCTGTGGAAAAACAGGGATTCACCGGCGTCAAGCTCAAGGTGGCGAGGGGCGGGGCGGTGCTGCATGGCGGCTCCAATCAGGGGTGGTCGGTCGGGGAGGGCATGGCTGCAAGATTAAGGAAAGCGCCCCATTCCTGACAGATGCACACAAGCCCTTTCTGTATCGGTACAGAAGGCTTTTTCCCCATCTGTTATGGTCTGGTTTTGCCCCATCTGTGGCTGTGTCGCCGCAGTCCCTTCACGGATCATTCAGCTCATGGACGTGTTACCCCTGACCTCGGCCCCCGCTCAAGCCCCGTCGCAACCGCTTTACCTGCGGCTTTCCAGCCACTACCGGCAGGCGATCCAGTCAGGCGTACTGATGCCCGGTGAACGCATGCCTTCGGTCAGGGCGCTGACGCGGCTGCACCAGGTCAGCCTGTCGACCGCGGTCGAGGCCTGCCACACGCTGGAGGACGAAGGCCTGCTCGAGGCGCGGCCGCGTTCCGGCTACTTTGTGCTCAAGCGCCGGCGCACCGACCTGCAGCCGCCCAGCGAGCCCGAATCCGGCCGCAAGCTGGACCCGGCCCAGTACGTCGGCGTGCACGACCGCGTCTCGGACTTTGTCGCCAAATGCGATGTCTACCCGCTGGTCACCAACCTTGCGGGCACCTATGGCTCACCCGCGATGTACCCGGCCGAAGCGCTGAAAAACGCCGCCACGCGGACCTTGCGCAAACACCCCTTTTTGCTGGTGAGCGCACCCGACTTCCTGCACGACTCGCCGCTCAATGCCGTGCTGGCCAAGCGCGCGCTGGAAGCCGGCATGCAGCTCTCGCCCGAAGACATCCTGGTGACCCACGGCTGCATAGAGTCGCTCAACATCGCCCTGCGCGCGGTGGCGCAGCCGGGCGACACCGTGGCGGTGGAGTCGCCCACTTACCACGGCCTGCTGCAAATCCTCGAGAGCTTGGGCCTGCGCGCGCTGGAGATCCCCACCAGCCCGCAGCAGGGCATCTCCGTCGAGGCCCTGGACCTGGCCCTGCGCACGCATGACAGGATTCGCGCCGTGGTGGTCATGCCCAATTTCCATAACCCGCTGGGCAGCGTCATGCCCGATGCCGAAAAAGAAAAGCTGGTGCGCCTGTGCGAGCGCCAGCGGGTCGCGGTGATCGAGGACGACACCTACGGCGCCCTGGGCCCCGACGACGTGCCCCTGAAGGCCGCGAAGGCCTGGGACCGTGACGGCTCGGTGATTTACTGCGCCTCGCTGCGCAAGACCCTGGCGCCCGGCCTGCGCCTGGGCTGGGTCGCGGGCGGCCGCTGGCAGGCCCGCATCCAGATGATCAAGTACGCGCAAAGCCGCGCCAATGAAGTCCTGGGCCAGTACACCGTGGCCGAGTTCATGGCCTCCAGCGCCTACGACCGCCACATGGCCAGGCTGCGCCGCATGCTCAATGCGCAGCGCGAGCAGATGGCCGAGGCCATCGCGGCCCACTTCCCGGCCGGCACCCGGCTGTCGGTGCCCAGGGGCAGCATGATGCTGTGGGTGGAGCTGCCGGCCGGCAGCTCGGCGCAGGCCGTCTTCGACACCGCCATACGCCAGGGCATACGCGTCGCGCCCGGCTCCATGTTTTCCAACTCGAACCGTTTCGACAACTTTTTGCGCATCAGCTGCGGCGAGCCGTTCTCCAGCCAGGTCGATGAGGCCTTGCGCACGCTGGCGGCGATTGTCTCGGCCCAGACCGCCAAAGCCTGAGCATGAAACCTAATGCGCCGCCGCGTGGCTGCGCTTCACGAAGAACAGGCCTGCGCCCACCGCCATCAGCATGCCGCCGAACACCCGGTTCTGCAGCCGGATCGCGCGCGCATTCTTGAACAGCGTCTGCAGCCGGCTGGCCGCGAAGGCATAACCGTGCATCACCACGGTGTCCACCGCCACCGTGGTCACGGCCATCACCAGCAACTGCGGCCACAGCGGCCGGCTGGGGCTGATGAACTGCGGCAGCACCGCCACCATAAACAGAATGCCCTTGGGGTTGGTCACATTGGTCAGCAGGCCCGTGAGGAAGCGGCGTTTCGCTGAGAGGCCATTGGCATCCGCCACGCCGGCCTCGCCATCTGCCGCGATGCCGTTCGACGAGCGCCACTGCGCCCAGCCGATGTAGATCAGGTACAGCGCGCCCAGGATCTTGACGACACTGAAGGCCAGCTCCGACGCCACCAGCAGCGAACCCACACCCGCACCCGCCACCAGCAGGATCACCACCAGCCCGATCTGCAAACCGGCAATCGTCGCGCGCGTGCGCCGCATGCCAAAACTCAGGCCGTGGCTCATGGCCAGCACGGCGCCTGAACCGGGGGACAGCGCGATCAGGATAGAGGCGAGGAAGTAGGCGGTCCAGGTGTCGAGGGCCATGGTCGGGTGCGATTGAAGAAGGAATGGGGGAGGGAGGCGAAACGCAGGCATCCTACACGGCAGCATTGGCGCTGAATGGGGATGGCCTGTTGAATTTCGCTGAAGCCTGACCTATTAGAAGACCCGAATTACGTAGCTTCCTGACTCAGTGCTCGCTTAGCGAACTTCAGGGGCGAGGCCCCTGCCGTCCACATTCCAGATGCTGGTTTTCATCAAGTCATCAGGATGTGCTTCTGATAGATGAATCACTAAAAACCGGATATCGGGATTCTCCATGGCAATCCGGAATTTCTTCGACGCATTCAAATCTGCAACGGGAATCAGTTTCTCAGAAGCACGGTCCAGGTTAAGCCAGTGAACAAAGCTGTCGCCGAACACCACGCCGGGGGGAAGCAACTTGCCACTGACGGTGAATGTGGGTTGCTCATTGACACGCATTTTCTTGACGCCGAGCAGTTCGTCCAGCGAGCCACCACCCGTTTTTTCGGTGTCGTCAATTTCTGCCCCTGTGACACTGAGACGCGGCGACGGCACTCCAAGTTTTGAGGCCAGTGACTCTGAGATTCGTTGGGTTGCCATCAGGCCGGCATACCTGTTCCAGTGATGATCCCCCTTGTAATACATCAGACGTTCGTTTTTGGCCTGCAATATTTCCGGAAGCATGTCCAGTTGATTCACGCCGGCCTGAACCAAAGCTCGCGACCATCTGTCTCCCTCTGAAAGCGGGTGCAAAAGATAGCCGCGCTGGCGTATGTATTCTTTGTAGACACTACCTTTGTTTGGCGCCATGACAAATAAAAATTCAATGCCACGGGACTTCAGGCGATCCTGCAAGGCCCTGATCTTCAAGGCCGCATCGAGCACCTCCTGGTCCGAATGCTTCGTGTGACTGTGAACAAAACTTTCCCAATCCGGTAGTCCAAACAGGAAATCTGAATCCCCCAGGATCACTCTTTTGTTTGAAGAAGTTCCCAATAACTTCAGATCTATCAGATTATTCAACCGTATTAGAAGCTTACGAAATCCGAAATTGTCATTCACATACGCGTCGAAGCCGGTTGTGAATTTATCCGACAAGACATCCCGGACTTCTGGGACTGGGGGGCGGGGCGCGAGAACCCGCTTTTCAAGCAGCGTAGGTTCCGGCACCACACGCAAAACCATCTGCATACTTGTGATAACAAGGAATGCAAAAAACAGCGAGATAGTGGCTACCTGGATAGTTTTTTTCATGACCATTGGCTTTTCAGCTTAAAACTGGAAATACAGAAAAGGATTGAATGTGCCTGTCGCCAGGTTCATGACCGAATAGCCCAATAAAAGCAATATGCCAAAACTTCTTAACAGCGGCTTTGACTTTTCCGGTGCATGGATTTTTTTCAGAATATTGTCCGGAAAGAAACTGATCAGCAGGCCCACAAACGCGCAAAGCATGACCTTGGGGTAGAGGCCGTAATCGACGGTCAGGTTGTAGGGTGTCACGCTGGATATCGCACCCTGGATGTTGAACATCTTCCCCAGATAGGCAAATGCATAGGTCAAGTCAGGGGACCGGAAAAACACCCATCCGATGACAACGACAAAAAATGCATATGCCGTTGCGACGAATGCAGGGACGCGCTCAAGCGTACGCAGCAGGAAAAGCCGCTCAATTGTCAGCCACACGCCATAGTAGGCACCCCAGAAGATAAAGGTCCATTTGGCGCCATGCCACAAACCGCACAACAGAAAAACCACCCACAGGTTCAGCAGTGTCCGGCCAAGCGTCAGGTGGTTTCCGCCGAGGGGGATGTAAACATAGTCCCGAAAAAATGATGAAAGGGACATGTGCCACCGCCGCCAGAATTCAGTGATGCTTTTTGAGGTGTACGGACGATTGAAATTCTCGGGAAGTCGAAAGCCGAACATCATGCCGATGCCAATGGCCATATCGGTGTATCCAGAAAAGTCGAAGTAGATTTGAAGCGTATAAAAGATCACGCCAAGCCAGGCCAATGTTGGATCCAGCGCAGTGACCGGTTGCGAGAAGATCGTGTCAACGATAAGCCCCAACTGATTTGCAATCAGCACTTTTTTTGCAAGGCCGACCATGAAACGCCATATACCATGGAACATCAGGTCTACGGAATGAGTGCGCTCTGTAATCTGGGCAGCGATGGTGTGGTAACGCACGATGGGCCCGGCAATGAGCTGTGGAAAAAACAGCAGGTAAAGCACGAACTCTGCGATGTTTCTCCGCGGCTCCACTTTCTGTCGGTACACGTCCACCAAATAGCTGATTTTGTGAAAAACAATAAATGAAATGCCAATGGGCAATATGACGGCTTGCCACGTCCACTGCATGTTCCCAAGGTGTTTGCTGAGTTCGTCAACAAAGAAATTTGCGTATTTGTAATAGCCCAGCAACAGGAGGTTGATCCCGATGGCGATCCAGAGCAGGATTTTTGCGGACCTGGCGCCGGATGCGGATTGACGGTGAGCGGCAATCGCAAGTGCAATGTAGTAGTCCAGGATGACGCCCGCACCAAAGACCAGCAAATATGACGATTTAGGTGCGCCCCAAACGTAGAAGAAGATGCTTGCAAAAAGTAGCCATATGTTTGCGAACCTGTTCGTCGCGGGAGATATGGCCTTTATCAAATAGTAGATGCCCACAACGACCGGCAAAAACAGAAACAGGAAAAGTGGTGAACTGAAGACCATTAATTTCTTTCTTCATCGACAGCCGCACTGTCAGAGCGCTCGGTCTTGCGCTTTTGAGCAGTGTTGTAGTGGTTTGGATGCCACGGCCAGGCACGCCGCCGCTGCATGAAAGCGCAAGGGCCACCTGGACAGGGGGGTATTGAAAAGGGGATGCATGGGGAGCGGTGAACCAGAAATTGCAAGCGGATGTGACAGTCCCTGGATTCTATGTGACCCGTGCCCTCTTGAGCCCTCCGTTACATACCGGGATCACAGTGGCGCGCGGCCTCTCATTCGAATAGAGGAGATTCTCCGCAGGCTTGGCATAAGCGCATGGAAGCGGCCCCCTTGGGTATCATGCCCGCATGGCCTCCAAGGGATACGCACAAAGTCAACTCACGCAAACCGGCCGTGCCGCGCAGCTGTGGGTGATCGAGTGGTGGCGACTGGTGCACCTGGGGGCGATCATCCTGGTGCTGACGCTCTCGCCTTCGAGCTATAGCCCGCAGAGCCGCGCGATTCTGGCGCGCCACATTTACGTCAATACCGCGCCCATTCTTTTGTGGTTCACGGTGCTGTGCGCGCTGGTGACGGTGGTTCTGACGCGCATCGTGCTGGTGACGGCGCTCAGCTATGGGCTGTCGCAGTATGCGCTGCAGGTGGTGATACGGGTGCTGGTGCTGGAGCTGATCCCGCTGACGGCGGCGCTGTTTGTGGCGCTGCGCTGCACGATTCCCGATGGTGCCGAATTGACGGCCATGCAGGCCAGCGGCGAACTCGACGAGATGCGGCGCCAGGGGATTGAGCCGGTGCGGCGCGAGGTGCTGCCGCGTGTAGTGGCGGGCATGTTCTCGGGCATCACGCTGGCGGCGCTGAGCTGTGTGGTGGCGCTGGTGGTGGCTTATATCGCGACCTACGGCTTCGCGCTCTCGGGCCTGGCGGCCTATACCCGGCTGTTCGGCCAGGTGTTCAGCCCGGCGGTGACGCTGATCTTTGTGCTCAAGACCCTGTTTTTTTGCCTGGCCGTGTCGTTGATTCCCATGGCCTCGGCCTTGTACGGCATGTCCGAGGCCAGCGTGCGTACCAGCGCCGAGATGCGCGGGCTGGTGCGCATGTTCGCGGTGATCCTGCTGATCGAGATTGCTTCGCTGGTCGGCAATTACTATTGATCTCCACAAGAAAAAAATACCCCATGAGTTCACCCCACGACAATCCCAATCCGCAGCCGGACCGGCCGGACCCGCTGCAGCCGGCGCGCGAGGCGCAGCAGTCCTCGCCCGCGGAAATCCGCAGCCTGGAGTTCAAGGCCAGGCTGCTGCTGTTTTTCATGCTGCTGCTGGTGTGCGGCTCGGCGCTGTATGTGATGTACGCGCGCGGCGCGTTTGAGTCCACCCAGCGCCTGGTGCTGATCGCCGACGATTCCGACGGCGTGGTGGTCGGCATGGACCTGACGTTTTCAGGTTTCCCCATAGGCCGGGTCAACCGCGTGGAACTGGCCCCGGACGGCAAGGCCCGCATCCTGGTCGACGTGGCGGCCAAGGACGCCCACTGGCTGCGCACCAGCAGCGTGTTCACGCTGGTGCGCGGGCTGGTCGGTGGCACCGCCATACGTGCCTACACCGGGCTGCTCAACGACCCGCCGCTGCCCGAGGGCGCGGAGCGCACAGTGCTGCTGGGCGACGCGGCCGCCGAGGTGCCCAAGGTGATCGCCGCGGCCAAGGACCTGATCGAAAACCTCAACACCCTGACCGGCGAGGGCGGCTCGGTGGGCGCCAGCCTGGCCAACCTGAAAACCCTGACCGACAGGCTGAACGGCCCGGGCGGCGCGCTCACAGTGCTGCTGGGCAGCGAGGCCGAGGCCAAAAAATTCGCCGCCACCCTGGACCGTACGAATGCCTTGCTCACCAAGCTGGACGGCCTGGCCGCCAAGACCGACACCCAGGTCTTCGGCGACAAGGGCCTGATGCCCGAAACCCGCGCCACCGTGGTGCAGCTCAACACCATGCTGGGCGAGGCCCGCACCAGCCTCAAAAAGGTCGATGCGCTACTGCAGGACGCCCAGGCCGTGACCCGCAACGCCAAGGACGCCACGGCCGACCTGGGCGCGCTGCGTGCCGACGTGGAGGCCAGCCTGCGCAAGGTGGAAGGCCTGATCAACGAGATCAGCCGCAAATGGCCTTTCGCCAAGGATGCGAGCGAGGCGGAGATGAAACTGCCATGAACACCCACCTGATCAAACCCGCCGCGCTGGTGGTGGCCGCCGGGCTGCTGGCCGCCTGTTCCAGCGGCCCGCGCGCGCCGGACTGGCAGTTCGAAGCCAAGGGTTCCATGGACCGTTCCGTCGCCGCCTACATGGAAGGCAACAGCCGTGTCGAGATGGCTGAGCTGGAGCGCGCGCGCGGCCAGCTCACGCGCTCGGGCCGTGCCGACCTGCTGGCCACGGCCGAGCTGCTGCATTGCGCGACGCGCGTCGCCAGCCTGGTGCTGGACGAGCCCTGCGCCGGCTTTGAAAAACTGCGCCCCGATGCCACCGAGGCGCAGCGCGCCTATGCCGACTATCTCAAGGGCCGGGTGGCGCCGCAAGGCATCGCGCTGCTGCCTGAATCGCAGCGCGCCGCCGCGGCCGGCAACGCGGGTGCGCTGGCTGGCATCACCGATCCTTTGTCCAAGCTGGTGGCGGCCGGTGTGCTGCTGCAAACCGGCAAGGCCAGCCCGGCCGTGATCCGCCAGGCGATAGACACCGCCTCGGCCCAGGGCTGGCGGCGCCCGTTGCTGGCCTGGCTGGGTGCGGAGCTGCGCCTGGCGGAGCAGGGCGGCAACACGGCCGAGGCTGAGCGCCTGCGCCGCCGCATCGAGCTGACGCAAAACACGCCCGCAGCCGTGAAGCCATGAAAGAGCTCGTGTGATGAGCTACCGGCTCAGGCTGTACGCCTATGAAGATGCGTCCGAAGGAGAGCTGCAGGCGGCCGAGCAGCGCTTCCGGACGGCGCTGGAGGAGGCGCTGGGCCATGAAAGCCTGGTGCTGCCGGTCTACAACGCCTATATGCGGCTGGTCGCGACCTATGGCGAATCGCCGGCGGAAGATGTGCTGTCGGCCGACGAACAGGAGATCTTCAGCCAGTGGCAGGCGGCGGAGCTGGCGGCCGTGACGGCCGCCCTGGGCCCACATCGCTATATGGGTGATGCGCAGTTCGAGATTCGCCCGGCGTAGCGCGATTCAGGGCGAGCGGCTCAGACGCGGTGAGGCCAGCGCCTGCAACTGGTCGGAAATCGCTGTCTCCACTCCCGGGAGCTGTTTGAACAGCTGGGCTTTTTCCAGCATTGCGTGCAGCTGGCGCAAATCCTTGCTGCTGGTGGTCGCCTTGATCTGGGCGATCGCCGCCGTCGTGTTGCCGCTTTTGAGCACTGCCAGCATTTTGCTGACCCATTCGCTGGCGGCCGGTCGTTTCTGGTTCATGCGGGCATTGTAGGGTTGGCCTCAAGGCGGCAGCGCTTTTTCCTCAGCGGCGCTTGACCTTGAGTGCACTCCAGGATTTTTAATCCCTGCAAGCCCTCGCGACGTGCAGGGCTCCACGCCCGGTGCGAAGGGCATTCCAGGAGATTCCTCATGAGCACAGCATCCTCCGCCGCCACCACGGCGGCTAACAAAGAGTACATCCAGCGAGTCATGGCCGAGCTGGACAAAGGCAACGGCAAGCCCTTTGTCGAGGCCATGGCCGATGATGTTTCATGGACCATTCCCGGCGACACGCCGTGGTCGCGCACCTACAGCGGCAAGCAGGCGGTCCTTCAGGAATTGCTGCGGCCGCTGTATGCCCAGTTCGCCACGCCTTATGTCAGCACCACGCGCCGCGTCATGGCCGACGGCGACATGGTCATCATCGAGTTCGACGGGCGGGTAACGACCAAAGCCGGCAAGGCCTACAACAACCGTTATTGCTATGTCTGCCGCATGGAGGGCGGGCGGATCAAGGACTTGATGGAGTACCTGGATACCGCGCTCGTGAGTTCGGCGCTGGAGGCCCCGCCATCGCAGGCGCTTGCCGCCTGAGCGGCAGGTTCTTAGAACCTGTTCACGGCCTAAACGGGGCCGCGCAAGCGCCTTATCGGGATGGGATGCAAGGCGCGGTGCGACGCCCATAGCACGGCTATGGGCTAGCACCGCAACGCCGCAGACCGCCCGAGAAGGCACTTGCCCTCGGGGTTGGCGTGAAATCGGGCGATTGAGCCACCCAGGCCCTTGCATGGGCATTAGCCCATGCGGCGGTCCCGGTCGGCCCACTCATCCCGATTGCACCCAACGCGGCCCCGTTTAGGCCGTGAACAGGTTCTATAGTGACGCATGGCTGAAACTTTCCTGATCGGGCAACTCGCCGCGCGCACTGGGCGCAGTGTGCACACCATACGTTGGTACGAGGCGCAGGGCCTGATTCCGGGCGTGGCGCGCGACGGCGGGCGGCGCCGCGTCTACGGCGAGCTGCACATCAGCTGGCTGGAGCTGATGGACAGGCTGCGGCGCACCGGCATGTCGATTGCCGAAATGCGCGAATACACCGCGCTGGTCAAGCAGGGCAGCGGCACGCTGGCCAAACGGCAGGCCCTGCTCTCGGCGCACCGCGAGCAGGTCAGGGGCATGATTGCCGAGTGGCAGCTGGCGCTCAAGCTGCTGGACAGCAAGATCGATTTTTACGATGAATGGGTGGCTTCGGGCAAACGGCCCGCGGTGAAGGTGGCGCAGCGCGCGGGTACGGCGCTCACGTCCCGGCCCAAGGTGAAGACGCGCCGGCCTCTGAAGGCTTAGCCGGCGGGAGCCTGCGGCGCATCCAGCGCATCGAGCAGCAGGCGGAGTCCCGCCAGCGCCGCTTCACCGCCTTCCATCTGCGCCCGCACGATGGCGCCATCCACGGCCAACGCCGCCGCGCCGGCGATAGCCTGTTGGCGCGGGCCGGCCGGCAACAGGCCGGCAATGACCTGGCGCATCTCGCTTTTGTGGTTTTGCACGATTTGTGCCACGCCGGGCAGGGCGCCCGCTTCGGCCGTGGCATTGATGAAGGCGCAGCCGCGAAACAGCGGGTCGGCAAACCATTCGGCCAGCGCGGGCAACAGCGGCGCCAGGCCGCCGCCCGCCACCGCGCCGTGCCGCCCCAGGGCGTCGACAAACCAGGCCATCCAGCGTTCGTGGCGGTAGTCCAGGAAGGTGCGTATCAGTTCGTCCTTGCTCGGAAAGCAGCGGTAGAAGGTGAGCTTGGCCACGCCCGACTCGGCAATGATGCGGTCTATGCCGGTGGCGCGCAGGCCGTCACGGTAAAACAGGTCGTGCGCGGTGAGCAGGATGCGTTCGCGCGGGGAGGGGGCTGAAACGTCCATGAGCTGATTGTAGACAGGTCTGTCTACTTGTGCCAGAATTTCGACAAGTAGACAGACCTGTCTACTTTCTTTTCTTTGTCGCCTCCGCCACCTCCACACCATTTAAAGGATGCCTCCATGGAAACCCGGCCGCCGCTCCCGCCCTTCACCCACGACACCGCTGTGCAGAAAGTCCGCGCCGCCGAAGACGGCTGGAATACGCGCGACCCGCAGCGCGTGTCGCTGGCCTACACGGCGCAAAGCCGCTGGCGCAACCGCGCCGAGTTCGGCACCGGCCGCGAGGAAATCGTCGGCCTGCTGTCGCGCAAATGGGCGCGAGAGCTGGACTACCGCCTGATCAAGGAGTTGTGGGCCTTCGGCGGCAACCGCATTGCGGTGCGCTTTGCCTACGAGTGGCATGACGATGCCGGCAACTGGTTCCGCTCCTACGGCAATGAAAACTGGGAATTCGACGAAATGGGCCTGATGGCGGTGCGCCACGCCAGCATCAACGACCTGCCCATCAAGGCGGCCGATCGCAAGTTTCACTGGCCGCTGGGGCGCCGGCCCGACGACCACCCGAGCCTGAGCGACCTTGGCTTGTGAGGGTATGGGGCAGGGGCTGTAGAATCCGTGTCCCTCGTGCGCACCGTGTTGAAGGCGGTGTGTGACCTGAATTTGCCCCCCGGCCTGCTGCTGGGGCGCCCGACCCGAGTGATCCCGCTTTGACTGACTCCCACACCCCACCGGCCGGCCCGGACGACGAATCCCTCCACGACGAGCAGCCCGTTCTCCAGGAGCCGCGGCTTTGGCGCGGCGACGGTTGGACGGCCAAGGTTATCAAGAACGAAGACGACGACGGCTGGGCCGTCGCCATGATCAAGGACGGCGAGCCCGAGCCCGCGCTGGTCGGCCCCTGGACCATGGGGCGCGACAAGAAAAATCCCAAGCCGCTGGACGGCCCCGCCTTCAGCACGCTGGTGAAGACCGCCTCGGAATTCGTGCGCAGGCACGAGCAGCAGCTGCATGCCACGCTGCACCAGAGCATCACCGTGACCGCCCATGCGGCGCGTGTCACGGTGACGCTGGACATCGTTCCGGATGAGGACAACCCGCACGGCCTGCTTGGCGCCGCTGACGAGGCCGGTGAACAACTGGCGCAGGTGCGCGTGGCGCCGTCCTTCAAGCTCAACCGCGCCAGCGCCGTGGCCTGGGCTGAAAGCGGCTTTGCCAAGCCGGCCGGCCGGTGAGCGCTCCCCAAGCCTGCGGCATAGACTTCGGCACCTCCAACTCCACGGCGGGCTGGAGCCGGCCCGGCTTGCCCGCGCTGCTGCCGCTCGAAAGCGGCAAACCGACGCTGCCTTCGGTGGTGTTTTTCCATGCCGAGGACGAGCATGTGAGCTACGGCCGCGCGGCGCTGGCCGACTACCTGGCCGGTTACGAAGGGCGCTTGATGCGCTCGCTTAAAAGCCTGCTGGGCACGGCCATGATTGACGACCACACCGAGGTTGCCGGCCGCGCGCTGCCGTTTCGCGTGCTGCTGGCGCAGTTCATCGGCGAGCTCAGGCACCGCGCCGAAAAAGCCGCCGACCAATCCTTCAGCCAGGCGGTGCTGGGCCGCCCGGTGTTCTTTGTGGACGACGACCCTCAAGCCGACAAGAAGGCCGAAAACACCCTGGCCGAGATCGCCCACGCGGTCGGCCTCAAAGACATTGCCTTCCAGTACGAGCCCATCGCCGCAGCCTTTGACTATGAGTCGCAGATCCGGCGCGAAGAGCTGGTGCTGGTGGTGGACATCGGCGGCGGCACCTCGGACTTCGCGCTGGTGCGCCTGTCGCCGGAGCGCGCAAAAAAGGCCGAGCGGCGGGATGACATCCTGGCCAGCGGCGGTGTGCACATAGGCGGCACCGATTTCGACAAATACCTGAGCCTGGCCAGCGTCATGCCCACGCTGGGCCTGGGCAGCCGGCTGGTGAGCGGGCTGGAGGTGCCCTCGGCGCAATACTTCAACCTCGCGACCTGGCACACCATCAACCAGGTCTACAGCAAGAAGTCCTGGACGCAGATCAGCGACATACGGCGCGGCGCGGTCGACAAGGACAAGCTGGACCGCCTGCAGAACCTGGTGCGCGAGCGCGCAGGCCACTGGCTGGCGATGCAGGTCGAGGCGGCAAAGATCACGCTGTCCGATGCGCCCGAGGCCGTCATGGACCTGGGGCGCATCGCCCCCGGCGAGACGCTCACCCTGCATCGTCCCGACTTTGACGGCGCCATCGGCGAGCTTGTGGGCACGGTGTCGCGCGCTGTCCTGGGCCTGCTCAAGGACGCCGGCGTCGACCCGGACGCCATAGACACCGTGTTCTTCACCGGCGGCTCCAGTGGCGTGCCTTTGCTGCGTGAGCAGATTTCCGCGCTGCTGCCCCAGGCGCGCAGCGTGGAGGGCGACCGCTTCGGCAGTATTGGCGCGGGACTGGCGCTCGATGCGGTGCGCAAGTTCGGCTAGGGAGGCTGCCGGCTAAAGCCCCCTGTTCCAAGCCGGTCGCGCGGCGGAATTGGCCGGATCTGCCCGGCGGGATTTTGCCCAATTTCCGGTTTTTGAAATAGGAATAGATGCTTAACTATCTATTTTCGATAAAAAGATAGTTAAATATTGTTTTTAATCCATAAATAGATAAAATACTATCGTTTCTATAAAAAACGATGCTTTTCTATTGATGAAAACACTGTCTGAAATGGCGACCCTTCTTGAAGCGGAGCGGCAGCGTCTGATGCTGGACTACCAGGCCCTGGCAGAAAGGACGGGCCTCACACCCCTGGCGGTACGCAATGTGCTGCAGGGCCGCAGCGCGCCGCGCATTACCACCTTGATGGCGATTGCCGACCAGCTGGGCCTGGAGGTGCTGCTGCTGCCCAAGGTGGCGGCCGCCGGCCTGCAGGCTCACAGCGTCCAGGAGCCTGTGCCACCCGCCTTGTCGCGGGTGGACCGCATCGTGGCAGAGACCTCGCAGCTCGCAGCCGCCGCCGCACGCGCAAAGAAGACCAAGGGTGAGCGGCCATGAACGTCCTGGCGCTGGACATCTACCTGGGCTCCCTGCGCGCCGGGTTGCTGTTCCAGTACGGCACGGGCAACACGGCGCTCACGCGCTTCATCCCCGACGAGGCCTTCTGGTCCAAGCCGGCATCGCCGGTGTTTTCCTGGGCCGCTACGGACGACGACGCGCAGCGCCGCGAGATTTTCTGGCGCAGCTACGTCAACACCCCGTTCTTCAATGCCGAGGGCGGGCGCCTGCCGGCTTTCTTCCAGAACCTGCTGCCCGAAGGCCCGCTGCGCCGCCACCTCGAGCAGCTGCGCGGCTGCGGGCCCAACGACCATTTCGACATGCTGGCCGCCTGCGGCACCGACCTGCCGGGCAATGTCTACGCCTATCCGGCGCACCTTGATGCCCAGGCGCTGGCCGGCGTGGTCACCCAGCACCATGACGCGCTGGAGATGTCCGTCAGCGCCGACCCTTTGCCCGACGCAACCTCGCTGTCCGGCGTGCAGCCCAAGCTGGCGCTGGTGCAGCAGCAGGGCCGCTATGTGGCGCGCACCCGCGATGCCCAGGGCATACACATCATCGCCAAGCTGCCCACGGCGGAGTTTGCCCTGCTGCCCGAGGTGGAGGAACTCTCGCTGCGCCTGGCGCGGGCCGCGGGCGTCGACGTGTGCGAAGCCTGGCTGGCGCCCCTGGATGAGATCACGGCCGGCCAGCCTTTTGTGCTCGGCGAGAGCCGGCATTTCCTGGCTGTCAAACGCTTTGACCGGGGACCCCAGGGGCACATCCACTGCGAGGATTTCGCACAGATCCTGCGCATACAGCCCGAAGAAAAATACACCCACCCGGCCGCCAGCTATGCCGCCATGGCCAGGACGCTGCGCGAAGGCATGAGCCTGCCGGCCCAGGTGGGCGAGGGCGCCGCGGAAGAACTGATACGCCGCGTCATGGTCAATGAAATGCTGGGCAACTACGATGCCCACGTGAAGAATTTCGGCGTGCTGTACCGCGACGGCCGTACGCCCGAACTGTCACCGGCCTACGACGTGGTCGCCTACGCGGCCTACCTGGGCGGGCGCGGCCATGCGCTGCGTTTTGTGCCCGGCGGCGAAAAGCAGGCCAGGCTCACGGCCCAGACCCTGCGCAGTTTTTGCAATGCCTCAGGTATGTTCGAAACGCGCGTGCGCGGCGTGCTCAATGAGGCTGTGGGAAAGGCCTGCGAATCGTGGCCGCAGATGATTGAGGGCAGCGCCTTGATGGAGCGGCAAAAGCAGAACCTGCTCAAGCACTTCGAGGCCTGCGACGCGGTGAAAAGCTGGCGGGCCCGGCGCGCGGCGGGCGCCAGGCGCAGGGCGCAAAGCACTGCGGCTAACTGAGGAATTGTTCCGGCTGCTTCTGCTGCTCCGGCTGTTGCGGCGATGCCGGTCTCGCCGTTAACTGCAATTCCTTGAGCCAGGCCTGCAAGGCTTCCGATCCACCGATTTTTTTGCCACCCGCAAACACCTGCGGCGCCGTGGCGGCGCCCGCCACTGCCTGCAGCGTGTTGGTGCTGATGCCGTGGCCCAGCGTGATTTCCTCGTAGGAAAGGCCGGCCTCGTCCAGCATGGCCCGGGCCTTGGCGCAAAACGGGCAGCCCGGCTTGCTAAAGAGCGTGATGGGTTCGGGCGCCACGGCCTCCGGTGCGACGTACTTGAGCATGGTGTCGGCATCCGAGACCTCGAACGGGTCCCCGTCCTTCTCGGGCTCGATGAACATCTTCTCGATCAGGCCGTCGCGCACCAGCATGGAATAGCGCCATGAGCGTTTGCCGAAGCCGAGATCGCTCTTGTCGACTAGCATGCCCATGCCCCTGGAGAAATCGCCGTTGCCGTCGGGGATCAAGGTGATGTTGCCGGCTTCCTGCGCCTTGCCCCATTCATTCATCACAAAGGCGTCATTGACCGAGAAGCACACCACGTCGTCAATGCCGTGGGCCTTGAAGGTTTTGGCCAGCGCATTGAAGCGCGGCAGGTGGGTGGAAGAGCAGGTGGGCGTGTAGGCGCCAGGCAGGGAGAACACCACAACGTTCTTGCCTGCGAACAGCTGGGCGCTGGAGACGTCGACCCACTGTTCGTTCTGGCGTGTCTTGAAGGTGACGTCGGGGACGCGCTGTCCCTCGTTGTTGGAGAGCATGGGAAGTCCTTCGGGTAGGGGGTTGCACGGCAGCCACGGCTGATAGCGGTGGCCGATGACATTCATTGTGCGAAGCGCCTGGGGCCGCAGGCTGTCGGACAGCGACGACATTGCTGTAGGGCAATCCCATGTGCGCGACCGCGCGCCTACCGTCAGCCGCGGCCGGCCCGGGCCCACATGCACAACGCGGGCCGCATTCCAGAATCTCACCACGCCCGATTGCCGTCGGGCGCTCAGGAGTTTCTTATGCCCGAAGGGCCGTCAATCCAGATCCTCAGGGAGGAAGCCGCGGGCTTTGCCGGCAAGGTCGTGCGGCGCGTCGGCGGCAATACCCGCATAGACACGGCGCGGATGGTGGGCCAGCGCCTGCTGGCGGTGCGCAGCTGGGGCAAGCATTTTCTGCTCGAGTTCGACGGCTTCACCGTCCGCATTCATTTGCTGATGTTCGGCAGCTACCGTATCAACGAAGGCAAAGAGGGGGCCGTGCCCCGGCTCAGCCTGGGGTTTGCGGGCGGCAAGGAACTGAATTTCTACACCTGCTCGGTGCGCTACATCGAAGAACCTCTGGACGCTGTTTACGACTGGAGCGCCGACGTGCTTTCCGATGCGTGGGATGCCGCTGCCGCTCGCAGGAAGCTACGCGCCATGCCTGCCACCCTGGTCTGTGATGCGCTGCTGGACCAGGCGGTGTTCTCCGGCGTGGGCAACATCATCAAGAACGAGGTGCTGTTTCGCATGCGCGTCCACCCCTTGTCAACCGTGGGTGCCTTGCCCGCCCCCAAGCTGCGCGAACTGGTGACGCAAGCCCGGCAGTACAGCTTTGATTTCCTGGCCTGGAAAAAAGCTTTTGTGCTCAGGCAGCATTGGCTGGCCCATACCAAGAGCATCTGCCCGCGCTGCGACATCCCCTTTGTGAAAGCCCACCTGGGGAAAACGAACAGGCGCAGCTTTTTCTGCGAAAACTGCCAGCACCGCTACGAAGCGCCGTTCGAACTGAGCTAGGGGGCTTGCCTCGGCGGGTGGCATGACAAAATGCGGTTTTCTCAAACCCCGCAGCTGGAGCTTTGCATGAACTTCGCGCCCGACCTTGCCACGGTCACACACGGCATCCAGCTGGCGGTGGCGCCGGTGTTTTTACTCACCGCCGTCTCGGGCATGATTGCCGCCGTGGCCGGCCGCCTGGCCCGCATCATTGACCGCGCGCGCTTTCTGGAAAACCGGCTGGAGGCCGGCGGCGTGGAAGACGCCCGCGCGCAACGCATGTATGCCGAACTGCGCGAACTTCGCCACCGCGGCTGGCTGGTCAACATCTGCATCGCCTTGCTGACTTTTTGCGCCATCCTGATCGGAACCACCATCATCCTGCTGTTCCTCGGCGAGACCAGCGAGCTGCCGACCTTGCGGATCGCGACGGTGTGCTTTTTGTCGGGCGTGGTTTGCTTCCTGCTGGCCCTGGTGTGCTTTCTGGCGGAGACCTTGCTGGCGACGCGATTGCTGAAGTTCGCGGAGCCTTCGAGCTAGGCCTGTGTTGCCTGAGCCTGAATGTGAGCAAATGTAGGACGCTGCTTCAGCTTGTTGCCCTACAGATCTTTTCCTTCCGTGATGGCGAGAATGGGCAAAGTCCCGTCAACGGCCGCGCAAGCCCCCCGTTGAACAGTCAGGCATGCGGCCAATGCCCTGTTTGCCGCAGGCCCTTGCCAAACCACCGGAGAACCATAATGAAAACCACCACGATGACAATGGGGCGCAGCATTGCACTGCTGATGGCGGCCACCCTGGCCTGTTCCACGAGTTTTGCCGAAAAACCCGAATGGGCGGGCGGCGGCAAAAACAAAGGCAACAAGCACGAGCAACAGGCGGAGCAGTCCGACCAGGGCAATCAAGAGCAGGGCGGCAAAAAAGCCAAGAAAAACAAGCAAGCCACCGAGGTCAAGGTCGGCGGCTATTTTGTGCCGCAGCAGCGTGTGGTGGTCCAGAACTACTACGGCAAGCAGTTCAAGGCCGGCCACTGCCCTCCGGGCCTGGCCAAGAAAAACAACGGCTGCCTGCCCCCAGGCCAGGCCAAGAAATACGCCATCGGCCAGCCGCTGCCGCGCGACGTCGTGTACTACCCCGTGCCCGCGGCTGTGGTGGTGCAGCTCGGTGCCCCGCCCGCCGGGCACAAGTATGTGCGGGTTGCGACCGACATCCTGTTGATTGCGGTGGGGACGAGTATGGTGGTGGATGCTATCCAGGACTTAGGTTCTATTTAAATTGATTTTTTCCGGCGGCTGCGCTCTCTGCTAAGGGCGGCTAGCCGGGGTTGCCCGGCGGCAAGTAACTTTGGCGAAACCCGCAAAGCGGGTTTTCTTTTGTTTGCCAAAAGGCGCGCTGCGCGCGCGGGGTTCGCTCACTTCGCGCAGCGAAGTTACGCGAACACCAAAGTCACCAAAGAAAAGGCGGCCCGCAGTCTGGGTCCCTCCGCTGCGCTGCGGGCAACCTGCGGTGCTCGACTACGGCGGGGTCTCGCGCAAACTCGCTTCGCTCAGACAACGCGATCCCTGATCCGCCTACGTCTGCGCTCCTCGGCCCAGCCAGGACGGGGCAATCGGGAGCGGGGACAGAAGACAAAGAAACCAAATACAAACAAGGACACGCCATGGCGTGTCCTTGTGGTTTTTGGTATTTTTGTCCCCACCCCTTGTGTATGCGCCGAGGAGCGGAGGTCCAGGCGGATCAGGGATCGCGTTGTCTGAGCGAAGTGAAACGTAGCGAGTTTAGCGAGACCCCGCCTGGACCGAGCACCGCAGGTTGCCCCGGAGCGAAGCGCAGGGGACGCAGACACCAGGGTCGCGGTTTGTTTTTGTTT